>CAKTOK010000007.1 GCA_934589835.1 uncultured Oscillospiraceae bacterium | reverse complement strand
TTGGAGCGGTGGCTCATCTCCATGACGCACATACCGCTGCCGCGGTAGTTCATCATCTCATCGCGGATCTCCTCCAGAACAGGCTCCGGCATCATGGCGGGGCCGGCGGAGAAATTGAAAGTACGACCGTATTTCATTTGGTTTTCCTCCTGTTTTGTATATGATTGTGGTTGTTCCTCTTTGCCCGGTTTTCCTTGCTGCTTCATAGTATACGGCAAAGCGGCGGCGGAATCAACAGGGAAAATGAAAATATGTCAGGAAAACTAAAAGATTTTCAGCCTCACGCAAAGAAAGTCTGCACCCGTTCCGACGGTTTGACAGCCCCTTCGTAACATGGTATACTACAATTTCACGAAAGAAAGCGAAAAGGCGGTGAAGGATATGGAGCGGCTGCGGCAATATGCTTCTCATGCGGGACTGTACGCATCGACGCTGCTGAAATGGATCGTGGTGGGCGGCCTGGTGGGCGGCGTCGGCGGGCTGGTGGGCGCATTGTTCCATCTGGGCGTGAACTATGCCACCGAGCTGCGTCTGGCCCACCCGTGGGTCCTGTATCTCCTGCCTCTGGGCGGTCTTGTGATCGTGGGGCTGTACCGCCTGTGCCGTCTGGAGGGAAAGGGCACCAACGCCGTCATCGAATCCGTGCATTTCGGCTCCGACATACCGGTGCTGCTGGTGCCGCTGATCTTTGTGGCCACCGTCATTACGCACCTGTGCGGCGGCAGCGCCGGCCGCGAGGGCGCGGCGCTCCAGATCGGCGGCGGCATCGGCTACCGCACCGGCAAGCTGCTGCAATTAGGCGAGAAGGATCTGCCGCTGGCCACGCTGTGCGGCATGAGCGGCGTTTTCTCCGCTCTGTTCGGTACGCCTCTGACCGCCACCGTGTTCGCACTGGAGGTCATCAGCGTGGGCGTGCTGTACTACGCGGGGCTGATCCCCTGCATCACCGCCGCCATGACCGGCTACCTCGTCTCCCTGCTGATGGGCGTGCCTCCCACCCGCTTCACCGTAGCCATGCCGCCGCTGGACGCATGGACCATGCTGCTGGTGGTGGTGCTGGCCATTCTCTGCGCGCTGGTGAGCATCCTGTTCTGCCGCGGTCTCCACATTACGGAGCATCTGGCGGCACGGCTGGTAAAAAACAGCTACCTGCGGGCGGCGGCAGGCGGCGCGGTCATTCTGGCCCTGACGCTGCTGCTGGGCACCAACGACTACAACGGTGCGGGCATGGACGTGATCTCCCGCGCGCTGGAGGGCCGGGCCGACAGCCTGGCGTGGCTGTGGAAGCTGCTGTTCACCGCTGTCACCATCGGCTGCGGCTTCAAGGGCGGCGAGGTAGTCCCCTCCTTCTTTGTGGGCGCCGCCTTCGGCTGCTGGATCGGCACACTGCTGGGCCTGCCCCCCGCTTTCACCGCCGCCATCGGGCTGGTGGCCGTGTTCTGCGGCGCGGTGAACTGCCCCATCGCCTCGGTGGTCCTGAGCGTGGAGCTGTTCGGCGCCGAGGGGATGCTGTACTTCGCCATGGCCTGCGCCATCAGCTATGTGATCTCCGGCTACTGCGGCCTGTACAGCAGCCAGACCATCCTCTACTCCAAGCTGCGGGCGGAATTCATCAACGTCCACACCAAGGAATGAACCCATCCGCCGGCGCGGGAGCCTCCACGGCTCCCGCGCTTTTTTGCGCCCTTGTCAAGTGTCGGTTTTGTCAAACTTTTCACCTGTTTTTGTGCAAAGGGGAGAAAGTTTTCACAGTGAGAAATAATTCTCTTTTTTGGTTGAAGCGGCGGTTCCGATATGGTAAAGTACAGGATAGAGTGTCAGAAAATTAACGATTTCCTGACACGGTCCACGGAAGGGACTGACAAATTGAGGAGGAAACAGTATGAGACCCGAGGAGGAGAGGACGGCCCGGATCGTGCAGGCCCACGGCGGTGACAGCGCACAGCTCATCGCCATTCTGCAAGACATTCAGGCTGCGGAGAATTATCTCAGCGAGGAGAACATGACGCTGGTGGCGGAGCTGCTGCACATCAGCGTATCCCAGGTATACAGCGTGGCCACGTTCTATGAAAACTTTTCGCTGGAGCCCAAGGGGAAGCATATCATCAAGGTCTGTGACGGCACGGCCTGTCACGTCCGGAAGTCCGGCCCCATCTATGACGCCATCTATGAGTATCTGAAGCTGGAGGGCAAGAAGAAAACCTCCGCCGACGGCGTGTTCACGCTGGAGACGGTGGCCTGTCTGGGGGCCTGCGGCCTGGCTCCCGCTATGACCATCGACGGCGAGGTATACGCCAAAATGACGCCGGAGACGGCGCTGGCGGAGCTGGACCGGCTCCGCGGGAAGGAGGCGGCACAATGAGCATCCTGACAAGAGACGGCTTCCGCACCAGACGGGAGCGGGCGGAGGAGGCCCTGCGCCGCAGCCGCGACGCGGTGAACGTCCTGATCTGCGCGGGCACCGGCTGCATCGCCGGCGGCTCCCTGAAGGTCTACGAGACCATGCGGCAGGAATGCGAGCGTCGTGGCCTGTCGGTGTATGTGGGCCTGACGGAGCACAGCGGCGAGGAAAAGAGCCTCCACGTCAAGATGAGCGGCTGCCACGGCTTTTGTGAGATGGGGCCGCTGGTCCATATCGAGCCGCTGGGCGTCATGTACATCCATGTCAAGCCCGAGGACTGCTGCGAGATCGTGGAGAGGACGGTGCTGCGCGGTGAGATCATCGAACGGCTCACCTATCAGCGTGACGGCGTATCCTATCCCCGTCAGGAGGATATCCCTTTCTATAAAAAGCAGCACCGCGTGGTGCTGGCCAGCTGCGGCACCAGCGACGCCGAGGATCTGGACGAGTACATTGCCAAGGGCGGTTACAGCGCCTTTGAGAAGGCGCTGTTTGACATGACCGGCGTCGATATCTGTAAAGAGATCTCCGACTCCGGCCTGCGTGGCCGCGGCGGCGGCGGCTTCCCCGCCGGACGCAAGTGGGAAAGCGTGCGCCGCAACGTGTCCGATGTGAAATATGTGGTCTGCAACGGCGACGAGGGCGACCCCGGCGCGTTCATGGATCGCTCTATCATGGAGGGCAATCCCCATTCCGTGCTGGAGGGCATGATGATCGCCGGCGTGGCCACCGGCGCCGGCGAGGGCTATATCTACGTCCGCGCCGAGTACCCGCTGGCCGTCAAGCGGCTCCAGACCGCCATCGACAGGGCAATGGAGGCCGGCCTGCTGGGCGACGACATCATGGGCAGCGGCTTCTGCTTCCATATCCATATCAACCGCGGCGCCGGCGCCTTCGTCTGCGGCGAGGGCAGCGCCCTGACCGCCTCCATCGAGGGCAAGCGGGGAATGCCCCGGGTCAAGCCGCCCCGCACAGTGGATCAGGGCCTGTGGGGCAAGCCCACGGTCCTCAACAACGTGGAGACGTTTGCCAACGTCCCGGGCATCCTCCGCAAGGGCGCCGCGTGGTATAAGGGGATCGGCACGGAGAGCAGCTCCGGCACCAAGACCTTCGCCCTCACCGGCAATGTGGTGAACACCGGTTTGGTGGAGGTCCCCATGGGCACCACCCTGCGGGAGGTCATCTTCGACATCGGCGGCGGCATTCCCGACGGCAAGAAATTCAAGGCCGTACAGATCGGCGGCCCCTCCGGCGGCTGTCTCACCGAGGCCCATCTGGACGTGCCCATGGACTTCGACTCCCTGAAGAAGCTGGGGGCCATCATCGGCTCCGGCGGTCTGGTGGTCATGGACGAGGACACCTGCATGGTGGAGGTGGCCCGCTTCTTCATGCATTTCACCCGCAATGAGAGCTGCGGCAAATGCACTCCCTGCCGCGAGGGCACCAAGCGGATGCTGGAAACGCTGGAGCGCATCATCGCCAACGAGGGCACCATGGAGGATCTGGAGCTGCTGGAGTCCCTGTCGGACACCATCACCGACACGGCCCTGTGCGGTCTGGGCCAGACGGCCTGCAAGCCGGTGATGAGCACGCTGCAAAACTTCCGGCAGGACTACCTGCGCCATGTGGTGGACCGTCACTGTCCCATCTGCAACGGGCGCAAGCGCCGTCTGGAGATCAAGGCCGATCTGTGCAAGGGCTGCGGCAAGTGCGCGCGGAACTGTCCCATGGACGCCATCAGCGGCCAGCTCCGTATGCCCTATACCATCGACAACGAGAAGTGCATCCACTGCGGCGCCTGCTGGGGCGCCTGCCCGTTCGGCGCTATCGACGCCATTGAGGAGGAGTGAGCCATGGCAAAGGGTATCATGATCGTGGACGGCCAGCGCGTGCCGTTCGACGGGGAGAAAAACGTACTGGCCGTGATCCGCAAGGCCGGTATCGACATTCCCACGTTCTGCTACTATTCCGAGCTGTCGGTCCACGGCGCCTGCCGGATGTGCATGGTGGAGGATGTGAAGACCGGTAAGCTGGACGCCTCCTGCTCCATGGAGCCCCGTGACGGCATGGAGATCCGCACCAACACCGCCAAGCTGCTGAAGCATCGCCGGATGATCCTGGAGCTGCTGCTGGCGGCTCACGACTGCTCCTGCACCACCTGCGCCAAAAGCGGCAACTGCCGGCTGCAGGAGCTGGCCCAGCGGTTCGGCGTGCGGCACATCCGTTTTCCCAACACCCGTCCTCAGTATGAAAAGGACTACTCCAGCTACGCGGTGTTCCGCGACCCCAATAAGTGCATTCTCTGCGGAGACTGTGTCCGTGTCTGCGAGGAGCTGCAGGGACAGGGCATTCTGAACTTTGCCTTCCGCGGCAGCGAGCTGCAGATCATGCCCGCCTTCGACAAGAAGCTGGGCGAGACCAAGTGCGTGGGCTGCGGCCAGTGTGCCGCCGTCTGCACCACCGGCGCCATCACCGTCAACGATCAGATCGGCACGGCATGGCGGGCCATCCACGACCCTCAGAAGCGCGTGGTGGTCCAGATCGCGCCGGCAGTCCGCGTGGCCATCGGCGAGGACTTCGGCCTCCCCGCCGGTCTCAACGTCATGGATAAGCTGGTTCCGGCGCTGAAGCTCATGGGCGTGGACGAGGTGTACGACACCAACTTCGGCGCGGACATGACCACCATCACCGAGGCGGAGGAGTTCCTTCAGCGCCTGAAGGCCGGCGGGCCCTTCCCCATGTTCACCAGCTGCTGTCCCGCGTGGGTCAAGTATCTGGAGCTCAACGATCCCAAGTATCTCCGGAACATCTCCACCTGCAAGTCGCCCATGGAGATGTTCGCCGCCGTCATCCGCGACAAGTACGCGGCCAAGGACGCCGCCGACGGGCGAACCACCTACCAGATCGCCATCATGCCCTGCACCGCCAAGAAGATGGAGGCCGCGCGGCCCGAGTTCATTCACAACGGGCGGCCCGACGTGGATCTGGTGCTGACCACCCGCGAGCTGGTGGACATGATCCGCGAGGACGGTATCCAGCTCCGTGAGCTGGAGCTGGAGTCTCCGGATCTTCCCTTCGGTCTTGGCTCCGGCGCCGCCGCCATCTACGGCGTCACCGGCGGCGTGGCGGAGGCGGTGGTGCGTCACTGCCTGCCCGACAAGAGCAAAAATGCCCTGCGCGCCATGTCCGTCACGGACCTGCGGGGCGACGGCGCCATCCGCGAGGTGACGCTGACCGTGGAGGGACAGGAGCTGCACATCGCCATTGTCAACGGTCTTATCCACGCCAAGGAGCTGATCGCCGACATTGAGGCAGGCAGACGCTTTTACCATCTGGTAGAGGTCATGACCTGTCAGGGCGGCTGCGTGGGCGGCGCGGGCCAGCCCTACGGTCTCACCGCCGTGAAGCGCAAGCGCAAGCAGGGCCTGTACGATACGGACGCCTCCGCCCTGTTCAAGCGGGCGGAGAAGAACCCCATCGTCACCGCCATGCTGGCCAATTACGGCGAGGAGCGGTGTCACGAGCTGCTCCACGTCCATTACGACGCCTGACCTCTCTTACCGCAGGCGGAGACGCATTGCGTCTCCGCCTGCTTTGCTGTTTACAGCTCTTGACGGAATTGGTATAATGCTATCATAGAAAAATACCATCGAATGCACGAAAGGAACGGGACCTATGGAACTGTCGGCAAAGCTGGTCCGCTCACAACTGAATTTTTTCAAGCCCTTTGTGGCCAGCTGCTCGCTGGAGGTCACCCGCAAGGGACAGGACAAGCTGGGCGAGCTGATGACCGCCCTGCACAAGCGGGAGGTGCTGGTCAAGGACCACCCCTTTGCGGGCTTTCAGGGGGCGTGGGTCATGCCCAAGGATCAGCGGCGCAGCGGCGTGATCCTCTACCTCCACGGCGGCGGCTATACCTGCGGCAGTCTGGAGTACGCCAAGGGCTTTGCCGCTACGTTGGCCTCGGAGTGCGGCGTCCGCGTGTTCTGCGCCGCCTACCGGCTTGCGCCGGAGAATCGCTTCCCCGCCGCGCTGGACGATGCGCTGGAGGCCTACCGCTATCTGCTGAAGAAGGGCTACGGCCCCAAGCAGATCCTGCTGTGCGGCGAGAGCGCCGGCGGCGGCTTGATCTATGCCCTGTGCCTGAAGCTGAAGGAGCTGGGGATGCCTCTGCCCTGCGGCCTCATCGGCATCTCCCCCTGGACCGACCTCACCGGCTCCGGCGCCTCCTATGAGCAGAATAAGGACATCGACCCCTCCATGACCAAGGCCCTGCTGGCGTTCTACGCCCAGTGCTACACCGATGACCCTACAAACCCCCTGTGCTCGCCGCTGTTCGGCGACCTGACGGGGCTGCCGCCGTCCCTGCTGTTCGCCGGCGGCGACGAGGTCATGTTGGACGACGCCCGTATGCTCCACGAGAGGCTGCTGCAATGCGGCTGCCGCAGCAAGCTCCACATCGCACCGGAGCGCTGGCACGCCTATGTGCTGTACTGCCTGGAGGAGAACATGGACGAGGATTTCCAGTCCATCGACCACTTCCTGACGAAATATCTCTCCCCCGCCAGCAGCCTGCGGTGGATGCGGCTGGACAACGCCGCCAAGATCTTCCCCGCCGCCAAGCGCCGCAACTGGAACAACTTCTTCCGCCTGTCCGCCACCCTCACGGAGCCGGTGGACACGGCGGTGCTCCGCAGCGCGCTGGATGTGACGGTGCGCCGCTTCCCCTCCATCGCCGTGCGCCTGCGCCGCGGCGTGTTCTGGTACTATCTGGAGGAGATCCCCCAGCCGCCCCCCATTCAGGAGGAAAAAAGCTGCCCGCTGGCCCACGCCCCGTTCCACGAGGTGCGGCGCTGCGCCTTTCGTGTGCTGGTGTACCACCACCGCATCGCCGTGGAGTTTTTCCACGCCCTGACCGACGGCACCGGCGGCCTGATCTTCCTCAAGACGCTGCTGGCTGAGTACCTCACCCAGAAGTACGGCGTGGCCATCCCCGCTGAGCACGGTGTGCTGGGACGGCTGGAGGAGCCGTCGCCGGAGGAGCTGGAGGACAGCTTCCTCCGCTATGCCGGCGACGTGAAGGCCAGCCGCAAGGAATCCACCGCCTACCACCTCTCCGGTACGCCGGAGCGGGACGGCTATAAGAACCTCATCACCATGATGCTCCCCGCCGATCAGGTCCGCATCTGCGCCAGAGCCCACGGCGTCTCCGTCACGGAGCTGCTGTGCGCCGCCATGATGCAGGCTATTCTGGATCTGCAGGCGGAGAAGGTGCATGATCCCCGCCGCCGCAAGCCGGTGAAGGTCCTGCTGCCGGTGAACCTGCGGACCCTGTTTCCCAGCCGCTCTCTGCGAAACTTTGCCTCCTACATCACGCCGGAGCTGGATCCCCGAATGGGGGACTGCACCTTTGACGAGCTGTGCGGCGAGATCCACCACCGTATGGGACTGGAAAACAACCGCCGCACCATGCGGGCCAAGTTCGCTGCCAATGTAGCCAGCGAGCGCTCCCCCGTGCTGCGGGTCATGCCGCTGTTCATCAAGAACATCGCCATGAAGGCCGTGTTCGATGCGGTAGGCGAGTGCAAGTCCTGCCTGTGCCTGTCCAATCTGGGCAACGTGCAGCTGCCGGCGGCCATGGCCCCCTATGTGACGCGGATGGACTTCATCATCGGCGTACAGGCCGCCGCGCCCCACAACTGCGGCGTGGTCACCTGGAACGGCACCCTGTATATCAACTGCATCCGCAGCATCCGAGAGCCGGAGCTGGAGATGCATTTCTACCGCGTACTGCGGGATCTGGGCCTCCCCGTCAAGGTGGAGAGCAACCAGCGCTGACGCGAGAAAGGAGCGGTCTATGTACTGTATCAAATGCGGCGTGGAGCTGGCCGACAGCGAGAAGGTCTGCCCCCTCTGCGGCACCCGCGTGTTTCATCCCGATCTGCCCGGCGGACAGGGCGAGCCTCCCTATCCCCCCGACCACAGCCCCCGGGCGGAGGAGGTCAGCCGTGCCGGTATCCTGTTCGTGCTCACTACGCTGATGCTGCTGCCGGCGGTGATCTCCGTGCTGTGCGACTGGCGCATCAACGGCGGCATCGTCTGGTCCGGCTTTGTGGTGGGCGGCCTGCTGCTGCTGTATACCACGGTGGTGCTGCCCCTGTGGTTCAGGCGGCCCAATCCCGTGATCTTCGTGCCCATCGACTTCGCGGTGCTGGGGCTGTACCTCTTTTATATCAACTTCGCTACCCATGGCCACTGGTTCCTGACCTTCGCCCTGCCGGTCACCGGTACGGCCATGGTGCTGGTCACGGCCATGGTGGCCCTGCTGCGCTACGTCCCCGCCGGCGCACTGTATATCTGCGGCGGCGCGCTGCTGCTGTCCGGCGGCTTCGCCGTGCTGGTGGAGTTCCTGCTGAACCTGACCTTCCGCCTGCATGACACGTTCCTCTGGTCCTTCTACCCGCTGGCGGCGTGTACGGTGCTGGGCGCCATGCTGCTCATCATTGCCGTTTGCAAGCCCCTGCGCCGCAGCCTGCACAAGAAATTCTTCCTGTAAGGGAGCCCTCATGCTCCACGTTCTTTCGGCCTTTGCACCCTTGACCTTTCTCATTGTCTACGCCCTGAAGACCCGCAAAATGGCGGATGCCATCTTCACCGTGGGCGGCTGCTGGGTGGTGATGACCATCGCCATCTCCGTATTCGTGCCGCTGGCCCTGTCCTACGCCATCGGCGCAGCAGCCGTCAGCTTCATCGGCTTTCTGCTGCTGGGCCTGCTGTAAGCGGGTGCAAAACAAATATCCCCCCGTGAATGGGGGGATATTTGCTTATACAAAAAGCAGGGCCGCCGAGGCGGCCCTGCTTTTTATTCGGAAATGGGAAACAGATTCCATGGCCAGCGATCCGGCGGGGGGCAGGTCACGTCCACCGGCTTGCCGGTGACGGGGTGCAGAAACGCCATGTGGTACGACCACAGCGCCGCGGTGCAGTCCGCCTTGCTGCCATAGCGGATGTCTCCCAGCAGCGGCAGACCTCGGGAGGAGAACTGCACACGGATCTGGTGGGTGCGGCCGGTATGGAGCCGGACGCGTACCAGTGACAGCGCATCGGTGCGGCCCAGCACCGTATAGTCCAGCGAGGCCTCGCGGACGCCCTTCCGCATCCGCTTTACCACATAGCTTTTGTTTTTAGCGGCATCGCGGAACAGCAGATCCGTCAGCGTGGCGGAGTCCTCCGCCGGATGGCCCCGCAGCACCGCCAGATACTCCTTGGTGACGCGGCGCTCCGCTACGGCGGCGGTGAGTCTGCCGGTGATGTCGCGGCGGCGGGAGAACAGCATGACGCCGCCCACGACCCTGTCCAACCGGTGGACGGTGGCAATATGGTCGCTCTGGCCCAGCGCCTGATAATGGCGGCGTAGCAGGGCGGGCATACAGGCGCCCTGCTCGCTGTCCTCCGACAGGACGCCCACGGGCTTGACGCACAGGACCAGATACGGGTCCTCATACAGGATATGTAACGGCTCCATGGCTCAGCGGCGGCGTCCGCGGTAGGCGTGATGGCGGTAGTGCTTGCTGGAGGCCTTGCCGTAGCGGCGGGAGCGGCCATACAGCCGGAACCAGGCGAAGGCAGCCGCCGCCAGCAGCAATATCACGACGACGGCGATTTTCACCGGCGTGCGGGAGAAGAACTCCCCAATGGCGCGCTTGGCCAGCAGGAAGCGGCTGGCGGACACATCGGCCACGGCCAGCAGCGGAACGGTCACATAGTCTGTGCCGTCATACCGGATGGTGATGCTGCCCAGCGCATCGCCGGCGGCCACGGGGGCGTCCACGGATTCGGCATTCAGCGTGACCACGCGCTCCAGCTGATTCAGCTCCAGATCGTTGGGCAGCACCGCCTCGGCGGTGTAGGCGGGGTGGACGGCCACGGTGGACACCTCGTTGCTCAAGGCCACAGGCACCTCGCGGATCAGCTCGTTCTCCTCCAGCACGGTACGGGTGGAGAAGTTGTCAAAGCCCCAGTCGAACATACGGGCCGTCTCGGAAAAGCTCTCCACCCGGGTGCCGCCGGTTTCGGTCTTGACCTCCTCGCAGCCCAGCACCACACTGATGAGGGTGCGGCTGCCGCGGACGGCGGAGGACACGAGACACAGGCCTGCCGCGTCGGTGGAGCCGGTCTTGATGCCCTGTGCGCCGGAGTAGAGATAGCCGGTCATGCGCCAGTTGGAGATGAGGGCGTTGGTGCTGTGGAGCTCACGCGCCTTGTCCGTCATGTTGGTGGCGGGCACGGTATAGGCCTTGGTGTTGACGATGGTCATGAACGTGTCGTGCTTCATGGCCTCCCGCGTGATGAGGTAGATGTCCCAGGCGGAGGAGTAGTGGCCGGACTGGGTCAGGCCCGTGGTGTTGGCGAAATGGGTGTTGACGCAGCCCAGCTCCTGTGCCCGCTGGTTCATCTTCTCCACGAAGGCGTCCACGGTGCCGGCCACGGCCTCGCCCAGAATGTTGCACGTCTCGTTGGCGGAGACCACCAGCATACAGTACAGCAGCTGCTCCACCGTCAGCGTTTCGCCCACCTTGATGTCGGCGGTGCTGCCGTCCTCCACCATGCCCTTCATGGCGGACTGGGTGGCGGTGACCTCCTGCTCCATCCGGAGCTGGCCGCGATCCACGGCCTCCAGCACCAGCAGGGCGCTCATGACCTTGGTGATGCTGGCCATGGGCAGCTCGGCGCGGCAGTTCTTGTCATAGAGGATCGTGCCCGTGTCGGCGTCCACCAGCAGGGCGGCCTTGGCGCGGATGTCGGGGTCCTCCAGCGCCAGCGCCTGCGGCGTGAAAAGGGTGCACAGCAGGCAGCTCAGCAAAAAAACAGATAAAAAACGGCGGATTTTCATAGGAATTTTTCTCCATCTATGTTATAATACCAACGGGATACGGCGGGCAGGGTCTGCCCGCCGGAAACGGCACCTTTCATTATACGCGAAAAGACGGAGGGAGTCAACTGTGAGCAGCCGGATAAAACTGTCAAAGACAG
Source organism: uncultured Oscillospiraceae bacterium (assembly GCA_934589835.1). Taxonomy (GTDB): domain Bacteria; phylum Bacillota; class Clostridia; order Oscillospirales; family Oscillospiraceae; genus Vescimonas. The sequence continues at coordinate 45,076 of CAKTOK010000007.1, read as the reverse complement.
GGTGGTATCTGCTGGGACTGACAGCGCTGTTTTTGCTGTCTGTGGGAGCGGTCCGGCTGCTGACGCCCCGCACCGTGCGGCAGGACTACACGGTGGAGGCGCTGGCTCCGCCGGCGCAGAACGAGGAAAAGGTGAATATCAACACGGCGGATGCAGAGCGGCTGGACACGCTGCCGGGGATCGGGCCGGTGCTGGCCCGGCGGATCGTGGACTACCGCGAGACAAACGGCCCCTTTGCCGCGCCGGAGGAGCTGCTGGGCGTGGAGGGCATTGGACAAGCCACGCTGGACGGCCTGCGTAGCCGTATCACGGTAAAGGAGACACAGGAATGAAGATCTTGGTAGTGGACGACGAGAAGCTGCTGGTCAAGGGCATCAAATTCAATCTGGAGAACGAGGGCTATGAGGTGACGGCCGCCTATGACGGCGCCTCCGCCGTGGAGCTGGCAAGGAAGGACGGCTTCGACCTGATCGTGATGGATGTGATGATGCCGGGCCTGTCCGGCAGCGACGCCTGCATGAAAATACGGGAATTTTCCGACGTGCCCATCATCATGCTCACCGCCCGCAGTGAGGACAGCGACAAGCTGATGGGCTTTGCCTGCGGGGCGGACGACTATGTGACGAAGCCCTTCAACATTCTGGAGCTGAAGGCCCGCATCCGCGCGCTGCTGCGGCGCAGCGGCGGCAGTCCGGCGGCGCAGACGCCCCAGCGGGCGCCGCTGCTGACGGTGGGTGATCTGAGTCTGGACACGGAGGAGCGGGTGGCCATACGGGACGGGAAGACCATCGATCTCACCGCCAAGGAGTATGACCTGATCGAGCTTTTGATGAAGAACCCGCGGCGGGTGTACAGCCGCGAGAGCCTGATGGATCTGGTATGGGGCTATTCCGTGGCCGGCGATTTCCGGACGGTGGACGTGCATATCCGCCGTCTGCGGGAAAAGCTGGAGCCGGATCCCGCCAAGCCGGTCCATATCATGACGAAATGGGGAGTTGGTTACTATTTTAAGGGAGAAGCTCAGCCAACGGTGTAAGGCGGCAGGGCAGAGCCTGACGGCCCTGTGCCGGAGGCTGCGGAGCCGCGCCACGCTGCAATTCAAGTTCAGCCTCAGCTATATTCTGGTCATCGCGGCAGTGCTGATCCTGCTGAACTCCTACCCGCTGCTGGTGTCCCAGAACCTGATGGTGTCCTCCACGCAGGACAACCTCAAGAGCACCGCCAAGGTCATCGAGTCGGCGCTGATGGGGCTGGAGCGGCTGACGCAGGAGAATGTCTCCGCCTCCCTTACGGGCCTGAACGAGACGGGCGCCAACCGCATCATGGTCACGGACAGCGCCGGTCTGGTGCTGTACGACACGCGGCAGGGCGACAACGCCGTGGGCGAATACGCCCTGTACGGCGTGATCGCCTCGGCGCTGAAGGGCAGCGACACGTTTTACTGCCAGTATGACGGCGAGGCGTTCCTCAGCCGTCTGGCCACACCGGTGGTGTACCATAACCAGACGGTGGGCGCGGTGTACGCCTACGACTACGACACGGAGCAGGCGGCGCTGCTGCGGAGCTTTCAGAGCAATCTGCTGATCATTTCCGTGATGATCGCGCTGCTGGTGGCGGGCCTGAGCATCGGCCTTTCCCGTATGCTGACCCAGCAGATCAGCGGGCTTTTGCAGGCCATCCGCAGCGTGCGGGAGGGCGCGTACAGCCACCGCGCCGACGCCAGCGGTACCGACGAGATCGCCCAGATCGCCGCGGAGTTCAACAGCCTGACGGACCGGCTGCAAACCACGGAGAACGCACGGCGGCGCTTCGTATCCGACGCCAGCCACGAGCTGAAAACGCCGCTGGCGGGTATCCGCCTGCTGACGGATTCCATTTTGCAGACGGACAACATGGACCCCGCGACCACCAAGGAGTTCGTCACCGACATCGGACGGGAGGCGGAGCGCCTCAGCCGCATCACCGAGAACCTGCTGCGCCTGACGCGGCTGGACGGCGGCGTGGTGCAGGCGGCCTACCCTGTGGCGGTGGGGCCGGTGCTCCGGCGGGTGGAGCGGATGCTGGGCATGGTGGCCGCCGAGAAGGGCGTGTCCGTCTCCGGCGCCGCATCGGAGGATGCGGTGACCATGGCCACCGACGACGATGTACACCAGATCCTGTATAACCTGATGGAGAACGCCATCAAATACTCCGCCGCGGAGAACGGCTTTGTGCGGGCGGATGCCGCTGTGCGGGACGGACAGGTGGTCATCACCGTCACCGATAACGGCATCGGCATCCCCGACGAGGATCTGCCCCACATCTTCGACCGCTTCTACCGCGTGGACAAGATGCGCTCCCGCGAGGTGGGCGGCACCGGTCTGGGCCTGTCCATCGTGAAGGACACCATCGAGAACCGCGGCGGCACCATCGAAGCCGGCCACGGCGCGGACGGCGTGGGCACGGTGTTCACCGTGCGCCTGCCGCTGGCACGGCGGGAGGAGGAAGCATGATGGGCATGAAACGGGTACTGGCCGCCCTGCTGGCGGCGCTGCTGCTGGGCCTGACGGGCTGCGGCAGCCAGTTAGACGGTGGGCTGCGCCTGTACTGCCCGGCAAATCTCAGCGCCAAGGGCAGCGGCGGCGACGCCATTACCAGCGTGCAGGTGGACTGGCGTCAGGTGACAGGAGACGACCGCGGCCGTCAGCAGCAGGCCCAGTATATCATGGAGCTGCTGCTGGGCGGCTGCAAGGCCTCCGGCTTTACATCTCCTATGCCGGAGGGCACCGCCGTCCGCAGCTGCACCGTTACCGGCGGCACGGTGTCGGTGGATCTGAGCGGCGAGTACGATCAGCTGACCGGCATTGACCGGACCATCGCCGACTATTGCATCACGCTGTCGCTCTTGCAGCTCACCGGCATCTACGCCGTGCGTATTACGGTGATGGGGATGCTGCCATCCAATCGGACGGAGCCGGTGTACACCTCGTCGCAGGTGCTTTTGACCAGCCCCGAGGATATCGTCCGCACGGTGGAGGTGACCCTCTACTTCCTGGACGAGTCGGGCAATCTGGTGGAGGAGGCGCGGCGGCTCACCGTCTACGAGGGCGAGACGCCGGCGGAGGCGGTGGTCAAGGCGCTGGCCCAGCGGCCCATGGACATCTACGCGGGGCTGGAGCCGCTGCTGCCGTCGGGCGTTCAGGCGCTGTCGGCCAGCGTGGAGAACGGCACCTGCTACCTGAACCTGCCCGGCAGCTGCGCGGCGCTGCTGCCGGAGGGCAAGATGGAGCAGCGCACCATTCTGGAGGGGCTTGTCAACTCCCTGTGCTCGCTGGAGGGCGTGGAGCAGGTGCAGATCCTGCTGGACGGCGACTACCAGATGCTGCTGGGGACCCAGCCCATCAGCCGCCCGCTGCTGCCATCGGTATAACGGATCAAAAAAGACCTGCTGCTCACGGTGCAGCAGGTCTTTTTTTCACGCTTACAGGATGTGCCGCGCCTCCAGCTGGCGGCGGAGGTGGGCGGCGTCGCCGTGGAAGACGATGCCGTCCATGCCGGCATTCTGGGACGCCTCGATGTTGGCGGGGGAGTCGTCGATGAACAGGCACTCCTCCGGCTTGAGGCCGAATTTGCGGAAGAACGCCTGATAAATGGCGTCCTCCGGCTTCAGCAGGTGGTAATCGGCGGAGATGAACGTGCCGCTGAAGTACCGGCTGCCGGGAACGTCGTGCCAATAGTCGGCGTGGCGGCTGGCGGCGTTGCTCAGCAGGTACAGGTCGTACCCCGCCTCCTTCAGGTCGCGGGCCAGCTCCGCCATGCCGGCCACCGGCACGATGGGGTCGTTCCACCGGTGGACCAGATATTCCGCCGCGCCGTGGAGACGGTGGGGCAGCCGCGCCTGCATCTGCACCAGCGCGTCGTCAAGGGAGATGGTGCCGCGATCCAGACGGATCCACTCCGTGGTTTGCAGGACCTCCCGGCGGATGAGGACGGCGTCCTCCTCGTTGAGGTGAAGGCGCTCCGTAAACAGCCCGGCGCTGAAATTCACCAGCACCTGTCCCATGTCAAATACGATGTGTCGGATCATAGCTGTTCTCCCGGCTCCTCCACGGCGCTGTCGCCGGACCGGCGGAACACGCCGGCCATGCGGTTGAGAATGCGCTTGCGGCGGGCTCTGGCATCCAGCCGCTCGCCCAGATCACGTCCGCCCACGCCGTAGACCAGATACAGGATGAGGCCCGACACGATCATGATAAAGACCGTGGAGGCGCAGCGGCGGCCGGAGGCGTTGACGTTGTAGCCGTACAGCCCCTCCTCGGCGCACATGGACTGGATGACCATGGCGTAGCTGGTGCCGTAGGAGCTAGCGAAGGTGGCGGACATATCGTACTCCGTGAACAGGGCGTTGAAGTTCAGGGCGAATACCGCCAGCACGCTGGGCAGGATAATGGGCAGCTTCACCTTCAGGAAGGTACGCAGACCGCTGGCGCCCATGTTGCGGGCGGCATCCTCCAGCTCCGAGTCGATGGAGTAGAAGGCGGCCTTGATCATACGCAGCGAGAAGGGCAGCTTCACCACCGTGTAGGCCAGCACGATCAGCAGCCGGACGTTCTCCGCATAGTACAGGTTCATGTTGCCCACATACCAGACGGCGTCGGAGTTGAAGTAGGTGCGGTAGGAGTAGCAGATCAGGATGGTGGGCAGCAGCCACGGGAACAGCAGACAGTATTCCAGCACGATGCCGGACTTCTTGTTGCGATTCTTGAAGATGTAGTTGCAGGCCACCACCACGATCAGGCAGGCCAGCGCCGCCGCCAGCACCGACAGCACAAAGCTCATCTTGATGCCGCCCAGCGTGGCCTCGTTGGCGAACAGGCCGGAGATGGAGCCCTTGCGTAGCTTATAGGTGCCGCGGTTGGTGAGATATTCATAGTCCTGCGTGCCGAAGTAGTTGATGAGCGTCCAGCTGCTCAGATCCAGCTTCTTCATGCGGATGGCGCCGTAGGTCTGGAAGGAGAAGATGACGATCATGACCACGGGGATCATGTAGATCACGAACAGCACATAGGCGTAGATGTGGGCCAGCACGTTCCACACGGGGTTGGCGATCTTCTGTTTTACCAGCTTGGCCTTGGTCTTGGACACGGACAGATAGTGTCCCTTCCGCTCATAGGCGGAGAGCACCGTCAGCAGTACGATGGTGAACATGGCCAGGATGATGGACAGCAGGGCCGCGCGGGCCTGAGGGAAGGACTCATCCGCCACGGAGGAGCCTGCCAGCCGGACGATCTCGGGGTTGATGGAGTCGTAGCCCAGCAGGGTGGGGGCGGACATGGCGCAAAGGCCGGTGATGAACGTCATGACCGTCAGGGAGAACATGGTGGGCACCAGCGTGGGGAATACCACCTTCCACAGCACCTTGAAGGGCTTGGCGCCCATGTTCCGCGCCGCCTCCACCGTGTTGTAGTCAATGCCGCGGATGGCGTTACGCAGGAACAGCGCATGGTTGGACGTACACGCAAAGGTCATGGTGAACAGCACCGCGTTGAAGCCGGAGAACCAGCTGCGGTTGAAGCCGGGGAAGGCATTGGCCAGCGCCGTGGTGAGAATGCCGTTGGGGTCGTACAGGAACAGGTAGCCCGTGACCAGCGCCACGCCGGAGTAGATCATGGTGGTCATGTAGCCGAGGCGCAGGATGTTGGCGCCCTTGATGTCAAAGTACTCCGTCAGCAGCACGATGGACACGCCCACCACGTTGACGGTGACCACCAGACACAGCGCCAGCTTCAGGGAGTTCCACACATAGCGGCTCATATTGCCCGCGAAGAAGAAGCGGATGACGGCCCACGGGTCCGTCTCGCCGGCGGCGTTCTTGGTGGTGAAGATACTGGTCAGGGTGTTCAGGCAGGGCAGCAGCATAAAGCCAAAGAAGAAATAGGCAAACAGCACGATGCCGATGATCCGGACCACAAAGGCGGCGTCGGGACGCTGCCGCGTCAGAGCGTTACGCATGGGCCGCCTCCTCGCTGGCGTCATAGGCCATGACGTGGGCAGGATTGATGACCACGGACACCCGCTGCGCCGGCTCGTAGATGTTGACGCCGTCGTTCTTCTCAATGACCTTCAGGGTCTGGCCCTCCACGCTGATGTAGTACTTGATGTACAGGCCGTAGTACTCGCGGCTGTCCACCACGCCGTCCAGCGCCAGCTCACCCTCCCGGGGCTGCACGTTGACGTGGAGCCGCTCCAGACGGATATAGTTGTGTCTGGCGGGGTCCAGACCGGCGCCCCGCTGGTTCAGGTGCTGCACCAGCGGCGCCTCCAGCCGGTTGATGTCGCCGATGAAGTTGCTGACGAACTCGGTGGCGGAGTGGTTGTAGACCTCGTTGGGGGTGCCGATCTGCTCGATGACGCCCTTGTTGAACACGGCGATGCGGTCGGACAGGGTCAGGGCCTCCTCCTGATCGTGGGTGACGTAGATGGTGGTGATGCCGAAGTCCTTCTGCATCTTCTTCAGTTCGTTGCGAAGCTGGACGCGGAGCTTGGCGTCCAGATTGGACAGCGGCTCGTCCATGCAGATGATGGCGGGGTTCGTCACCAGCGCCCGGGCGATGGCCACGCGCTGCTGCTGGCCGCCGGACAGCTGGGACACGGCCTTCTGGAGCTGCTCGTCGCTGAGATCCACCTTGCGGGCGATCTCGCGGACCCGCTGGTCGATCTCCGCCTTCTTCGCCTTCTTGACCTTCAGGCCGAAGGCGATGTTGTCATAGACCGTCATGGTGGGGAACAGGGCATAGCTCTGGAACACGATGCCGATGTTGCGGTCCTCAATGGGGACGTGGGTGATGTCGCGGTCCTTCACCACCACGCTGCCCGCCGCCGGCTCGATAAAGCCGGTAATGGTGCGTAGGGTGGTGGTCTTTCCGCAGCCGGACGGGCCGAGGAACGTGAAGAATTCGCCCTCCTTCACATGGACGTTGATGCCGTGCAGGGCGGTGAAGTCGCCGAACTTCACCACGATATCATTCAACCGGATCATAACACACAAAACTCCTTTGCTCTGTTTCTGACACGCGGGCCGCGTCAGTGACGGTATTCTTTTACTGCCATTGTACCCTCTTGCTTCACAGCTGTAAAGGCGGAAGGCGGATTTCCGCCCTTACAGCTGTGGCGAGCCGGAGTCCGGCTCGCCACAGGAGTTGCTACACAGGATGCTTACTCAGCAGCCTTCTGAGTCAGGGTAGCCCAATCCAGATTGTCCCAGTCAGGCTCGGCAACAGCGGCGCTGCTGTCGGCCCAGTAGAAGCCCAGATTGGTCAGGATGTTGGTCCACTCGGCGGAGTGGGCGGCCACATACTCGGCGTAGGTGGTGTCGCCATCGACCTTGGCCAGAGCGAAGTTCTTCAGGGTGTAGATGGCGGGCACGCCGTCGGGGTACAGGATGTCAGCCGCAGCGGTGTTGCAGGGATAGGAGTCGAACTCCTCGCCCCAGGCCGCCTGGGTCTCGGCGGAGCCGAACCACTCGGCAAACGCCTTGACAGCCTCGGTCTCCTCGTCGGTACGGCCTTCCTTGTTCAGGATGCCAATGTACTCGGCGATGTAGTAGGTGCCGTCATCGATCTCCACCAGATTCCAGTTCTCGGGAGTCATGGTGCCCTTCAGGGGGGTCTCAGAGCTCTCGGCAGCGGCATCGATCTTGCCGTACAGAGAGGAGGAGTAGAAGGTGGACACGGCCACATCGCCCTTGTTCAGAGGATCGAAGCCGTACTTGTAGGTGTCATCGGAGGAGTACACGCCGTTGGCGCAGTAGTTCCACAGCATCTTCCAGCCGTCGATGGACACGCCGCCGGCGGGGGAGGTGGGATCGATGTAGGAGTACAGCAGGGCGGAGTTGATGTTGGCGTTGGTGGTGCCGCCGACCTTGTTCTGACGGTACCACTTGTAGCCGCAGTTCACGATGTCGGACCAGTGTGCGAAGTGCAGGGCCTCGCCGTTGGTGCCCAGCTCATCGGTACGGTACAGCATCAGCACGTTCTGGATGACCAGACCGTAGGCAGCGCCGGGATAGGCATACTCGCCCACCTGATCGGCCCAGGAGGGCGTCCAGTCCACCAGAGACAGGTTCTCGTAGGTGCCGTTGACGACCTGACTCCAGCGGGTCTCGTTCAGTCCGAACAGGATGTCGCCGTCCTTGTTCTCGTTGGCGGCCTGAATGGCGGCGGTGTCGCCGGAGATGACGCTGTTATCGTCGATGGAGACGGTAAAGCCGGCGTCCTTGGCGGCATTGATCAGCCAGGTGGTACGCTCCGTGGAGTTGGAGTTGGAGTAGATGCGGATGGTATAGCCGGAATAATCCTTGACATCGGGGGTGTCTCCGCCGACGTTATCGGCGGGGGTCTTGTCGCCGCAGGCCACCAGACTCAGAGCCATGACCAGCGCCAGCAAGAGAGCAGCAAACTTTTTCATTCCAGATTCTCCTTTTTTGAAAATCGGGCAGTATGCACATACTGCCGCACTGTCATTATACCAGCCGCGCCAGCGCCGGCAAAACGGGACATCTCTGCGATTATCAGGAGGATTCTGTGCAAAAAAGCGGCGCGTGTCAAAACGCACCGCTCCTTTTTGTGCACTTTTCTCCTACCGGCACCGGTCCTGATATTCCGAAGGGGACATACCGGTGAGCTTTTTGAAGGTACTGCCGAAATAGGCCACATCACGGTAGCCCACCATCTCCGCCACCTCGTACACCTTATACCGGCAATCGGCCAGCAGCTTGCGGGCCGTGTGGATGCGGTACTGGGTGAGGTAGCCCAGGGCCGTGTAGTTGGTCTCCTTTTTGAACACATGGCTCAGATGCCCCTCGCTGATGCCGATATGGCGGGCAATGGAGGCGATGTTGATGTCGGTGTCGGCATAGTGCTCGGCGATGTAGTTCAGGGTCTGGAGCACATACTTGCTCTTGTCGCCCTTGGGCAGCAGCAGCGTATCCTCCGTCACCTGACCGGCCCCCTCCTTCTCCCGCACACGGGCGATGGCGGCCACCAGATCCTGATCGCGGAAGGGCTTGAGCAGATAGTCCGCCGCGCCGTAGCGCAGGGCGGCGCGGGCATAGTCGAACTCGTCGTAGGCGGTGAGCACGATGAAATGGGCCGTACACTCTTTTTCCCGCAGGCGGCGCATCATCTCGATGCCGTCCATGCGGGGCATCCGCACGTCGGTGATGATGAGATTGGGATTGTACCGCTCCGCCGCGGCCAGCCCCTCCTCGCCGTTGGCTGCCTCGCCCACCACCACGCAGTCCATGGAGGCCCAGTCCACGCCCAGCACGATACCGCGGCGCACCACTGTCTCATCGTCAACGATCAATACCTTCAGCATGGCCTTCTCCTTTCGTCATGGGCAGGCGCAGCGTCACACAGCTGCCGCCGCCTTCGCTGTTGGCGGCGGACAGGCCGTAGCCGGCCCCGTAGTACAGGCGGATGATGCGGTCCACATTGTTCAGCCCCAGATGGCCGCCGGGAATGTCCTGATGCCGCGCCAGACGGGCCAGCACCTCCCGTGAGATGCCCCGCCCGTTGTCGGACACCGACAGCAGAAGGTCTCCGTCCCGCTCCTCGGCCCACAGCTTGATGTAGCCCTCCTCCAGATCGGCTACGCCGTGGATGATGGCATTTTCCACCAGCGGCTGGAGCACCATTTTCGGCACGATGCAGTGCTGGAACCGCTCGTCCACGTCGATCTCGCACACGAACCGGTCCTCGAACCGGATCTCCTGAATGTTCAGATATTGACGGACCAGCTCCAGCTCGTCCTCCAGCGGGATCAGCTCGCTGCCGGAGATGCCCGCCCGCAGCAGGGCCGCCAGATCCGTGGACATATCCGCGATCTGAGGGACGTGGTTGGCCACGCCCAGCCATTTCATGCAGTCCAGCGTGTTGTAGAGAAAGTGGGGATTCAGCTGGGCCTGCAGCATCCGCAGCTGCGTCTCCGTCAGCTCCCGCTGCCGCTGGACGGAGCGCTCCAGATTCTGGCGGTACTCCTCGGTCATGCGGTTGAAGCTGGCGGCCAGACGGCCCAGCTCGTCGGGGCTGTCCAGATACAGCTGCACGTCATAGTCGCCCCGCTCCACCTGCCGCATGGCGTCGTCCAGCGCGTTGATGGGTCGGGACAGATAGCGGCTGAGCCACCACGCCGCCACGGCGCACAGCCCCAGACACAGCACGCCCAGCGCCGCACCCACCAGATAGAGGGAGCGCAGCACCTGCCCCGTGTAGATGCGGGGCTGCTGGAGCAGCAGCGTCAACTCGCCGCAGGCGGCGGTGTAGAAGGCGCAGTTGTCGCCGTCGGCGCCGGTGAGCCTCTGACCCGCCAGCAGCTGGCTCCGCAGGGCGGCCACGGTCCGGTCGGCCTGCACCGTGCGGGTGTAGTAGACGGTGCGCCAGGTGCCGTCCAGCACCAGCAGGTCGTCGGCGGGGGCCATCACCCCGTCAAAGAGCTGCGCGAAGCCGTCGCTGTCGATGCGGGCCGTCACATAGCCCAGCAGCTGCCCGCCGTAGCCGGTGACGGTCCGCGCCGCCAGCAGGCCGCGGCTGCTGCCGCTGAGGAACACGGTGCCCTGGCTGCGGCGGGCGGCGTACAGCGCGCCCCAGTCGGTGTCCAGCGGCGCCGTGGGCAGGGAGGCGCCGGTGGTGTAAAGGCAGACGCCCCGCGCATCGTAGATCTCCAGCTCGGCATAGGCCCGCAGCGGCGCGGACCGCCGGTACAGGAACTGGTACAGCAGACGGGAGTCCTGTCCCGTCCGGCGCAGAGCGCTGCGGGTGATGGTGCTGGTGGCCAGCGCGTCCGTGGTGTCGCCGCACAGCGCGGCGGTCTGGGACAGGCGCTGCGCCAGCGTGTCCACCGCCGCCTGCCCCTGTCGGGCCTGGGCGTGATCCGTGCGGGCCGCGATGATGCGGATCATCACCACGTCGCACAGTAGCAGCGGCAGCAGCGTCACTACCAGAATGGTGACAAAGGTCCGATTGCGGAAGGACCGGCGGACCCAATTCCTCAGCCTCATGCCGCCTCCTCCGCCGTCAGGCTGTTCCACAGGGCCAGCAGCTCCGGCAGCGCCGACCCCGCCTCATCGGCGTCGTAGGCCAGCGCCTGCGGCAGAACGCCGCCGGCGGCGCTGCCCCGCACGGCGCGGCGGGACTGGCGGGCCAGACGTGTCTGGACCTCGTCGCTGAGGAGAAAGTCGATGAAGGCGCGGGCGCTGTCCTCGTGGGCGCAGTCCCGCACCACGGCGGCACAGTCGGGCTGAACCACGGTCCCCTCCGCGGGATAGACCACCGTGACGCTCCGGCCGCTCTCCGCCGCCCGCAGGGCCAGATCCTCCGTGGTCACGCCCACATAGCAGCTGCCATCGGCCACGGCCTCCACCACGGCGGCTGCGGAGGGCAATACGCCGCTGCCGTTGCGGTACAGCGCGGGCAGCACGGTTTCCGCCTCGCCGCCGGTCTGAAGCAGCGCCTGCAGGGCGGTATAGCCCACGGCGGTCACGGCGGGGTCGGGATAGGCCACGCGGCCCCGCCACGCCGGCGACAGCAGGTCGGCCCAGCAGTCGGGCACATTGCGCTGCACCAGCTGGTCGTTGTAGACGAGGGCCAGCGGCAGCAGGGAAAAGGGCGTCCAGCGGTCCTCCCCGTCGCGGTAGGCGGCGGCAATATCCGCCGCCAGCGGCGAGGCATAGGGCGCAAAGCAGCCGGCGTAGGCCGTCAGCACGTCCGGCGCGGCGCCCAGCAGCAGATCGCAGCCGCTGCCGCCGGCGGCGATCTCCTCCAGCAGGGGCAGCGTGCCGTCCGCCGTGCGGACCTCCACCCAGATACCGGTGCGCCGCTCGAACTCCCGCACCGCGTCGTCATAGACGGCGGCGCTGCTGGCGGTAAAGATCACCAGCCGGTCCGCATCGTCCGGCGCGGGCACGCGGGAGCCGCTGTCCGACGCGCAGCCGCACAGCAGGAGCAGACTCAGCAGCAGGGGGATGATGCGCCCCATGGAACGTCCTCCTTTTTCAGAGAATACCGGATCACCGGCAGTTCTTCAGCACCTCGCACACCAGCTCGTACATCCGGCCGACGGAGGCCACGCCCAGCCGCTCCCGGGGGGAGTGGATGTCATGGAGCTCCGGCCCCAGCGAGACGGCGTCCAGCCCGGGCATCTTGCTGATGAGCAGGCCGCACTCCAGTCCGCCGTGGGTGGCCATGACCACGCCCTCCCTGCCGGTCAGGCGGCGGTAGGCGGCCATCACCGTGTCCCGCAGCGGGGACACCCGGGCGTACTGCCACGCGGGGTAGTCGCCGTGGGTGACCACCTGACCGCCGGCATACTCCACGATGGAGCGCACCCGCTGGAGCACCATCTCCTTCTGGCTGGCCACGGAGGACCGGATGGAGAAGGAGACGTGCAGACCGTCGTCCAGCCCGTCCATGACGCCCAGGTTCAGGGAGGTCTGGACAAGGCCCGGGAAGTCGGCGCTCATGACCTGCACACCCTGAGGCAGGGCCAGCAGTACATGAAGCATCCGCTCCGACGCGGCCTCCGAATAGGCGCTGTCGGCGTGAGCCGCTGCGGCGCAAAGGGTCACGTCCGGATCGGTCACGGCATATTCGTTCTTCATGATACCGGAAAAATCCCGCACAAAGCTGGAAAATTCTTCCTCTTTTCCGGCGGGCACCGCCACCACCGCATCGCAGCGGGGGCAGATGACATTGTCAAATTGGCCGCCCCGCAGGCCGGCGATCCGCAGACTGCCCAGCCGCTCCATGGCGGTGTACAGCACGCGGCCCATCAGGGTGTTGGCGCTGGCGCGGCCCTTGTCGATCTCGGCACCGGAGTGGCCGCCCCGCAGGCCGGAAATGGTGACAGCAAAGACCTTTTCCCCGTGGAGCGGCTGCTTTTCAGCGGGCAGCAGGCAGTCGGCCCGCAGGCCGCCGGCGCAGCCCACGGTGAAAACGCCCTCCTCCTCGGAGTCCAGATTCAGCAGGCGGCGGCCCTTCAGATCGGAGCAGTCCAGCGCCACCGCGCCGTCCATGCCCGTCTCCTCGTCCACGGTGATGACCACCTCCAGCGGGGGATGGGGCAGGGAATTATCTGCCAGAATGGCGAAGGCGGCGGCAACGGCGATGCAGTCATCGCCGCCCAGCGAGGTCTTTTCGGCCCAGACATAGTCTCCGTCGGTGGCCAGATCCAGCCCCTCCCGGGCCATATCCTTGGCGCAGTCCTCCGTCTGGGCGCAGACCATGTCCATGTGGCCCTGCAAAATAACGGGGGCGGCATTTTCGTAGCCGGCGGAGGCGTCCTTCCAGATGATGACGTTGTTGCATGCCTCCTGCCGGTATTTCAGGCCCAGCTCCCGGGCCATGGCAACGCACAGGTCGCTGATGAGCTTGGTGTTGCCGCTGCCGTGGGGCACGGCGCACAGCCGCTCAAAATAGGTAAAGACGCTTTTCGGTTCCAAATGAGACAGAACGCCCATGAGAAAAACTCCTTTCAGAAATCGAGGTGGGAGGCCACAGCAAATTAGCTGCGGCACAGGGGCGCGGTGGCCTGCGCCAGCCACGCCTGCTCCTCCGCAGGCAGCAGGGGAGAAACGGTATCGTACACGCGGCGGTGGTAGTCGTTGAGCTGTGCCAGCTCCTGCTCCGTCAGCAGGGAGACATCGATGGCGTCGCGGTCGAAGGGCGCCATGGTCAGCGGCTCCAGATACAGGAACTGGCCGTACTCCGTGGTCTCGCCGGTACGGACCAGCACCAGATTCTCGTGGCGGACGCCGAACTTGCCGGCGGCGTAATACCCGGGCTCGTTGGAAATGACCATGCCCTCCTCCAGCGGATAGCGGCGGCCGTCCGGACTGCGCCAGCGGAAGTTCTGGGGCCCCTCGTGGACGCTGAGAATATAGCCGACGCCGTGGCCGGTGCCGTGGTTGTAGTCCAGACCCCGCTCCCACAGGGGCAGGCGGGCCAGCACATCCAGATTCTCGCCGGTGACGCCGTGAGGGAAGCGGGCGGCACTGAGGGCCAGATGGCCCTTGAGCACCAGCGTGAACATGGTCCTCTCCTCGTCGGTGACGGGGCCGAGGGCAACGGTACGGGTCACATCGGTGGTGCCCTGCAGGTAGTGGGCGCCGGAGTCCACCAGCAGCAAACCCTCCGGCCGGAGGGGCACATCCGTCTCCGGCGTGGGGTCATAATGGACGATGGCGCCATGGGGACCGTAGCCGGCGATGGTCTCGAAGCTCAGATCCAGAAAATCAGGCTGCTGGGCACGGAAGGCCGCCAGCTTGGCGGCGGCGGACAGCTCCGTGACAGGCTCCTTGCCCACGCGGGTCTTCAGCCAGAACAGGAAGCGGCACAGGGCGGCGCCGTCCTTGACGTGGACGGCGCGGAAGTGGTCCGTCTCCTCCTTCGTCTTGCAGGCCTTCAGCCATACGGCGGGGCTGGGCTGATCCAGCACCTCCGCGTGGGACAGGCTCTCCATGATGCGGTAGTTGGCGGTGGCGCTGTCGGCCATGACCCGCGTGCCGGCGGGCAGGCCGCGCAGCAGGTCGTAGATGCCGCCGTAGGGCCGCAATGTCACGCCGCAGGCGGTCAGTCTTTCCGCGATGTCCGCCGGTACGGCCTGCGGCTGGATGCACAGCTGGGCATCGTCCCGCCCGATCAGCAGGAAGGACAGGAACACCGGCGTACAGGCCACGTCGCCGCCCCGCAGGTTCAGGGCCCACGCGATCTCCGTCAGACTGGTGAGCAGGAGGTAGGCGGCGTTTTCCTCCGCCATCTTCTCCCGCAGACGGGTCAGCTTTTCCTCCCGCGTCAGGCCGCAGCCGGTCAGCTCCCACACGGGCTTATCGGACAGGGCGGGGCGGTCGGGCCACACGGCATCCACCAGATCCTCGCCGCAGGCGAAGCGGACGTTCTTTTCCTTCAGTGCGGCGGAGAGCGTGCGGGCAAGGCTGCTGGAGACGGTGCGGCCGTCGAAGCCCAGCGTGCCGTCCTGAGGCAGGTGCTCCGCCAGAAACGCCCCGATGGCGGGGACGCCGGGCTGCCCCATACGCATCAGCTCGATGCCGGTGCCGGAGAGCTGGTCCGCCGCCTGCAAAAAGTAGCGGCCGTCCGTCCACAGCGCCGCACGGTCCGGCAGGACCACCAGCGTGCCGGCAGAGCCGGTGAAGCCGGACAGATAGGCGCGGGCCTTGAAGTAGTCGCCCACATATTCCGAGCCGTGGAAGTCGTCGGTGACCACCACATAGCCGTCCATGCCGTGATGAGCCATCTCCTGACGGAGCTGCGCCAGCCGTTGCGTAATGATCATAGTATACGATACCGCCTTTCGCAATCATTCGTGTGATATGCCACATTATAACATAAGGGAACGGAAATGTGTATCCTTTATTTCCGCTGCGGTATAACGGCGGGGGCAGCGGCGTATAATGAGACGATACCGCACGGGAGGAGGACGAAGCTGTGAGGCGGAGGGAACAGAAATGGCGTACCTGGGAGGTGGCGGGGCTTTTCGCGGTGCTGCTGCTGGGAAACGCGCTGCATTTTGTCTATGACTGGACGGGGCGGGCGCCGTGGGCGGCGTATCTCTCCGCCGTCAACGAGTCCACGTGGGAGCACATGAAGCTGCTGCTTGTGCCGTGGCTTTTGTGGACGGCGGCGTCGTGCATCGCTCTGCGGAGCCTGCGGCCCGTCATGCCCAGGGCGGCGGGTCTGCTGGCAGGGCTGGCGGCCATCCCCCTGCTGTTCTATGGCTATGTGGGGGTGACGGGCGTCAGCGTGGGCGTGGTGAACATCCTGATCTTTCAGGCGGCGGTGCTGCTGGCGTTCTGGGTAAGCGTGACCCTGCAGAAGCGGGGGCGGCTGACAGGACCGGCATGGCAGCTGGCCGGCGTCGTGCTGCTGGCGGCGGTGGCCGCGCTGTTTGCGGTGTGGACCGTCTCGCCGCCGGAACTGCCGCTGTTCACAGACCCCACGGACGGGATGCGGGGCATCGGCAAATAAACATACGGCGGAGCCGCCCTCAGGGCGGCTCTTTTTCTTGACCGCGGGGGATGGATAGTCTATAATGGGGGCATCCATCGAAAGATGACCGAGGACTGGAGGCGACAGGATTGAAAACGAAGACCATCGTCCACAAATCAGCCGCGCCCATTTATGCGGCGGCGGCGACGTGGGTGCTGTATGCGCTGCTGTTCCCGCTGTATCAGGCGGGGCATTTTCTGCTGGCGGCAGGAGCGTCCGCCGCGGTGGCGCTGATCGCCCGCCTGTTTTGCAGGGATGTGACGGAGGAGGTGGAGCTCCCCGAGGAGCCGGTGACCACCGGCAATCCGGAGCTGGACAAGATGATCGCCGACGGCGAAGGGGCTATCAAGGCCATGCGCGCGCTGAATGACAGCATTCAGGATGAGACGATCTCCGGCCAGATCGACCGGCTGGAGGAGGTCAGCGCCCGTATTTTCCAGTATGTAAAGGACAACCCCGCCAAGCTGCCGCAGATACGGAAGTTCATGTCCTATTACCTGCCCACCACCATCAAGCTGCTGACGGCCTACGACCAGATGAGCCGGCAGGGCGTCAGCGGGGAGAATATCACCGGCACCATGAAGAAGGTGGAGGGTATGATGTCCACCATCGTGCGGGCCTTTGAAAAACATCTGGACAGCCTGTTCGGCGACGAGGCTATGGATATCTCCACTGACATCACCGTGCTGGAGAACATGATGGTGCGGGAGGGTCTGGCGGCGGACGATCTGCACAAGACCGCCCAGAGCGCTCCGCAGACCCAGCCGCCGCAGGATACGGACGGCGGTATTACGCTGGAGCTGTAAGCGAGAGAACACACAATTTATCATAAGAAAGGAAACAGAGACATGACTGATAACATGATGCCTGAGCTGACCCTGACCCCCGATACCGCCGCGGCGGTGGCTGTACCTGAGCTGACCCTGACGCCCGACGCGCCGGAGGTGCCACAGGAGGAGGAAAAGAAGATCGAGCCGGTGGCCATGGACGAGAGTCTGCTGACCGAGGAGGAGCGTCAGGCCGTGAACGCCTTCTCCAAGAAGATCGATATCCGAGACACCAATCAGGTGCTGCAATACGGCGCCGCCGCCCAGAAGAGCGTGGCGTCCTTCTCCGAGAACGCCCTGAACAACGTCCGCAGCAAGGACATGGGCGAGATCGGCGAGGATCTCAGCCGTCTGGTGGTGGAGCTGAAGGGCTTCGGCGAGGACGATGAGAAGAAGGGCTTGTTCGGCCTGTTCAAGAAGGCCGGCAACAAGCTGGAGACCATGAAGGCGCAGTACAGCAAGGTCGAGGCCAATGTGGACAAGATCGCCCAGAATCTGGAGAACCATCAGATCACGCTGCTGAAGGACGTGGCCATGTTCGACCAGATGTATGAGCTGAACCTGAAGTATTACAAGGAACTGACCATGTATATCCTGGCCGGCAAGAAGCGGCTGGCCGAGGTGCGCTCCACGGAGCTGGAGGAGCTGCGCAAGAAGGCGGAGCAGTCCGGTCTGGCCGAGGATGCCCAGGCGTACAACGATCTGGTGAACCTGTGCAACCGCTTTGAAAAGAAGCTGCACGATCTGGAGCTGACCCGCATGGTGTCCGTCCAGATGGGTCCCCAGACCCGCCTGCTGCAGAACAACGACACGCTGATGATCGAGAAGATCCAGTCCTCTCTGGTGAACACCATCCCTCTGTGGAAGAGCCAGATGGTGCTGGCGCTGGGCATGGAGCACAGCCGTCAGGCCACCGCCGCCCAGAACGCGGTGACGGAGATGACCAACGAGCTGCTGAAGAAGAACGCCGACACCCTGAAGATGGGGACCATCGCCACCGCCAAGGAGGCGGAGCGCTCCATCGTGGATATCGAGACGCTGCAGCACACCAACCAGCAGCTGATCTCCACGCTGGACGAGGTGGCCCGTATCCAGAAGGAGGGCGCGGCCAAGCGCAAGGAAGCGGAGGTCGAGCTGGGCCGTATCGAGGGTGAGCTGAAGCAAAAGCTGCTGGAGCTGCGGAGTTAAAAAGAGAAATTGGCACCGTCAGCCCAGCTCGGGCGGCGCAGCCGCATCGCGCGGCAGCGCGTCCAAGCGTTTTGCGTGCAAAACCTTGCCGCAGGGCGAATTCATTTCGCCCGAGGATGTGAGATCAGAAGGGGCCCCCGTTTTGCGGCCGCGCAAAATGGGGACGCTGGGCCGTATTGAAGGTGAGCTGAAGCAGAAGCTGCTGGAGCTGCGGAGTTAAAAAGAGAAATTGGCACCGTCAGCCCAGCTCGGGCGGCGCAGCCGCATCGCGCGGAGGCGAACAGAGAATATCTCCTTTGGAAAGGGGAATGCGTATGAAATTTTTCGAAAAACGGGGCGTCGCGCTGGTCGCGCTGGCGCTGGCCATCGCCGCCGCGGCGTTCATCGGCCAGAGCCGTAAGGAGAGCTTCCTTGCCAGGCAGCCGGCGGCGCTGCCGGAGGTCCAGTACAAGCAGTGGATATGCGATGAGGCGGCGATGCTGACGGAGACGACAAAGGACGCCATCCGGCAGTACAACAGCGACTGGGACAGCCGCTATTATGCGGTGATCGCCGTGGCCACGGCGGACGACATCTCCGGCTGGACGCCGGAGGAGGCCGCCCAGAGGCTGGGCGCGGACTGGGGGCTGGCAGCCAACGATATGCTGCTGCTGATGGTGCGCGATGACGATTACTATGTGGCCTGCGGAGACAACGTGCTGGCGGCACTGGACAGCTACGATGTCATGCTGGCCAAGCTGAAGCAGGCCATCGAGACGCCGTACTACAACGGGGACTTCGACGGCGCGGCACTGGCATTCTACCGGCAGGCCGACGTGTTCTACGGGCAGGCCCAGCTGGGCAGCAGCGGCAGCACCGTTGACACCGAGTGGACGGCGCCTGCGGCACCGTCCTCCGGCGGCAGCATCATGGGCGTGATCCTGCTGATCGCGGCGATTTTTGCGGTGTGGGCGCTGCTGGACCGTGTGCGCTATGACCGGTACCGGCGGCGGTATGTCACCGGTGCTCCGGTGACGGTGGTGCGGCCCATGTATTACCCCATTTTCTGGGGGCGTACCCGCGCACCCAGACCGCCTCGCGGGCATCGGCCCCCTCCGCCCCCGCCTATGGGCGGCGGTCCGCGGCCGTCCGGCCCCAGACCGGCACCCAGACCGCAGGGGAGACCTGTCCGGCGGCCCAGCGCGCCCAGACCGCAGAGCAGACCCGCTCCGCGGCCCAGCAGCCGTCCCTCCGGCGGCAGCAGGCCCTCCGGCTTCGGCGGCGGAGGCTTCGGCGGCAGCCGCAGCGGCGGCAGTCGGGGCGGCGGCTTCGGCAAGGGCGGCTTCGGCGGCGGCAAGCGCTGAAATGCAGCAGATAAAGCAGGGCCTTCGGTTCGAAACCGAGGGCCCTGCCTTTTCAGCTCTCCATGCTTTTGCCCAGAAAGGCGGCCACGGTCTGGGCCAGCTTGCACTCGGTATCACCGGCCAGATGGCCCTCATCGGTGGCAAACAGCACCGCTCCCAGCACATCGCCCTCACAGAGCACGGGGGCGGCTACTGCGGCGGTGAACCGATCGTTGTCCTCGCAGACCAGCGGCATGGCGCCCATGCCGGTGAAATGGTAGAGGCTGCGCTCGACCATCAGCTTTTCCAGCTGCTCGGACACAGCTTTGCCCAGCAGCTCCCGCTTGCCGGGACCGGCCACGGCAATGACGGCGTCGCGGTCCGTGACGGCGGCGGTGAAGTCCGTGCTGCGGCTCAGGGTGTCGCAGAACTGGGAGGCGAAGTCCTCCAGACCGCCGATGAGGGAATATTTTTTGAAGATCACCTCGCCGTCCCGGGTGGTATAGATCTCCAACGGGTCGCCGTTGCTGATAACATTGACACGAAAAACCTTGTCGGGCCGGTTGGATGTCTGCTGAACGAGGGCGGCGGGACGGGCTTCTGCACCTTCAGAAAAGGCGATGACCTCACCCTCCACGGCAACGGGAGCGTTTTCGGCCGGCAGCATACCGCAATGCAGCAGCGTGTCAATGTCGGCTTTGAGCCAGACCTCCAGATGATCCTCGTAGACCTTGATCTTATCGATGATGAGCTGTAGGTCGCTGCGGTCGAGGTGCTCCTTGTGCAGCAGATCGTCAAAGACCTCCATGGCTGTTTTTGCGGCACGGTTGACTCGGATGATGGTGTTGCGCTTGTCAGCGGCCAGCTGTATCTGATTTTGCAGGTTGGCGATGCGCCTGACCAGGTCGGCCTCCAGATCATCGTAGGCGCTGTCCAGAATGGACTCCTGCTCCGGATGCCTGGCGATGTCGCGGATGCGCTGGCGTTTGGTGGCTTTCAGCTCCTCCTGTGCATCCAGCAGCAGCTGTTCCAGATTTTCGGCAGTGCGCTCCGTCTCGGCCACGTCCTCCTGCTCCCGGGCGAGATCTGCATTGAGACGCTCCAGCATAGCGGCGGAGTGATCTCTCACCTTCTGAATATACAGCTTCAGCAGCTCATCCAGCTTATCCACCCGAATATGGTGACTGGTACAGCCGGAAAGACCGCGACGGTGGTAGGTGCCGCAGGTGTAGGCGGGGCGCAGCTCGCGGCGGCTCATGGCAAACATGGGGCTGCCGCAGTCACCGCACTCCAGAAAGCCGGAATAGACGTTGTCATGGACCTTCACGCCCCGGTAATGGCTGGTGGTACGCTGCTGCCGCAGGGCGCGGGTGGCGGCAAAGGTGCGATAGTCGATGACAGCCTGATGATGATGCTCAAACACCAGATGGTCGCTCTCGTTCCGTTTGACCTCGGAGCCGTTGATCTTCCTGCGGGTGTATTTGCTCTGCCGCAGGGTGCCGATGTAAAAGTCGTTATCCAGAATGCCCTGCACCGTAACGATGGCCCATGCGGCCTTGGCGGAACGCTTGACGTTCTCCCCCTGTGCTTCGCGGCGTTCGCATTCGGACATACGCGGCGTGGGAACGCACTGGTCGGTCAGGTAGTTGGCGATCTTCTTGTAGCCCCAGCCGTCGTTGTAGAGCCGGAAAATATGACGCACGATCTCTGCCTCGGCGGGAACAATCTCGAACTGCTTCTGCTTGTTGAGAATGTAGCCGTATGGCGCGGCGCAGAGCCAGGCGCCATCCTCCTGCCGCCGTTTGATGACGGACCTGACCTTCTTGCTGGTGTCGGTGACGGGCATTTCGTTGATGAGGAACTGAAACTGAATCTTCAGCCAGTCATCGTCGTTGGGAAAGTCAATGCCGTCCCCAATGGAGATGATGCGGACGCCTGCGTCACGCAGATCCTCCAGCTCCACCAAGCCGCGGCTGTTGCGGCGGGAAAAGCGGGAGAAGTCCTTGACGATGAGGATGTCATAGTTATGGGACATCAGCTCCCGACGCATCGTCTGGTAGTTCTCCCGCTGCTCAAAGGTGTAGCCGGAGCGGTCACGATCTTCGTAAAAGGTCAGGCTGGAATCGGGGAATCGCTGCCGCACAAAGTCCGCGATGATGGCCTTCTGGTTTTCAATCGAGGTGTTGTCACGGTCCAGCTCCTCATCCACGGAAATGCGGCAGTAGCCTGCGATGGCAAAGCGCTCGATCAATGCGGTTCACCGCCTTTCAGTGTCTTCGCTGCCCACGGGTGAAAGCGCGCGGCCTTCGCAGAAAATTCGGAATTTCCGAATTTTCTCATACAGGCGGCTTTATCAAGCGCTTCGTCCCCGAAGATATGTGTCAGGTATTCGCTGATGTTGGATCTGCTGGCGTCAAACAGCTCCGCCATACCGGCCTGTGTCAGCCAAAAATTTTCATCTTGAAGGATCACGCGGAGGTACTCCCTGTCGCCACCGTTTTGATGCAGCAGGATCTCACCGGGTTCCGAAATTCTCTGTTCCATAGCACACCTCAATCGCCAATTTTATCTGGACAATTTAATCAAGTTATAGACTACATTGTAACACATGCTGCGGCGGTACGCAAGGTGAAATGTGGGGAGGCCGATCGGCCTCCCCACACGCTCAGAGCAAGGATTCCCGTTCTGCGCGTACCTCTTTTTCGGCCTGCCTCCGGCGGTTTTCCACCAACAGGTCACGGGTATTGGCGTAGAGCTCCTCCTTGCCGGAATACATGACTGCGGCCATAAGCCCCTGCACACGGCACTTTGCATAAATAGGCTTCAGCTGCTCACTGACGGCTGGATCTGCGGATTCCTCCCGCGTCAGCCAAATCAGGGCAATACCGCGGTCTTTGTTGATGTCAAGTTCCATATCGCGTCCTCCTTACTGGGCAGTATTTCCGTATTTCGTGAAAGCTACACAGCATCGCCTTGCGGCATGGCTTGCGGCGTCAAATTCTCCTCATCAGAGGGGCGAGGAGACTTTTGACGGAAGGGACCCCGCTGCGGCGCAAAACAGTACGGGCAGACCGGTAATATGCACAGGTATAGCCGGTCGAAGCCTCGTGCTTTTTTGCGTTTTCTGCATTTTGGGGGGATTTTTGCTAATTAGATTGCGATTGCATGGAATTGTCTTGTGTATTGGAAAAACAGGCCATATAATAATGATGCTGTGATAAATGCACAACCACGAAACGCAAATGCAAAGGAGTATCGTAGAAATGGATAACACTTTCTTCAAGAAGAAAATGGTCATCGGCATGGTCCACCTGCTGCCGCTGCCCGGCAACGCCGCCTATCGCGGGGACAAAGAGGAGATCGAGCGCTGCGCCATCGCCGACGCCCACGCCCTGATCGAGGGCGGTGTGGACGCCATCATGGTGGAGAACTTCAACGATTGGCCCCAGTACAGCACGGAGATCCCCCTGCAGGCCTACTCGGTGATGCTGGACATCGTGACGAAGATCAAGTCCTTCTGCAAGCTGCCTTTGGGCGTGAACATCGAGATGAACGCCTATGAGCAGGAGTGGGCCATGGCCTATGCCGTGGGCGCTGACTTCACCCGTCTGGAGGCATTCGTGGATAACCGCGCCGGTTCCTTCGGCTTCATCGAGGCCTGCTCCACCCCCATGGCCAAAATGATGCAGGACTACCCCTCCAAGACCATGCTGTTCACCGATGTGCATACCGCCGAGACCTACGGCTGCCCCGATGTGGCCATCTGCGAGGCTGCACAGAACGCCAAGGGCCACGAGTCCAGCGCCGTTATCCTCACGGAGAACGACAAGAGCAAGCGCGTGACGCTGGAGGACGTGAAGGCGGTCCGCGAGGCCGTGGGCGACTTCCCCATCATCATCGGCGCCGGTGTGAAGCCCAACAACGTGCTGGAGTATCTGGAGGTGGCGGACGCCGTCATCGTGGGCCGCGGCTTCAAGGAGGGCGACCATGTGAGCCTGCCGCTGGTGAAGGAGTTCATGGACATCGTCCACAGCAAGTACAACTGAAAGTACAACTAAGCACCCGTCCCGTTTTCAAGGCGTCACGCGGGAGAGCTCCCGCTGGCACATATTCACAACACAAACAAGAAAAAGGAGAACGCGTATGAAAAGATTGCTCGCTGCTCTGCTGTCCATGCTGATGGTAGCCACCCTGCTGGTGGGCTGCGGCAACAAGGACGCACAGGACACCAACCAGACCAACGATTCCGACAAGCAGAATCAGGAAGAAGTCAACGATCAGCTGGCTGCTATTCAGGCTGCCGGTAAGCTGGTGGTGGGCGTTGAGGGTACCTACTATCCCTACACCTATCACGATGAGACCACCAACGAGCTGGACGGCTACGACATCCAGGTCGCCAAGAAGCTGGCAGACTATCTGGGCGTTGAGGTGGAGTTCGTGGAGTCCGACTGGGATTCCCTGCTGGCTGGCCTTGACTCCGGCCGTCTGGACACCGTCATCAACGACGTGACCGCCACCGACGAGCGCCGTGAGAAGTATGACTTCTCCACCCCCTACTTCTATTCCTTCCGTCAGTTCGTTGTCAAGACCGGCAACGAAGTGGGCATCCACTCCGTGGAGGATCTGAACGGCAAAAAGATCGCCACCAACACCACCAACAGCCTGGTTCCTCTGCTGGAGGAGTGGGGCGTTGAGATCGTCCCCATCGACAACACCGACCAGTGCGCCCAGATGGTGGAGAGCGGCCGCGTGGACTTCTGCATGTTCAGCGCCGTTGTCATGAAAGAGTACATGAGCCAGCATCCCGAGGCTCAGCTGGAGGTCGCCTTCGTGCTGGAGGACTCCGTCAATGAGATCTGCATCCCCACCCGTAAGGGCGAGACCCGCCTGCTCAACGAGATCGACAGCTTCCTGCAGTCCATCCGCGACGACGGTACGCTGCTGGAGCTGTGCATGAAGTATTTCGATGCCGACTACTGCACCGATCCCCGCACCAAGTAAGGGGTCCTGACAACACTCTGTAACGCTTCGTACGGCTCCGGCGGGCGCGCCGAAAAGCGCCCGCCGGAGCTTCCCCTTTTCCCGCGGAAGGCGGGACGCGCATCCCCGAGCCACCGCACATCAGGTGAGGAAGTTCCGCCCGTAAGGGCATCCATCATACATCGCAACGTCCCTGCATCCCCCTGCGGGTGCACAACAAAAGCATTAAATGGAGATGAAACTATGTTTACTGAGCGCGTTCTGGGAATCATGGCGACGGCACTGCCGAATATGCTGCTGGCCTGTCTGAAGGTGACCATTCCCCTGACCGTCATTTCATTTATCGGCGGTATGATCCTGGCGTTGATCCTGGCTCTGGTACAGGTGGCCAATGTCAAGGGTCTGAAGCAGTTTGCCCGTTTCTATATCTGGATCTTCCGCGGAACGCCTCTGCTGGTCCAGATGTTCATCATTTTCTTCGGCCTGCCCTCTCTGGGC
The DNA here is from genome assembly GCA_934589835.1 of uncultured Oscillospiraceae bacterium. GTDB lineage: Bacteria > Bacillota > Clostridia > Oscillospirales > Oscillospiraceae > Vescimonas. Next base: position 20,221 of record CAKTOK010000007.1, on the reverse strand, counting down.
GTCTATCTGGACGGTTTTCCAGCGGCGATCATCGCCTTCTCCCTGAATCTGGCGGCCTATAACGCCGAGATCCTGCGTTCCGCCATTCTGGCGGTGCCCACCGGTCAGATGGAGGCCGGTTACATGATTGGCCTGAACTATTTCCAGATCATGGCACGCATCGTGATGCCCCAGGCTTTCAAGACTGCTTTCCCGCCGCTGTTCAGCTCCCTGATCGGTCTGACCAAGGATACGTCCATGGCCTCCACCATCACAGTCATCGAGATGCTGTCCGTGGGCAAGCAGGTGGCCGCCCGCTACTATGAGCCGTTTGCCATCTACTGCGAGGCGGCGCTGGTGTATCTGGCCATCTGCACGCTGCTGACCTTCCTGCAGAGCCATCTGGAGAAGAAGCTGGAGTGGAAGCAGCCCGACGAGGCTGCTGCCGACGATGGCAAGAAGCTGGCCGCCAGCAGCGCGGCCGGCAAGTAACCACCCATACGGTGAGAGGAGGCACACTATGCTCGGTGTTAAGCAACTGCACAAGAAATTCGGTAATAACGAGGTGCTTAAGGGCATCGATTTCAACGTAGATAAGGGCGAGGTCATCGCCATCATCGGCAGCAGCGGCTCCGGTAAGACCACACTGCTGCGCTGCATGGCCTTTCTGGAGCAGGCCGATTCCGGCGAGTACATCTTCGACGACCTGCACAAGGACATCACCGCCATCACAAAAAAGGAGATCCGGCAGGCCCGCATGAAGATGGGCTTCGTATTCCAGGGCTTCAACCTGTTCCGGAACATGACGGCGCTGAAGAACGTGATGGAGGGGCTGACCACGGCCCGCAAGGTCCCCGCCGCCGAGGCGGAGCGCATCGCCACGGAGATGCTGGTGCGCGTGGGCATGGGCGACCGTGCCAACTACTATCCCGACCAACTGTCCGGCGGTCAGCAGCAGCGCGTGGCCATCGCCCGTGCGCTGGCGGCCAACCCGGAGGTCATTCTGTTCGACGAGCCTACCTCCGCGCTGGATCCGGAGCTGACCGGAGAGGTGCTGGAGGTCATGGTGAAGCTGGCCCACGAGGGCACCACCATGGTAGTGGTCACCCATGAGATGGACTTTGCCGAGAACGTGGCCAACCGCGTGCTGTTCATGGAGCACGGCGTCATCGTGGAGGAGGGACCGGCCAAGGAGATGCTGACCAACCCCAAGGAGGAGGCCACCAAGCGCTTCCTGCGCCGCCTGCTGCGTGAGAATGTGGATGAAGAAGCCAACGAGGGCAGCTCCGCCGAGACGGCGAAGGCATAAGGAAAGGAGCACAAGAAAATGGATTTTACGGATAAGATCGTAGTGGTCACCGGCGCCGGCGGCGGTATCGGCACGGCTATCGTCAGAAAGTTCACCGGCCTGGGCGCCAAGGCTGCCCTTATCGACGTGAAGGAGGAGTTCTGCCAGCGGACTGTGGAGAAGCTGGGCCTGGACGCGGACCACGCCTACTGCCTGGCGGGGGATATCTCCGACGAGGACAGCGTGAAGGCGGTGGTAGCCAAGATCGTGGCGCACTACGGACGCATCGATGTGCTGATCAACACCGCCGGTATCTCCGGCCCCAGCGCCCGCGTGGAGGATTACTCCTTCAAAGATGTGAAGAAGGTCTTTGAGGTCAACGTATTCGGTACGTTCCTGATGATGCAGAACGTGCTGCCGGTGATGCAGGCGCAGAAGAGCGGCTCCATCGTGAACTTCGGGTCGGTGTCCGGCCTGTTCGGCTACCCCTACGAGATCGCCTACGGCGCCACGAAGGCGGCGGTGATCCACATGGCCAAGAGCGCCGCCAATGAAAACGGCGGCAACGGCGTCCGCGTCAACGCCATTTCCCCGGGTTGGGTGAATACCGGCATGATGAAGAGCATTCTGGCCAGCTACAAGGATGTGGGCATCGAGAACAGCTCCGACAACGTGACGCTGGGGCCCATGAACCGTCCGGGCGAGCCGGAGGAGATGGCCAACGCCGTGGCGTTCCTCTGCTCCGATGAGGCATCCTATATCAACGGCACCAACTTCCTGGTGGACGGCGGCATGACGCTGGGCTAAGGAGAAACGGGCAATGAAGCTGGGATTTCTGGAAAATAAGGGCGTCATCGGCATGATCCACTGCTTGCCGCTGCCGGGCGCCATGAACTACGGCGGCGATATGCAGGCCGTGACGGACCGCGCGCTGGCGGATCTGGAGGCCATGGAGCGGGCCGGCGTGGATGCGGTGATCGTGGAGAACTTCTGCGATAAGCCCATCACGGCCAAGCTGGACCCGGGCCAGATGGCGGCGCTGTCCGCCGTCACCGCGCTGGTGAAGGAGCGCAGCACCATTCCCGTGGGCGTGGACGCGGCGTTCTGTGACCCCGTGGCGGGGCTGGCCATTGCGGTGGCTACCGGCGCGGAGTTCATCCGTGTGCCGGTGTTCACGGACACGGTCATCACGGCAGCAGGGCGCATCGAGCCCTGCGCGGCGGAGCTGATGAAGTGGCGGAGGCTGCTGGGCGGCGAGGATGTTGCGCTGCTGTGCGACATTCAGACGAAGCACACCTTCATGGTCAGCAGCGCCATCTCTCTGGAGGAAAGTGCCTCCATGGCCGAGGAGAACGGGGCGGACGCCATTATCGTCACCGGCGCCCATACCGGTTCCTCCTCGTCGGTGGACACCATCCAGCGAGTCCGCGGTGCCACGTCATTGCCGCTGATCGCGGGGAGCGGCGTCAACGCCAAAAATCTGCCGGAGCAGCTGTCTCTGGTGGACGCGGCCATCATCGGCTCGTCCATGAAGCGGCACGGCAAGGCATGGGAGCCTATCGACTATGAGCTGGCGAAAAAGCTGATGGACGCGGCTAAAGCGTTTCGCGTTGGCCTGTAAGATCATACGAAAGCGCCCCGACAGAGTCGGGGCGCTCTTTTGCATGTGGATGGGGGAGCGCGGGAAGGATGTGAAAAGCCCTCCGCCGAATGGCGGGGGGCTTTTCAGAAGGAAAGGGATATAAGGCCGCTTTAGCAGCAGACTTCCAGTACGTTGTCCTCGAACATCACGGCACGGATCTCCTTGCCGCCGGTGGTAGCCGGCTCATAGAAGATGTGGCAGCCATCGGCCTTGACCTTGGCGATCACCTCGTCCAGCGCCTCGCGGCTGTCCAGCTTGATGCAGATATGGGCGTAACCGGTGCGGTTGGGATCCTTCTTCTCATCCACGATCTCGGGCTTGGTCATCAGCTCCAGCTTGGCGCCGTCACCGATCTTCATGATGTAGGAGTAGTAGTTGTTCTCCGGCTCGTTGTACTCGCAGTGTACCTCGGCACCGAAATAGTTGATAAAGAAATTCTTGGCGCCCTCCAGGTCCTTCACGAACATACCGACGTTGCTGATCTTCATGGTCAATTCTCCTTCTTATATGTTGATTTTCGTGGGTCACTTCACGACGCCCAGGATCTCCACGTGCATGGAGGCGGACGTTTCAAAAAAACGGCGGATGGCCTCCACCCGCTCCGGCGGGGGGGGCGAGAAGCGCTCCGGTGTCTGGCCGATGTTCTTCTTCTTGAACACCCCCAGATCGTGGTACGGCAGGAGCGTCAGCTCCCGCAGCCCATATTTGCGGTAAAAGGCGGCGGCAGCTTCCATATTGGCATCGCTGTCGTTGACACCGGACACCAACGGCATCCGCATCCACAGCTTGCCGCGGGTCCGCGGGTCCTCCGCCAGACGGGTGAGGTTTTCCAGAATGCGGACGTTGCTGACGCCGGTATAGGCCTGATGCACCGCATCGTCCATGGATTTCACGTCGTACAGCACATGGGTCACGTTGTCCCGCAGGGCCAGCGACAGCAGAGCGTCTCCGTCACCGTAGCCGGAGGTGTCCAGACAGGCGCGGATGCCCTGCGCTGCCGCCAGCGTCAGCAGCTCCGCCACAAAGGGCGCCTGAGAGAGCATCTCCCCGCCGCTGACAGTCATGCCGCCGCCGGCGGCGTCATAGAAATCCTTGTCCTGCGCCACCTGCGCCATGATCTCCTCCGCCGTCATGGCCCTGGCCACCGGCTGGAGAGCCTTGGCGTAGCAGCCATCGGCGCAGCGCATACACAGGTCGCATTTGTCCGGATGGACGGCGATCTTCTGTTCCTCGTCCACGTAGATGGCGTGGCGGGGACAGTGGGTCAGGCAGTAGCCGCAGTGGATGCAGCTGTTGGGCATCCGGATCAGCTGCTGGCGGGGGTCGATCATTTCGGGGTTATGGCACCAGCGGCAGCGGAGGGGACAGCCCTTCAGGAACACGGTGGTGCGGATGCCCGGGCCGTCCTCCGTGGAGAACTTCTGAATGGCGCCTACCAGCGCGGTGTCCTTCTCCATGGCGGCTCCTTATGTATTGGCGTAATGGGCGGTGCGGTAGATGATGGTGTCCTGTGCGTCCTTGTCCAGTTCCGTGAAGTAGGCCATGTAACCGGCCACGCGGACCATCAAGCCGCGGTACTTCTCCGGCGCACGCTGGGCGGCGCGGAGCGTCTCATCGTCCACCACGTTGATCTGGATATGCTCGCCGCCGTGCTTGAAATAGGTTTTGATGATGGCCTCGATGCTGTTCAGGCCCTTTTCACCCTGGACACCCTTGGGGTCAAAGCGCAGGTTGAACAGCGCACCGTCGTGGAAGGAGGCCTGTCCCATGGAGGCCACGGACTTGACGGTGGCGGTGGGGCCCTTGGTGTCGCGGCCCATCATGGGCGAGGCGTTGTCACAGAAGGGCTCACCGGCCTTGCGGCCGTCGGGGGTAGCGCCGCAGACCTTGCCGTGGGACACGTTGACGGTCTGGGAGTGGACGTTGAAGGAGTAGGTACCGCCCCGAGCATCCGGCCACTGCTGGACGTTTTCGGCGATGAACTGCATCATCTCGCGGTAGATGCCGTCCACATAGGGGTCGTCGTTGCCGAACTTGGCGGGCTTGTTCAGCAGCAGCTGGCGCAGCCGCTCCTCGCCCTCGAAGTTGTGGTCCAGCGCGTGGATGAGTTGGTCCATGGTGACATCCTTGTCCCGGAAGACGCAGGTGTCGATGGCGGCGATGGAGTCCGCCATGTTGGCGGCACCGGTGATATACAGGCCGGCGGTGCTGTAGCGTGCGCCGCCCTGCTGGACGGAGCGGCCGTTCTCCACGCAGCCCTTGGTGACCATGCTGGCGAAGATCACCGGATAACGGGTCATGTGCATGCTCTGCATGATGTTGTAGCCCGTGGTGACCATCTTATAGTGGTGCAGGATCTGCTTTTTCAGCGCATCCTTGAAATCGTCGATGGAGCGGAAGCTGCGGGGATCGCCGGTCTGGAGACCCATGAGCTTGCCGGTCTCGGGGTCCACGCCGTTGTGCAGTACGAACTCCAGCATCTTGCCCATGTTGACATAGCCAGCATCCGGCGAGCCGTCGGTACCGCCGCCGCCGGGGCCGGGCTGGATACAGCCCACGATGGTCCAGTCACGGGCCTCCTCCAGCGAGCAGCCCTTGCCCAGCGCCATCTGCATGGCCACCTCGTCGTTGAAGAAGCCGGGGTTGGCCTGACCGTCCTGGATCATCTCACAGCCCTTGCGGATCAGGGCCTCCGGCGTGCCGCTCCAGACGCGGACCGCCATCACCGGCTGGGTGGTCTTCAGCTCGGACGCGGCCTCCAGGCAGACGTAGGACAGTGCGTTGGAGGCGTCCTTGCCATCGGGGGTCTGGCCGCCCACCACCAGCAGCTCCCACATGGGATAGCCGGCGAAGGAGGTGGCGTACCACTTGTCGCGGACCTCGAAGACCTCGCAGCACTTCAGATAGAAGCACTCCAGCAGCTCCAGCGCCTGATCGGCGGTGAGGGTCTTGTCCTCCAGCACGTCCTTTTTGTAGTAGGGCCACATATACTGGTCGAAACGGCCGAAGCCATTGGCCGTGGTGCAGACCTCAATGTGGAAATAGACGTGGACGAACCACACCAGCTGCAGCGCCTGCCAGAAGTTCTGGGGCGGGTTCTCCGGCACCACGCGGCAGTTCTCCGCCACGGTGAGCAGCTCCTGCTTCCGCTTTTCATCGCTGCAGGCCGCAGCCTGACGGGCCGCCTCGTCGCCCATGCGGTGGGCGTAGTCAATGAGGCCCTGACACTGGATGATGCAGGCGCGCCAGAAGTCGATCTTCTCCTGATCCAGCTGGCTGTGGGGCAGCAGCGCGTCGATATTGCGCTGGCACTCCTCCATGTAGCCCTTCAGGCCCACCCGCAGCAGCTTCTCGTGGTCGCAGGTGGTCTCACCGGAGACGCCGTTGGTCAGGCCCACGGTGATGATGTCATCGTGGATACGCTCCAGAATGCCGGCGGGCAGGGCGGTCTTTGCCATGTCCTGCATGGCCTTCCCCTTCCAGTAGGGCAGGGTCTCGCGGATGAGGGCCTTGTCCTCATCGGAGATGTCGTAGGGATCCTTGGTGCGCTGGGCAAACTGATCCAGCTCCGCCAGATAGAACTCGGTGCTGGACTGGAATTCCGGATGGAGATTGGCGCCACGATATTTGTTGGTGGGCGTGCCCACGATCAGCTCATCGTCCATGATGAGGGTGGTCATGTGGTCCATGATGTACTTGACCACCTCGGCACGGAAGATGGGCACGGCATCGCCGGCATATTTCCGGTAGGCTTCCGTCGCCAGCACCAGCCGCTCGGCGGTGATGCAGGGGCGGGAGTCGAACAGCTTGTTTCGCATTCGCTGCAGTCGCTCGTTCAGCATAAAAACCTCCTGAACCTTTTTTCCTCGAAACAGGCGGCCGAGAGGGTCCGCCGCAGAGTCATTCATATCATGGGTATTGTACCGAGATCGTGGTGCAATAACAACATTTAATTTGCTATAAATTCGAACTTTCTTGCGGATCACGGTTGTGCGGCGGGGAAAGCTGTGCTACAATGGGGAAAAACGGCGAAGGAGGACGTGCCATGCTGCTGGAACGGCTGAACTACGCGGATGATTTTCCCATGAACATCACCATCTCCGACGTGCGGGAGGACCCGCTGCACTACCATCTGGACATCGAGATCCTGTATGTGCTGAAGGGGACGGTGGTCCTGAAGAACGGCTACTGCCACTATGAGCTGCACGAGGGGGACATTTTCACCAACTCCGGCCACGAGGTACACAGCATCTCCGCGCCGGAGGGCGGCAACGTGGTGGCCCAGATCCAGCTGAGCACCCACTATTTTTCCCAGTACTTTCCCAATCTGAGCAAGGCCTGCTACCGGACGTACAGCAAGAAGCCGTCGGATAAGAAGCATGACCGGCTGCGGGAGCTGCTGCTGCAGATCCTGCTGAAATACACCACCAAGGGCTTCAACTACAAGAGCGAGTGCGTGTATCTGATGGCGGACACCATCAAGCATCTGGACAGGTATTTCAACCTCTTTGCCTTTGAAAAGGACGTGGTGGTGGGCTTCGACAAGGGCAATCAGGTGGCGGTGGAGCGTATCAGCCGCATCTGCCAGTACATCTACCAGTACTACGCTGACAACATCACGCTGGAGGATCTCAGCGAGATCGAGCATCTGAACTCCTTCTATCTTTCTCACCTCATCAAGAGCTTTACGGGCATGAGCTTTCGGGACTTTTTGTGCTTCGCGCGGGTGGAGTGGTCGGAGATCCATCTGCTGGACAGCGACGCCAAGATCAGCCGTATTGCCCGTGAGGTGGGGTTCTCCACCACGGCGTACTATAAGAAGTATTTCGAGAAGTGGTTCCACCGGACGCCGGAGGAGCATCGGGCCTATTACCAGCCGCTGATCAAGAGCGACCTGCATCCGGCGGTGATGGAGCCGCTGCCCAACAACAGGGCGGTGGCCCTCATCAAGCGGGTCTACGCCAACTACAACCTGAAAAAGGGCGAGGGGCTGGTCATCAGCACGCTGGATCTGGATGTGGAGGTCAACGCGGCAGCGACGCCCATGGGGCGGTTCGATAAGAGCCTGCGGGTGGTAGTGACGGCAGACGACTTCCGCGCCATCGGAACGCCGCTGCTGGACCCGCTGGAGGCGCTGGCACCGGCGCAGGTGGTGATCCTCCGGCAGGAGCAGGATACCGACGCCGACGTGGAGCGGCTGGCGGGGCTGCTGGGCATGGCGGGGCTGCCCACTGTGGAGCGGCAGGGCGGTGCGCGGATGAAGCGGGTCTCCGCCGCCTGCGATTCCATCGCTTATCCGCTGTTCCTGATGAAGAGGTGCAGCCACAGCGAGGAAACGGCCTATGAGGTGCGGCTGCGGGATACCGATGGCGGTGATATTTTGCAGGGGCTGGACGGCCTGATGACCGCCGGCGGCATCCGCAAGAGCGCGTTCTACTTCTATCAGGCGCTGTCCCACGTCAAGGGGGACATCATCGCACTGAGCAACCAGTACTGCGTGCTGCGGGAGCGGCGGCCCGATGGGCGGCCGGTGCTGACGGCCATCGCCTACAACATGAACGAGGCGGTGCAGACGGTGTGTCAGCGGGACGCCGACACGGAGCGGGTCCGCACCGCCATCAACGATTTCAAGGACGAGATCAACGTGGGCATGAGCATCAAGCTCCCGCCCGGGATGTACACCGTGTCCAAGTACAGCCTGACCCGGGAGGAGAACATCTTCGCCTACATGGCCAGCATGGATTTCAACAGCCGCGCCATGGCGTTCACCGCCGACTGCCCCATGCTGTACTCCGGTTTTCCCACACTGGAGATCTACCCCGATGATGTGCGGACGCTGCTGCACGTCTATTTTCCCATCAAGGGGGCGGGCATCCAGATGGCCGTCATCAAGCCCATGGACAGCTGACAGGAAAACGGGGCCGCGAAAGCGGCCCCGTTTCCGGTTATTCGAAGTTGTAGGCGGTGACGATGGGTGTGCGGCCCTCCGCCTTGTCGGGATAGTACTCATACAGGCTCAGGCCCAGGAAGGAGCCGCTGATGTTGTACACGTTATCCCAGCCGCGGCCCCGCAGGATGCTGTAAGCGTAGTAGGACCGCTGGCTGGAGCGGCAGTGGAGGTACACCGGCACGTCCCGGGGGATCTCGTCCAGATGCTGGCGCAGTGTGGACAGCGGCAGGCTCTTCGCGCCCTTGATGTGGCCCTCGTCGTACTCGTCGCTCTCCCGCACATCCACGATGCAGGCGCCGCCTTCCACCAACGGACGGACGTCGGACACATGGATCTGACGGAGACGGCCGGAAAGCACGTTGTCCGCCACCAGTGCCGCCATGTGAACCACGTCCTTGGCGGTGGAGAACAGCGGCGCGTAGCAATGCTCGTAGTCGATGAGGGAGCGGACGGTGCCGCCCATGCCGATGAGCGCGGCGATGGCGTTGATGCGCTTGTCCACCTCACCCTGCCCGATGGCCTGTGCGCCCAGCAGACGGCCGGAGGGCACCTCGAACAGCAGCTTCAGGCCCATATAGTGGCAGTCGGGCATGATGCCCACCTTGTCGGGGGAGTAGACGGTGACGGAATCGTAAGTCAGGCCCGCCGCCTGCGCCGTCCGCTCATTCAGGCCGGTGGAGGCAGCGTTTTGGGAGAACACGCGGATGCAGGAGGAGCCGATGAAGCCTGCATACGCAGAGGGGATGCCGCAGATGTTGTCGGCGGCCACGCGGGCCTGCTTCTGGGCCGCGCCCGCCAAAGCCAGGCGGCCTGCCAGACCGGTCTGACGGTCAAAGGTCTCTATCGCGTCGCCCACGGCATAGATATCGGGGTCGCTGGTGCACATCTGCGCGTCCACCCTGATGCCGCCGGTGGCACCGATGGCCAGCCCCGCGCCCCTGGCCAGCGCCGTCTCCGGCGCTACGCCGATAGCCATGATCACCGCGTCCGCCGGGAGGGACCACTCCCGTTCACCGCGGCGAACCGTTACCGCGCCATCGGTGATGGCGGTGACGGTGGTGTTCAGGCACAGGGCCACGCCGTGGTCGTCCAGCTCCTTGTGAAGGGTCTGGACCATGTCGTGGTCAAAGGGGGCCATGATCTGAGGCGCACCCTCCACCACCGTGACCTGCTTGCCGGCGCGGCACAGATTCTCTGCCGTCTCCACGCCGATGAAGCCGCCGCCCACCACTACCACGCGCCGGGCGTCCTGCCGATCCAGATCGGCGCGGATGCGAACCACGTCCGTCACGCTGCGGACGGCGTGGACATGGGCACCGCCGATGCCGCTGATGCTGCGGGGCAGGATGGGCGCGGCGCCCGGGGCCAGCACCAGCTTGTCATAGGGCACGGTGCGCTCCCCTTCGGCAGTGCACACCGTCACAGTGTGGGCGGCAGGATCCACCGCCGTGACCTCCGTGTTGGTGCAGACATCGATGTTGTGCTTGCTTTTGAACGCCTCCGGCGTCATCATGATCAGGTCCTCCTGATCGGCTACCTCACCGCCCAGATAATAGGGGAGGGAGCAGTTGGAATAGGATACATACTGCCCCCGTTCAAAAATGGTGATCTCCGCCGTCTCATCCAAGCGTCGGACTCTCGCCGCGGCGGACGCGCCGCCGGCCACACCGCCGACTACCACAAGCTTCATGGTCATATCCTCCCTGTATTCAAAAATGGGTAGTTGCTTTCACACTCATGTTACCATTGACGCCGCCGACATTCATTTGATTATTTGCTAATTAGATTGCGATTGCTTGGAATTGTCTTGTTTTTTTGGAAAAAGGTGATTACAATGACTCCAGCAAGGGCACATACGAGCAAGATGCAAAGGATGGATGGATATGACGGATTATACGAAGCTCCCCGATGAGGAGAAGGAGCGGCTGGTGAAGAAGGCCATGGATGTGGGCTTTCAGACGGAGACGGACTACGGCAACTGCATCCAGAGCTGCCTGAACGGGATCTACGAGGCGTTTCCCGATATCGGCCTGACCCGCGATATGCTCCAGGCCTCCTTCGGCATCGCCGGCGGCTGCGGCTGCTCCCTGCTGGGCACCTGCGGCGCGCTGAACGCGGCGGCGTGGGTCATCAGCCTGTTTTACGGGCGGCCCATCGACGATCTGGGCGGGGACTACGACGCCTGTCACCAGATGATCCGCGAGATCGTGGCCCAGTTTCGGGAGCATTATGACGGCATCCTCTGCAACGAGGTGATGGTCCACAACATGGGCGCTGTGTACGACTGGAACACACCGGAGGGCGATGAAGCCTATATGGCCCACAACGGCACCTTCCACTGTGCCACCGCCGTGGCCTACTGCGCGGAGATCATCGCACGGATGATCGTGGACGGACGGCTGAAGATGCCGGAGAACCGCGCCTGATACGTCTACTTTTTCATTTCATGATTTACCTACCGCAAGAGGAAAGCGCCGCCCATCGGGCGGCGCTTTCCTCTTGCCGCAGCAGGCAGGGCTTGCAGCGGGAGAGATCATTCCGTTGTCTGTGAGTAGGGGATGGTCACGGCGATGCCGTTGACCTCCACGGTCTCGTCGGCGGGGATCAGGAGGTAGCGCCGTCCGTCGATGACGCGGGCCTCCAGCCGGTCGCTGTACGCCGGTGAGACGGTGATCTTCACCTCCGGTGTGGTGATCTGGAACTTGCCGCTCTCCATGAGGTTTTTGGGGTCCAGCAGCGCGTCCTCGCCGTACTGGCGGCGGCACTCCCGCTGAAAGGCGTCGGCCTGCTCCTCCGTGGCGCCGCCGCCGGCCAGAATGTCGCCCACCTCGTGGAGCGTCAGCCGCAGCGGCTGGGGATCGTGGCTCTCCTTATGCTCCTGAATGCGCTCGCGCAGCTGCTGATGGACGGACTGCACCACGTCGTAGCGGCAGTCGCTTTGCAGCGTGTCGCCCAGCGCGGTGCCGAAGACATTCTTCTGCTCCTCGGCGGACATGGGCGCATCGACACGGAACACCGCGTCGATCACCTCCTGATGGAGCTGGGCGGCGTTCCGGCTGTAAAACAGCGCGTTATAGATGTTGGCGGCGCGGTCGTCAAAGGCGGGAAACAGGAAGCCCAGCTCCGGCGCCAGCGCGATATGACCGGTAGAGGCGCTGTGAAAGCCGCTGTCCTCATTGCTGTATTTCAGCTCCAGTGTGGGGGCCTTCACGGGGCAGATGCTGCACACGAAGTATTGGTACACCGTCTCGGAGCCCTCGGCGAACGTCTCGTTGTCCTGCCCCTTGTAGGGCACGTCATAGGTATCGGCGGCCAGCAGGATGAGATAGTTCGTCTCGCCCATGTCCAGCGCATCGATGATGCGGCGGTACAGCGCGTCCCGGGCCGCAGGGTCCTGCGCCTCCGTCTGCCGCACGGACTGGAGCAGGCGATGCTCGTCGCTGCCGGCCACCTGCGCCGTAGAAAACTCGATGTCGAGGAGGTTCCGGCCCAGCGTACCGGACAGGGCCTTTTTCAGAAGAGACAGATACATCTCCTGCTCTTCCTGAGACAGCAGACCCAGAGAGGTGTCAATGTGGGAGATGATCTCCCGATTGCTGTTGACATAGCAGCCGTACACGCGGCTGATGGCGGTGCGATCCGGCTTGAAGCGCCGGCGTATTTCGTTGAGTTCCCGTTGATTCATGATGTTCTCCCTTGATAATCCGAAGTGAGCCACGGCTTCCGGCTCCAATGCAGCGGCCGCGCCAGCCGGCGGGCGTTCCTTGCGGAGCGGATGGCTCTCCGGCGCCATGAAGCCGCAGGCAGTCTGCATCCGGCCAAAAATGTTCATGGAGAAGAAAATGGGCTTCATGGCGGCAAGGAGCAGGCCGTCCCTTCGCGTTTTGCTCCTGCCTGTATTGTACCGCCCGCCCGTCCCGCCGTCAACCGCTGGCCGTCCGGTCCGGCAGAAAAACGGCCTTGTGTTTTCCATGCAGCCCTCATATAATGGCGAAAACGGCTTCGGGCCGGAAAAGGAGGCGCCCTTGGAAGTCCTCTGACAACGCATGATTGGAACAAAAAGCGGTTACCCCATTCCCACCCGGGAACGGGGTAACCGTTACATCTATCCGCGGCTGGCCGCAGATGAGACAATCCCGCGGCCGCAGACAGATTTTGAACAGCTGGAGAACACGCGGGTTCAGCTTGGAAACGTAAAGGGTGTGTGGTATAATGAGGCTGACAAATCGGAGGTTAGCGAGGCACATATCATGAATATGAAAACAGACAGAATGATCATTCGTGATTTCACTATGAATGATATAAACGATATGCAGGCTATTTTGGGCGATGCTGAAACAATGAAAAACTGCGAGCCCGCATATACGATTGAGAAAACGGCTGCTTTTTTGCAAAAATTCTGCATAGAAAAAAGGGGGGCTGTTGCTGCGGTACACAAAGACACCGCCAAAGTGATTGGGTATATTCTCTTCCACGAGCTCGACGACGGCGTATATGAAATCGGATGGTTTTTCAACAGGGCTTTCTGGGGACAGGGGCTTGCTTATGAATCCTGCAAAGCGGTCATTGACTATGCTTTTGATAAGATGAATGCACATAAAGTGTTTGCCGAAACAATCGATGGAATGAGATCCGTTCATCTTATGAAAAAGCTGGGAATGAAAGCGGAAGGAATCCAAAGAAGCCAAACGAAAGACAGTTCCGGAAGCTGGGCGGATGTATACCTTTATGGACTCCTTTCAGAAGATAGACAGTAATACAAATTCCAACCTACCTACCCACGGCAGCCTTTCAACAGGCTGCCGTGACTTTATGAATGACCGTGAGGTCAACCCGAAAAAATACATAGCGCCGAAGAGCTGGTACAAATACGGAAGTGAAACGGTTCGGCCCTATAAAATTCGCATCCATCCGCCGTACACCAAGGATGAGAAGAAGCTCCGGCGCTGCTATGAGAGCAAGCTGGCCGCGATGCTGTTTTTTGCGTTCTCTATACCATCGATTGACAAGGGCAAAACCGTGTCTGCCCTTGTCAATCGATGGAATGGACGAAGAAATGAAATTGTTCTTGCCGAATAGTGGCTCATGCGGTACAATTTAACTATATTGTGATCGAAATTGTGATCGAAAGTCGAATGTAGGAATCAGCGCTGATGCGCTGCCGGAGCAGACGCAGGGTGGAGCGTGAGAAGCATCCGAGCTGAATCGTAACATTTTTGGGAGGTAGTGGACATGAGCGGCACGATTTTTCGCGAAAAAAGTTTAGAAAAGATATCATCTCCTGAGCAGATGAACGATTACATCCGAGTCTCCAGTCCCAGTGTGTGGATGGTCCTCGCGGCGGTCATCGTGCTTCTGGCCGGCGTTTGCGTGTGGGGAGTGTTTGGGCATCTTGACACCGCTGTGCAGACGGGCGGCGTTTGCACGGATGGCCGCCTGACCGTTTTTGTGGGCGAGGAGGATCATGACAAAATAAGAGAAAATGCCGTTATTTCAGTCGACGGGGTCGAGTATGCCGTGGCTGAGAGCACGAATGCTCCCGTACGGGTCGATGACCAGATCGACCCGTATATTGTCCATCTTGCGGGATTCACCGAGGACGACTGGGTATACAGGCTGTGCGCCGATGCGCCGGGGCTTGCGGACGGCGTGTACACCGCGTCCGTTGTCACGGAGCGGGTCAGACCACTCGATTTTGTGTTGAACTGAGGGATGAAAATGAAGGCAGAAAAGAGGAAGGCCCCCCTCACAAGGGGCGTCGCCAAAGTCCCTGTTGTGATGCAGATGGAGGCTCTGGAGTGCGGCGCGGCAAGCCTTGCTATGATCCTGGCCTACTATGGGAAGTGGATCCCGCTGGAGCAGGTGCGCCTGGACTGCGGCGTGTCCCGGGACGGCTCGAACGCCCGCAACGTGCTCCGCGCCGCGCGCAGCTACGGTCTTGCGGCAAAAGGATACCGGTATGAGCCGGAGGACTTGAAAAAAAGTGGAAAATTTCCTTGTATCATCCATTGGAATTTTAATCATTTTGTAGTGCTGAATGGCTTTCGGGGAGACAAGGCCGTACTGAATGATCCGGCCAAGGGGACGTACACCGTTTCCATGAAGGCTTTCGATGAGGCGTTCACGGGGATATGCCTGTTCTTCGAGCCGGGGGAGGATTTCAAGCCGGAGGGAAAGCCCCAGTCCATGATCGGCTACGCGAAGCAGCGGCTGACAGGCGCGGGCACGGCGATCGTTTTTGTCACGCTGACCGCCGTCATATCCTCGCTGCTGGGCATCATCACCCCCGCCTTTTCGCGGGTGTTTCTGGACCGGCTGCTGACAGGCGAAAACCCCGACTGGCTCATACCCTTTACGCTGGCGCTGGCGGGCATCAGCGTGATACAGCTGGTGGTGGCGTGGATACAGGCGGTCTATTCCCTGCGGATCAACGGCAAGCTGGCGGTGGTGGGAAATACCACCTTCCTGTGGAAGGTGCTCCGTATGCCCATGGAGTTTTTCTCCCAGCGCATGGCGGGTGATATTCAGGGCAGGCAGTCGGCCAATGCCGAGATCGCGGGACAGCTGGTGAATACCTTTGCACCGCTGGCGCTGGACGCGGCCATGATGGTGTTCTATCTTGTGGTCATGCTGCGGTACAGTGTGGTGTTGACGCTGATCGGACTGGCATCCGTGCTGGCGAACCTGGCGCTTTCCGGCATTATCTCCAAAAAGCGCATCAACATCACCCGCGTGCAGATGCGGGACGCCGGCAAGCTGGCCGGCACGACCGTGGCTGGTATTGAGATGATCGAGACCATCAAGGCCAGCGGCGCGGAGAACGGTTTCTTTGAAAAGTGGGCGGGCTATCAGGCCAGCGTCAACGCCAGCCAGGTCAAGTTCCAGCGCACAAATCAGCTGCTGGGGCTGCTGCCCGCACTGGTCAGCTCCCTCTGCGGCACGGCGGTGCTGATGACGGGCGTCTATCTGGCGATGGACGGCAGCTTCACCGTGGGTATGATCCTGGCATTTCAGGGATTCCTTTCCTCCTTTGTATCCCCAGCGATGACGCTGATCTCGGCAGGGCAGACCTTGCAGGAAATGCGTACCGATATGGAGCGGATCGAGGACGTGATGAAGTACCCCACTGATCCGACACTGGAAGCGGCGGCGGATGACAGCGCCGAATACAGCAAGCTCTCCGGCGCGGTGGAGCTGCGGCACGTCACGTTCGGATATTCACGGCTTGCCGAGCCGCTGATCTCCGATTTCAGCATGACGCTGAAGCCCGGAAGCCGCGTGGCGTTTGTCGGGCCCTCCGGCTGCGGCAAATCCACCATCTCCAAGCTGATCTCCGGACTCTATAAGCCGTGGAGCGGGGAGATACTGTTCGACGGCAGGCCCATCTCTCAGATAGACAGGAGTGTGTTCACAGGCTCTCTGGCCGTGGTGGATCAGGACATCATCCTGTTTGAGGACACCATCGCCAACAACATAAAGATGTGGGACAACTCCATCGAGGACTTTGAGATGATCATGGCTGCCCGGGATGCCCAGCTCCACGAGGACATCATGCAGCGTGACGGCGGCTATCAGTACAAGCTGACGGAGGGCGGCAAGGATCTGTCCGGCGGCCAGCGGCAGCGGCTGGAGATCGCCCGGGTGCTGACCCAGGACCCCACCATCATCATTCTGGACGAGGCCACCAGCGCGCTGGACGCGAAGACCGAGTATGACGTGGTCAAGTCCATCAAGGACAGAGGCATCACCTGCATCGTGGTGGCCCACCGCCTCTCCACCATACGGGACTGTGACGAGATCATCGTCATGGAGCAGGGCCGGGTCGTGGAGCGCGGCACACATGAGGAGCTGATGCGGCAGGGCGGCGCATACACGCAGCTGGTATCAAACGAGTGAAGGAGGTGGACGTGATATGGGTTGGTTCGATGAACAGATAAGGGAGCGAAAGCAATACGACGACGAGGCTTTCTCCGAGGCGTTTGCCAATATGGCGTCCGCCGTGATGGGGAAGCGGATCAGCGCCGCCGTCAGCGACGACCGCAGGGCCGCCAAGGATGCCATTGACGACATCCTGAAGCACTATCACATAAAGAGCCGGGAGGTCCCGGACAGCATTTCGGATGTGAACGAGCAGCTGGAATATCTCCTGCGGCCCTACGGCATCATGCGGCGCACGGTGCGTCTGGAGGACGGGTGGCATCGTGACGCTATCGGCGCGATGCTGGGTTTTTTCCGGGAGAGCGGGAAGGCCGTGGCGCTTATTCCTGGGGGGCTTTCCGGCTATACCTATTTCGACCCCGAGACCGGCGGCCGGAAGCGGATCGACCGGAAAAACCAGCATCTGTTCGGGGAGGAGGCCATCGTCTTTTATAAGCCGTTCCCCCTGAAAAAGCTCAGCCTTTCCGCGCTGGCAGGGTATATCGTAAGGACGCTTTCCACATCGGACTATGTGATGATCGCCCTGGCCACGCTGGCACTGTCGCTTCTGGGGATGCTCTCCCCGATGATCAGCCAGCTGCTTTTTGCACAGGTGCTGCCCTCCGGCAGTGTCCGGCTGCTGGTGGCTATGGCCGTGTTCTCGGTGTGCGTGTCGGTGAGCGTGCTGCTGGTCACAGCGGTGAAGAATATGCTCCAGGCGCGGATCGAAACAAAGCTGAGCGTATCCGTTGACGCGGCGGCGATGATGCGTATCATGTCCCTCCCCGCGGACTTTTTCAAGCCGTACAGCGCCGGCGAGTTGGCAGAGCGCGCCTCACAGATCAGCGTACTCTGCAAGATGCTGGCGTCCGCCGTGCTGTCCACGGGGTTCACATCCCTGTTTTCCCTGATATACATATCGCAGATATTTGCCTACGCGCCGGCGCTGGTAGTGCCCGCGCTGGTCATTATCCTGGTGACCGTCGTGTTCTCCCTGCTGTCCTCCCTGGTTCAGATGAAGGTCAGCTCCCGGCAGATGGAGCTTTCCAGCAAGGAGAGCGGCATGACCTATGCTCTCATCTCCGGTATACAGAAGATCAAGCTGGCCGGCGCGGAGAAGCGCGCCTTTGCCCGATGGGGCAACCTCTATGCCGAGGGTGTCCGGCTGACCTACGACCCGCCGGCGTTCCTGAAGCTCAACTCCGTCATCAGTCTGGCCATCAGCCTTACGGGCTCGATCGTCATGTACTATATGGCGGTGCGGGCAGGTGTTTCGGCGGCGGACTACTACGCCTTCGACACGGCCTACGGCATGGTGTCCGGCGCGTTCATGTCCCTGGCAGGGATAGCGCTTTCCGTGGCGCAGATCAAGCCTATCCTCGCCATGGTAAAGCCCTTCTTCGACGCAGTCCCTGAGATCTCCGACGGCAAGCAGGTGCTGACCCGGTTGTCGGGCGGGATCGAGCTGAGCCATGTGTCCTTCCGGTACAGCGACAATATGCCCCTGGTCATCGACGACCTGTCCCTGAAGGTCCGCTCCGGCCAGTACGTGGCCATCGTGGGGAAAACAGGGTGCGGGAAGTCCACGCTGCTGCGGCTGCTGCTGGGCTTTGAAAAGCCCCAGAAGGGCGCGGTCTATTACGACGGCAAGGACCTGGACAAGATCGATCTGCGGTCGCTGCGGCGGCGCGTCGGCGTGGTGATGCAGAACGGCAGGCTGTTCCAGGGGGATATCTATTCCAACATCGTGATCTCCGCCCCGTGGCTGACGCAGCAGGACGCCTGGGAGGCGGCGGAGCTGGCCGGTATCGCCGACGATATACGGGGGATGCCCATGGGCATGAGCACGATGATCTCCGAGGGCTCAGGCGGCATATCCGGCGGCCAGAAGCAGCGGCTGATGATCGCCCGGGCCATCGCGCCCAAGCCCAAGATCCTGATGTTTGACGAGGCCACCAGTGCGCTGGACAACATCACCCAGAAAAAGGTGTCCGACTCGCTGGAGCAGCTGAAATGCACCCGCATCGTCATCGCCCACCGGCTGTCCACCATACGGCAGTGCGACCGGATCATTGTGCTGGACCACGGAAGGATCATCGAGGACGGCACCTACGATGAGCTGATCGCCGCCGACGGCTTCTTTGCCGAGCTGGTGGCGCGGCAGAGACTGGATGCGGCGCCCGACAGTGTCTCCTGACGCCCTGACGGCAGATATTTTTCGAAAATTTTTCAAAATCGTTAGCCATTTTTCTTTCTGACTCGTATCAACAGGTGAAGGAGGCAGCTATGGAACAGAAAAGGTCAGACTGGACGAAAACGATCTGCGTGAGCGAGCAGGCGCTTTTCCGGCTCTTCGACTATCAGCGGTTTGAGGATGACCCGCAGCTCCAGTCGCTGATCGACGGGGTGGAGAGCACATACGGTGCGGAGCTTTCGGACGACGAGCTCATCCAGGTGAGCGCCGCGGGAGAGCTGTACCGCAAAAAGCAGCCCGACGGCGGCGGAGGCGGCGCGACATGAGCGTGACGGCAGAAAGAGAAGCGCTGTATGCGGAGTATGCCGGAAAGGTCCGCGGGTACGTGCTCGGGAGGCTCGCCAACAGGGATGACGCCGAGGACGTTGTCAGCGATGTGTTCCTGAAGGTTTACGAAAAGTACCCGACCTTTGACGCCGACCGGGCTTCCGTCTCCACCTGGGTCTACACCATCACCCGAAACACGGTCATCGACTATTTCCGCGTCCACCGCACCTGCGCGGAGCTGCCGGAGGATCTGCCCGATGAGGGCGGCGTGGACGATGGCCTGCTGCGGCGGGAGTCCCTTCAAATGCTGGGAGAGGCGCTGGGCAAGCTGGACGACCGCTCACGGGCGCTGATCGTCCTGCGGTATTACAAGAGGATGTCCCTGAAGGACACGGCGGCCCGGATGGGCGTTTCCTATGCCTACGTCAAGGTGCTGCATAAGGAGGCGCTGCGGCTGCTGCGGAAACACATGGGCGAGTCGGTCATATAGACCGATGCAAATAACGAAAGGAGAAACAAAATGAAAGAGGAAAAGAACATCGTGAACGCGGCGGAGCTGAACGAAGAGGAGCTTGAAAAGGTGGGCGGCGGCAGCAAGAAGCTGAACCCCGGCAAGAAGCTGACTCTCGGCCAGAGTGTGACCCCCAGCAGGCTGGTGATCATCGGCGACGGCAAACGGGGCTCATGCAAACGGTGCGGCGCGTACACCTTCATCAATGACGAGGGGTACTGCGACAAGTGTCAGGAGAAAAGAGACCGGGGCGAATAAAGCCCTTGGGAGCGGAAAAAGAGAATGAGGAAGGATACAGAGAATGGAACTGAACAATGAACTGTTGGCGAAGGCAAAGGCGGCGAAGTCCCCCGAGGAGCTGCTGGCGCTGGCAAAGGAAAACGATATTGGGCTGACCGAGGAAGAGGCCAAGG
>CAKTOK010000006.1 GCA_934589835.1 uncultured Oscillospiraceae bacterium | reverse complement strand
ATGATGCCGCGGTTTTTGCACAGCGCCACGATCTTATCCATGGTCTTTTCGGTGTTTTTCATGTGATCGTCTCCTTTTATGTGAATATTTTTGGTCTGTATGGTCAAGCCGCCTCCGGCGGCGCTACCTGCACGGTCACGATTCCCGCAGACCAGTCCGTCTGGTCTGTGGACACGCCGTACCACCACTCCGTACCGCCGTCCGGCAGGTGGTACAAAACGGCATAGACTTCCCTGGGGTGCAGCGCCATGGGATAGTTGCTCTCCGGCAGCTGGTCGCCCGTGGTCTGCCACGCGGAAAAGGCGTCGTATCCATCCTCCACGCGCCAGAACTCGCGGCTGGCATATTTGCTCCAGCCGGATATGTCCTGCTCTCCGAAGTAGGACGCCGTATACGCCTTTCCGGCGATGGTCAGCGTATCCGTGCGGATCGGTGTCAGCTCCGGCTTTTCCACCCGCGCCAGATTGGCGCAGGTCAGCGTTACCTTGCTGCCGTAGTGCGCCGCGATCTGGGCCGCCATGGAGGGCACTGTGCCGGTCTGATGGTCCATTCCATTGGGATCTGCGTGGGCGGCGCCGCAGAAGGCTACTATGCTGACGCCGCCCAGCGCGTCAAACGCATCGCAGAAATTAGACGCCAGAGCGTACTCCCGCTGCACGTCGGCCTCATCGTCGGCACCGCGCCGATAGTACATGACGCCCTGCTTGATGCTCCGCTCCACCTCGCGGTACGCATCGGTGCCGGTCTTTCCCTCGTCCTCCAGAAGCTGACGCGCCTTTTCGCCGGAGCTGGCGTATTGGTGCTCGATGTCAAAGCCGTGGAACACCGTGTCCGGACACGTCTCCTTGATCTGGTGGTAAAAATCCGCCACTGCCTCCGCGTGGAACAGCGTCCCCTCGCAGGCGCCGTACACCATATCCCAGTAGGCGTCGTCCTCCGCCGCCATCCAGCGGTTCAGCAGCAGCGTGGAGCCTGCGCCCATCTCAATGAACAGATGACGCATCCCCTGTCCGTAGCATGTCTGCCACACCGCCAGCTCCCGATCCAGACAATCGGCGTTGGCGTGCTCCTCGCCGTAAATGAAGATCTCCCCCGTGGGCGCGCCCGTCTCCGCCGGTGCGCCGCAGGCCGTCAGCCCCAGCAGGCCCGTCACCAGCAGCAGTGCCAGCAGCCTCCTTTTCACAGTCATCGCTCCTTTATCGCCGCAAAAAAAACGCCCTGATGTCATTGCTGACATCAGGGCGAACTAAGCTGTTAGTCCGTGGTTCCACCTGAATTTGGATCGCTCCACACTCTCATGCCGGTAACGGGGCATCCGGCGGGCATTGCCTCCCGCAGCTCCGGGCCGCCACGCCCTTCATCGCCTGTAACGGGAAAAGGATAGCATCTTTTCGCCCGCCCGTCAAGGCTTATTTTTCAGGTCTGCTGTGTCTGCCGCATCATATTCGCCCTCGATGCACATCCGGCATTCCTGATCGGAAACGGTGCCGTCATTACCCACATAGCGCACCACGGCGTTGCCGCCGTCCGCGGTGCCCTTTGAAAACGTCACCGCCCAGCAGCCGTTTTTCACATCGTACCGCCCCCACGCCGTATCGTATGCGCCGTCGTACTGCGCCTGTGCCAGCGCGATGGCCTCCTGCTCCGTCAGGAGGCCCCGCCCGATCTGAGCCGTGCCCAAAATAGCCAGCACCTCGTCGCGGCAGCCGTCCCACGCGGCCTTGTCCATCATGCCGTCGTCGAAGGGCATACATACATAGTCCCCCGGCGTGAAGACAAACGCGATGTTCACCCAGATCTTGTCCCCGAAGACCTCGGTATGCTGCCACGCCTGCTGCCCGCTGGACAGCATCACCCCTTCCGTGGTGACGCCGGTGCCGCAGATGCCGTAGCCGTCCTTCCAGCAGGTCAGCCGGAAGTCCACGGCGGTATCCTCCGTCCTCCAGAACCGCAGCCCCGCCTGCCCGTCCTCCTCCAGCGTCTCCCACGACCAGCCGTCGGGAATGGTCAGCGCCACGTCCACATTGCCGCCGGTATACGCCGCCAGCTGGCCGGTGATCTCGGACGGGTCCGGCGCGGGACTGACCACCGGATCGCCGCCCTCCAGCGGCAACGTCTCCGCCGGATGGCCGCAGGCGGCCAGCAGCACGGCGCACAGCGCCAGCGTGCAAACAAGCAGTTTCTTCATGCTCTCACCCTCCTTTTATCCCGTTAGACGGCGCAGGGAGGGGAAATGTTCCCCTCCCTGTCAGAATCAGATATCCAGCATCTCCAGCTCCTCCTCGTTCACCTGCCGCAGCGCCTTCCTGTTCATGATCTCGTACATACACGGCACCACGAACAGCGTCATCAGCGTGGCGTACAGCAGTCCGCCGATGCACACCAGTGCGATGGGCTGGATCAGGGCCGTACCGGCGTTTTTCGCCAGCGCCGTGACGATCAGGCCCAGAATGGTGGTCAGGCTGGTCATCAGGATGGGCCGCAGACGGGTAACGCCTGCGTCAATGACGGCCTCCCGCAGGCCCATGCCCGCCAGACGCTGCTGATTGATGTAGTCCACCAGCACGATACCGTTGTTGACGATGATGCCCACCAGCATCACGAAGCCGATGAGGCTGATGACCGATACCTCGATGCCGGAGAGCAGCAGTGCCAGGAAGCCGCCGGTAAAGGCCAGCGGGATGGTGAACATCACGATAAACGGGGACTTCAGGGACTGGAACTGGGCCACCATGATGAGGTACACCAGCACCACACCCAGCAGCAGCATCAGCAGCACCTGCTCCATGGCGTCCATGATCTGCTCGCTCTCGCCGTTGAACTCCACGGTCACGCCCTCCGGCAGGTCCAGCGGCGCCACCGCCTGCTGCACCGCCGCCGTCACCTTGGTCACGTTGTACCCGTCGGCGATCGCTGCCGTCACGGGGATGTACCGCCGCTGCTGGTCGCGCTGGATGCTGTTGAGCGACACCGTCTCCCGCACCTCCGCCACCTCGCCCAGCCGGAAGGAGGTATCTTCCTCCTCATCGCTGTCGCCGGTAAGCTGGCTCAGGCCGGAGGACGCGGAGGACGAACCGCTCATGCCGCCCATGGCGCCGCTCATCACGCTGCTCATGGAGGAATCCGGCGTGATCACCAGCTCCAGCAGCTTCTCGCGGGTCAGCTTGCTCTCCTGGGCCGCGTCCACGATCATCTCCATGCCCGCGCCGTCCAGCGTCACCTCCGCCACGGTGGTGCTGTCCTGCAGCGCCGCCGCCACCTGCATATAGATCTGCGCCACGGTGATGCCCTTCATCATGGCCTTGTTCCGGTCCACCGTCACCTGCAAGGCGGGGGCGGCATCCTCCAGTCCGTCGGACACGTCCTTGATGCCCTCCACCTCACCGATCCGCTGGCCCAGCGCCCGGGCGGCGGTCTGCAGGTCCTCCATATCGTCGCCGTACACCGACAGGGACACGCCGCTGCCGGTCATATAGCTCATCATACCGCTCATGACGCCGCTGGCCTTCACCGTACAGGGCAGATCGGCGCACAGCGCCTCGATCTCCCGCCCCGCATCGGAGCCGAAGGTGCCCTCCGGCATGGTGAGGTAGCCCGTGACGTCGTAGGTCCCGCCGCCGCCCGCCATGTTCAGGCCGCCCATGGTGCCGCTGCCCATCATAAAGCCCGCAGCCTCCACGTCGTCCACGGTCATGACCCGCTCCACCACCTGATCCGCCAGCGCCACTGCCTCGTCGCGGGTGGCGTCCTCCGGCATGGTGACGGTCAGGGACAGGTTGTTCATATCGATCTCCGGCATAAATGTGAAGCCGCGGCTCACCGCGCCCCACGCCGTGGTCACCAGCAGCACCAGCGACAGCAGCAGCACGCCGGCCTTGTGGTCCAGCGACCAGACGATGGCCCTGCGGTACGCGGGATAGAGCTTATCCAGCAGCCCCGCCTTGGGCGTGAAGTCCCGCCGCAGCATACCGGCGGCCATGGCCGGCACCAGCGTCAGCGACACTAGCAGGCTGGCCAGCAGGGAATAGGTGATGGTCAGCGCCAGATCGGTGAACAGCTGCCGCGTCAGGCCCTCCACGAACACGATGGGCGCGAACACGCACACGGTAGTGAGGGTGGAGGCCGTTACCGCGCCCAGCACCTGCCCCGCGCCGGACACAGCCGCCTGTACGATGGTGGCCCCCTTGGCCCGCAGGCGGTAGATGTTCTCGATGACCACCACCGAGTTGTCCACCAGCATACCCACCGACACCGCCAGACCGCTGAGGGAGATCATGTTGATGGTCACGCCGGTGAAGTACATCAGCACTACCGCAAAAATGACGCTGACAGGGATAGAAATGAGCGTGATAAGGGTGGGCCGCCAGTCCCGCAGGAACAAAAACAGCACCACCACGGAGAACACCGCTCCCCACAGCAGGGAGGAGAGGATCGTCTCCACAATGAGATAGATGTAGTCGCCCTGATCCATCAGGGGCACGAAGGACAGCCCCTCATCCTGCGCCGTCAGCTGGTCGAACCGGTCCCTGATGTTGTTGGAGACCTCCGCCGTGGCGTAGTTGGACTGCTTCGTGAAGGACAGCAGGATGCCGTTCTCGCCGTTGAGCTTGGTATACAGCTCGTCGGCGTTGTCCGTCACCACCACCGTGGCCACATCGCCCAGCGTGATGGGGGCCACGCCCTCCAGTCCCAGATCAAACAGCACCATCTCCGACAGCTCGCTGCTGCTCTCGAACCTCTGGCCCACCGACACCATGTAGCTGACGCCGCTGTTGTCGTCGATGTACCCTGCGGGCATGGAGAAGTTCTGGGCGGTCAGCAGGCCGCTGACCGTGGAAAGGGACAGCAACCCGCCCAGATCGGTCTGCTCCGCCACCTTCTTGTAGGCGTCCTGGATCTGCTTGAGCCCGCTTTCGATCTGGGTCTTTGCCTCGCTGAGCTGCAGCTCCGCGCCTGTCATCTGGGTCAGACCGTCCATCAGCGTCACCAGCAGATCCGACACCTCGCCCTCCAGCCTGGCGCGGAGCCTCCCGCTCTCGATGTCGCCGATCAGCTTATCCGCGTCCTTTTTCAGCTGCTCCAGCTGCTTCTCCAGCTCCTCCAGCCCCTTGTCCGGATCGGTGACGATGCCGCCGGCGAACTCGCTGATATCCGTATCCTCCAGAATACGGTACAGGTCCTTCAGCTTATCGCGGACCTTGTCCGCTGCATCGTCCGCTGCATCGCCCACTGCGCCGGCAATCCCGTCCGCCGCCTCCCGCTTGGCCTCGGACAGGGCTTTTTCCCCGTCCTCCACCTGCCTCTTCGCGGCGTACAGCTGGTTTTCCGCCTTTTTCAGCTGATCCTTCACCGCGTCTGCCAGCGTGGCGGACAGGGCGTCCATCTTCTCCTGATCCAAAATGACGTGGGCCTCCCGCGTCAGCGCGCCGGATACCGTCACGCTGGCCACGCCGCTGACGCCCTCCAGCTTGCCGGTAAGCTCCTCGGTCACGAAATCGCTGAGCTGGTACACATCCGTGCCCTCCCGGGACACGGCGGCCACCATTACCGGCACCATGGACGGGTTGATCTTCAGCACATAGGGCGCGCCCACCATGTCGCTCCACTGGCCCTGCAAAACAGAGATCTTCTGCTGGATGTCCACGCTGACGGTGTCCATGCTCACGCCCTCCTCGAACTCCAGCATCACCATGGACACGCTGTTCTGACTGGTGGAGGTCACGGTCTTGATGCGATCCAGCGTGGCCATGGACTGCTCCATGGGCCGCGTGACCTCCTCCTCCACCGCCTCGGGACTGGCGCCCGGGTCCGTGGTCACGATCACGACGTAGGGGAAGTCCATGTTGGGCAGCAGATCCGGCGTCATCCTCAGATATGCCACCACGCCCAGCACCACGATCGCCAACACGACCACAAATACCGTCAGCGGCTTTTTTACGCTGAATTTTGCCATAGTCCCGCTCCTTTATGGGCACACACCCCAATTTATCATAATGCAGTAGTGTATCACGTCCACGCCTTTTCTGCAAGCGGCGTACCAAATAATTAACGAAACCGTTACAATATCCCTTTTTCTCTCGAAAAAAGTTCGTATCCCGAACGATTTTTGCCGCAACACACGACAGGACGGGAGAGCGCCGCTCTCCCGTCCTGTATTTCGCATATTCACATATTCAGATGACGCGGAAATTGCCCTCCGCCGCCGCGGCCTGCCGCTCCGCCTTCTGGCGGCCCAGCGCCTCCTGCAGCGCCACGATGATACTGTTGGACACCAGAAAGCCTCGGGGCGTCAGACGCCAGCCCCCCTCGGTGCGCTGGGCCAGCCCCGCCTGCTCATACTGGACAAACAGCCGCTCCATCGCCTCAAACCGCTGGCGATAGCGGTTTTCAAAGGTGCGGCGGTCGATACCCTCCGCCGTCCGCAGCGACAGCATCACATACTCAAAGTCGCGGGCCAGCGTGCCGTCCGTCTCCGCCTCCGCCAGCACCAGCCGTCCGGCGATGTACGCGTCCAGATCCCGCACATAGCCGTACCGCACGCCGCCGAAATCGGAGTGGGCGCCCGGCCCGAAGCCGGCATACTCCTGCATCCGCCAGTATTTTAGGTTATGGCGGGACTCCCGTCCCGCTCTGGCAAAGTTGGAGATCTCGTATTGTCCGTACCCCGCCTCACTCAGCGCCGCCACGGTGTACAGATACATATCCGCCTGGGCGTCGTCGTCCGGCAGCGTCAGCGCCTGCCGCTGCTGCCAGAGGGGCGTGCCCTCCTCCAGCTTCAGCCCGTAGCAGGACAGGTGCTCCGGCCCCAGCGCCACGGCGTCCGCCAGCGTCCGCTGCCAGTCCTCCATGGTCTGGCCCGGCAGGCCGTAGATCAGATCGAGACTCAAATTGGTGAGCTTCGCCTTCCGCGCCGCCGTCACCGCCTGCTGCACCTGCTCATAGGTGTGGACGCGCCCGATGCGCCGCAGCAGCTCGTCGTCCGTGGACTGTACGCCCAGCGACAGGCGGTTGAAGCCCGCCCGCCGCAGCCTCCGCAGGGCCCGCCAGTCTCCGGCGCTGTCGGGGTTGGCCTCCAGCGTGATCTCCGCATCCCTCGTCACATCGTACCGCCGCTGCACCGTCTGCAAAATGCGGATCAGCCGCGCCGTCCCCAGGTAGCTGGGGGTGCCGCCGCCGAAGTACACCGTGTCCACCTGCATACCGGCGGCGCGGGGCGCCACCTCCTCCAGATGCCGCAGCAGCGCCGCCGTGTAGGCGTCCATCTTCTCCTCGCTGTGGGCCAGCGAGTAGAAGTCGCAGTAGGCGCACTTCGCCTTGCAGAACGGGATATGGATATACAGCCCCAGCGCGGGCTTCTCGCCCCGCCGCATCATGGCCGCACCTGCGGCGGCAGCATGGTGACTGCGCCGTAAAAGCAATTTACCTTGCAGCTGCGGCAGCCGATGCACTGCTCCGCCTCCACCTCGTAGATGCCGTCCGCCCGTTGGAGGATGCACTTCACGGGACAGAACATGGCGCACCAGCCGCAGCCGGTACAGCTCACCGGATCGATCAGCGCCAGCTGAATGGCCTTTCGCCCAAAGGGATGTGCCGGATCGGTCATCGGCTCACCCGCCTTTCTTCGTTTTCGTTCTCTTGATTATAGCCGCTTTTGCCTCTTTTGACAACCCCGCATGAAATGCCGTCCAACCGCGCACACTATCGGGGAAAGGAAGTGACTGCCATGACGCCGAAGGAGTATCAGGCGCTGGTGAAGCAGATGTCGCCGCCGTCCCCCATCGTCAAGAACACGGCGCTGGCCTTTCTGGTGGGCGGCGCCATCTGCACGTTGGGCCAGCTGCTGTCTCACTGGTACGGCACGCTGGGTCTGGATGCCTCCGATGCCGGCACCGCCACATCGGTGACGCTGGTGTTCCTGTCTGCGCTGGCCACAGGGCTGGGCCTGTACCACAAGCTGGCCCGCTGGGCCGGCGCCGGTACGCTGGTGCCCATCACCGGCTTTGCCAACGCGGTGGTATCCCCCGCCGTGGACTATCAGGCGGAGGGCCTCATCACCGGCGCCGCCGTGAAAATGTTCACCGTGGCAGGCCCCGTCATCGTGTTCGGCACGGCGGCCAGCGTCCTGTACGGACTGGTGCTGTGGCTCATCCAGCGCCTGTAAAAAAGAAGGACGGCGGGCGCCGTCCTTCTTTTCCTGTTCCTGCTTCAGTTGTCCACGCGGTTGCGCCACTCCAGCTCCTGCTCCAGTTCGAACTTGAGCTTCTTGTTCTCCTCCACCAGCGCATCGTAGTGGGTGCCCTGTACGTAGTACTTCACAAACGCGAAGGTGGCCTCGTTGAATTCCTCCTCCGTGTACTCCGGCAGCAGAGAGCCGTTCTTGCGGCGCAGGCCCGTGACCTCCACCACCACCAGACGGCGGTGCTCCTCGCTGAGCTGGAACAGCTTCAGCGTCTCGGGGATCTGCAGCTCCAGATCGTACCGCTCGTTGACGATCTCCAGCAGACGGCGCTGCTCCGGCTTGGCGGAGAGGATGACGCCGTGCTCGGCAAACAGCCGCTTCAGGTAAGAGGCGGAGACCTCTTCACGGGTGATGGTGCCCTTGCCGATGCCGGTGAGCATGGTGTTGGAGAGATTCAGGCTGACATAGACCTCCTGACCGGTGGTGGGATAGCTCATGTGGTTACCTCCTGCTTCGCTTTATCAGATTGATTTTCCGCCGTTCGAAACGGCCCTTTCTGTTCTGCTGTAAGCATACCACACGGCGGCGCAAATAGCAACACAAAGTTGTTCTAAGTACGTTTATTTATACGAAAAAATGGCCTATTTTTCTGAAACTGCGGCCCTTTCCTCTCCCAAATGTACCATACGACCCAAACAGTCCAAAGGGCTCCCACGACCGGCCTGTTCCCCTCCGCCGCAGCGAAGTATGGGCGGAAGAAACGCCGTTCCTGAGCGGATGGAGCTTTCGTCCAGCCGAGGCGCGGAGACGACGCCATACTGTCTGTATGGCGAGGAGCCGCAGCGATGGATGGGCGGAAGAAACACCGTTCAGACACCTGTTAAGTCGAATGGCGGTGTATATTCCTCCCTCGCCGCCGTCCGCTCCTGAGTAAAGCCGTCGGTAATGCCACAGTTGTGCATATAGTCCACGGCGGCGCGGTATTCGGCGCGGGTGACATGGCGGGCAAGCCGCCCTTGGGCGTTGGGCTGTGGGGTATACTGACTCATGAGGGAAAAGAGGACGTCGCTGGGGCGGAAGGTCTCAGCCACCCAGTCGATGACGCGGCGGGTGTTGTCCGGATAGCCGGGAAGCACCAGATGGCGGATGATCACGCCGCGGCGCAGGAGGCCGTTTTCCATGACGTAGGGGCCGGTCTGGCGGAACATCTCACGGATGGCCGCGGCGGCTGCGGGGAAGTAGTCCGGCGCGGCGGAAAGCTGGGCTGCCAGCGGGCCGTCGGCATATTTCAGGTCCGGCAGCCAGATATCCACCAGCCCTTCCAGCAGGCGCAGCGTCTCCGCCGACTCATAGCCGCCGCAGTTGTACACCAGCGGCACAGGCAGCTTGGGCGTCAGAGCCGGCAGGAGCCAGGGGAGGAAGTGGGTGGCGGTGATGAGGTCGATGTTGTGAGCGCCCTGGGCGATGAGCTCCTCGAAAATGGCGCGGAGCCGCTGAGGCGTTATATCCCTGCCGAAGCCGCCGGCGGAGATATCGCGGTTCTGGCAGTAGCAGCAGCGCAGGGTGCAGCCGGAGAAAAACACGGCGCCGGAGCCGTTGGTGCCGGAGATGGGCGGCTCCTCCCAGTGGTGCAGGGCGGCGCGGGCCACCCGAATGCCGGCAGGCATGGCGCAGAAGCCGCCGCCCGTCTCGGCGGTGCGCTCCGCGCCGCAGCGGCGGGGACAGAGACGGCAGATCATACGTTGCGGATGTCAAAATCCGGCCCCAGCTCGCCGGCGATCCAGTGGCGGCGGCACAGGCCGATGTACTTGTCGTTGGCGCCCAGCACCACCTGCGCGCCCTCCTTCACCACATGGCCCGTCTCATCGAAGCGGGCGTTGAAGGCCGCCTTCTTGCCGCACCAGCAGATGGTCTTGACCTCCTCCAGCTTGTCGGCCAGCACCAGCAGGTGATAGCTGCCCTCGAACAGCTCACCCTTGAAGTCTGCCCGCAGGCCGTAGCAGATGACGGGGATACCGCAGTCGTCCACCAGATGCACCAGATAATAGACCTCCTCCTTGTTGAGGAATTGGGCCTCATCGATGATGATGCAGGCGTAGCGCTGCAGCTCGCTGTCCGGCATCGCCCGCATCTCGTCGAAGTAGATGCAGGGGTGCTTCAGGCCGATGCGGGAGTACACCATGTGATCGCCGTCACGGGTGTCCAGCCGCGGCTTTACCAGCAGTGTCTCCTGACCCCGCTCCTCATAGTTGAAGCGGGCCATCAGCGCATTGGCCGTCTTACTGGAGCCCATGGCGCCGTATTTGAAGTAAAGCTGTGCCATCGTTTTCTCTCCTTTTATTCCAACTCATCGGTAAACTTCTGAAAGGCGGAGGGGATGGCCCGCTGCCGCCGCTGGGCTCCGTCGGCCCACAGCCAGTCCGGTTGGCCCCCGCCCGTCACCGTCAGCAGGTAGCCGGTCATGTCCCACCGCAGGTGGGTGAACTCGTGGCGGGCCTGTATGGTCTTTTCCCATTGCCGCACCGTCACGCCCCACTGGGCCAGCTGGGCGGCGGCCGCCGTCTCGTCCAGCCGCCCCTCCACATGGGGATATTCCCACAGGCCGGCCAGCAGACCCTTGTCCGGCCGCTGCCGCAGAGCCACGCGGCCGTCCGTCTGCTTCATGATGAACACGGTTCGCCGCACCTGCCGCTTCTCTTTTTTCTTCTCCCGTACCGGCAGCTCACCCTGCGTACCCCGCTCTCTGGCGGTGCAGAACGCCGCCGCGGGGCATCGGTCGCAGAGGGGCCGCCCGTTGGGTAGACACACTCCCGCCCCCAGATCCATCAGGGCCTGATTGAAGTCCCCGGGCCGGTCCTGAGGCATCACAGCGGCCATGGCCTGCCGGAACGCCGCGCGGACCTTGGGATCCAGCACATTGTCTCCGCAGCCGGTGAGCCGCGCCGCCACCCGCAGCACGTTGCCGTCCACGGCGGGCACGGCCTGTCCAAAGGCAATGGACAGGATGGCTCCCGCCGTATAGTCGCCGATCCCCGCCAGGCTCCGCAGCGCCTCGTAGGTGTCGGGGAACACGCCGCCGCAGTCGTTGACCACGGTCTGGGCCGCCTTTTTCAGATTGCGGGCGCGGCTGTAATAGCCCAGCCCCTGCCACAGCCGCAGCAGCTGCTCCTCCGGCAGCTCCGCCAGCGTCTGCACGTCCGGCACGGCCTCCATGAACCGCTGGAAATAGGGCAGTACCGCCTGCACACGGGTCTGCTGGAGCATGATCTCCGACACCCATGTGCGGTAGGGCGACACCTCCTCCCGCCACGGCAGCGCCCGCCGGTTGGCGTCGTACCACGCCAGCAGCGGCGCGGGCAATCGCTGTAAATTCGTGAGTTCCATCGTTGTCACCTGTTGAAGCGCACGGCATAGCCGCACCGGCGGCACAGGGCCTCGGCGGGCTGACGGGCATCAAAGCCGCGGCGGATGGCCTGCGCCCGGGGCGCGGCCAGAATGTCGACCAGCTCCTGGGTCAGCAGGCTTCCCAGTGCCAAGCGTCCCTCGCTGTCGAGACAGCAGGGCGTCACGGTCCCATCGCACAGCACGGCGATCTGCCGGCGCAGACCGTAGCAGAACTGGGTATCCCGCGCCGCGCCGCGGGGGTCTGGCCAGTCGAACTTCTCCCCCCGCTCCAGATAGAGGTTTTCCGACAACCGCCGGTTGCCTCTGGGGTCCGTGGGCAGCTCCTCGATCTGCTTCTTCATCATGAAGTCCAAAATCTGCAAAATGCGGGCGTTTTCCGCGTCCGCGCCCCCCTGATTCCACAGGCGCAGCGCGCAGATCACGCCGCGCCCTGCCAATGTCCGACAGGCCCCCGCCGCGCTTTCCACATAGTCCCTCAGCCCGCTGCTTTTCCCGTTTCCCTCAAAGGAATGGAGGGATACGCTGACCTTGTGGATGGAAGCATTTTCCAGCAGCAACGGCAGCCTTTCCGCC
The DNA here is from genome assembly GCA_934589835.1 of uncultured Oscillospiraceae bacterium. GTDB lineage: Bacteria > Bacillota > Clostridia > Oscillospirales > Oscillospiraceae > Vescimonas. Next base: position 45,805 of record CAKTOK010000006.1, on the reverse strand, counting down.
AGCAGCGTGCCGTTGGTGGTGAGACAGACACGATAGCCCAACTCGCCGCAAATGTGCAGTATTTCCGGCAGATCAGGGTGTAAAAGCGGTTCTCCCATGACGTGGAGGTACAAAAAATCTGTGTAGGGCCGGAGCTTCCCCGCCAGCAGGGCAAAGGTCTCCGTGTCCATAAAGCGCTTTTCCCGCGCCGTGCCCGGGCAAAAGGAGCAGGCCAGATTGCACACGTTGGTGATCTCCAGATAGGCGCGGCTGAACACGGTTTTTCCCCCTCTCCGTTGTTTTCTGACAGTCATTGTACCACACGGCGGCCGGTTTGAAAAGCGGAAATGCGCGGCCGCCGCGCGGAATCGAGCGGCGGTGCGGCGGCAAAAAACGGCAGCCCGACGGGCTGCCGTTTTTCTGCGTATTCTGCCGTTTTTCCGCCAAAAAAGGAGAGATACGGCACTTTTTACTTGCCCTCGCGGTCGTAGGCCACCACCACACGGCGGTTGGGCTCCGTGCCGACGGAGTAGGTGGTGACGCCCTTCACGTCCTGCAATGCGGCGTGGATCACATGGCGCTCATAGGCGTTCATGGGCTCCAGCGTCACGCTGCGGCGGTACTTGGCCACCTTGGCGGCAACCTTGTTGGCAAGGCTCTCCAGACTCTGCTCCCGCTTGGCGCGGTAGTTCTCCGCGTCCATCTGAATGCGGATGCGCTTGTCGCTGCCGGTGTTGACAGCGTAGTTGGTCAGCTGCTGGATGGCATCCAGCGTCTCGCCGCGGCGGCCGATGAGCTGGCCCAGCTTGTCGCCCTCAAGAATGACCTTGTAGCGGCCCTTTTCCACCTCGTAGACCTTGATCTGCGCCACGCTGTCCATATGCTCCAGCAGGCCGGAAACAAAGTCCACGATGCGCTTGGCATTTTCATCCTCGCACAGAGGCAGGTCGATGGCGGGAATGTCCTTTTTCTCGGGACGCTCGGTGCGGGCGGGGCGATCCGTCCGCTGGGGGCGGGGCGCGCGGTCCGTCTTCTCCGGACGGGTGGGCTTTTCCGCTCTGGGGGCGGCAGGCTTCACGGGCTTTTCTGCCTTGGGGGCGGCGGGCTGCACCACGGGCTTGACAACCGGGGCCGGCTCGGCCACGGGGGCTTCCTCGGGGCCGTAGGTCAGGCGGACACGGGCGAGTGTGCTGCCGATGCCCAGAAAGCCGCTTTTGGCGCGCTCCAGGATCTCAACGGACACGTCGTCGCGGTCCATGCCCAGCTGCTCGAGGCCCTTGCGGATGGCCTCGTCCTCAGTCTTGCCCGTTACGTCGATATAACTCATAGACAAAACTCCTTATCAGTTGTGGTTGTAATGGTCCTCGCTGAAGGCACGGCCCCGTGCATAGGGGCGCTGTCCCACGCGGCCGGCCTCGGTGGTGCCGCCGCGGTGATCGCCGTCGGAGGTCTTTTTCTTTTTCTGGGGCTGGGGCTTCTTTTCACCCTTGGACGCCGCCGGCTGATTGTTGTAGTTCTCGCGGGCCGCCTGCATCTTGGCATAGCGCTTCTCCCGCTTTTCCCGCTCCTTGTCCGTTTCCTCACGGTCCAGGATCTTATTGAAGTACTTGTTGAGGAACTGCTCCTGGATGCAGGAGAAGCCGGCGTTGCAGATCCAGTAGACGCACAGAGCGGCGGGCAGGATATAGCCCATCCATACGGTCATCAGGGGCATCATATACATCATGGCCTTGCTGGAGCCGTTCATCTGGGTATTGCCGTTGCTCTTCATGGAGATGACGGTCATCAGGAACTGCAGACCGGCGGAGATCAGCGGCAGGATCAGAATGCCGATGACAGGCCAGCCGCCGGAGGGGAACTGGCTGAACAGGTCCTTGCCCACAGAGGACAGGTCCATGCCCAGGAAGTTATAGTCCAGGTCGATAAGGCCGGCGAATTTGCCGTCGAAATCGGCCCAGTGCTCGTGGATGAACTTGGCCAGATAGATCTGCTCGTAGGCAGCGGCCTGCCCGCTGGTCTCTGCGACATAGCCAAGAGACACAGCCAGCGCGGTGATCTCCTCGATCACGGTCTGGGAGAGGCTCATGAAATACCGCAGGGGGGTACGGATGATGTAGTACAGGGCGATCAGGATGGGGAACGGGATGAAGGACCACAGGCAGCCGGACATGGGATTTACGCCCTCGCGGGCATAGAGATCCGCCATCTCCTGCTGCTGTCTTTCCTTGTTGTTGGCATACCGCGTCTGGATATCCTTGATCTTGCCCTGCATACGGTTCATACGCAGCATGCTCTTCTTGCTCTTGAGCTGGAAGGGCAGCAGCACCAGCTTCACCAGCAGGGTGAAGAGGATCAGGGCCACACCATAGGAACCGGTCCAGGTGTAGAACAGACGGGTCAGCCACGCGAACGGTACGCAGATGTAGTATCCGAGTTGTGCAAACATGGATGATCTCCTTCGTTGTGAAATAAAACGAGGCCTTCAGGGGTTTCAGGGCACCGGATCATACCAGCCGCCCTTGTGGAAGGGATGACACCGCAGGAAGCGCTTCAGCGCCAGCCAGCCGCCCTTGACCGCTCCATACTTCTCAATGGCTTCCAGCGCGTATTGAGAGCAGGTGGGCACAAAGCGGCAGGAGGGGGGAAACAGGGGGGAAATGGCCCGCCGGTAAAACCGGATCAACCGCAGGAGGAGCTTTTTCATGGGTTCTCCTTCATGAGCCCCAGCTCGCCAAGGCAGCGGAGATATTGCCGCTCCAGCTTGGCGTAGGGCATCTCCACGGCCCGCACGCGGGCCACCACGATCACATCGTAGCCGGAGAGCATCTCCGCCTTGTGCAGACGGTACAGCTCCCGCAGGCGGCGGCGCACACGGTTACGCACCACCGCGTGGCCCAGCTTCGTGGACACGGTGACGCCCAGACGGCTCATGCCCTGCCGGTTTTTCAGGCAGTAGACCACCACGCCGCCGGAGACGGCGGAGCGGCCTTTGCGATAGATACGGCGGAAATCGCCGTTTTCTTTTACCGTGACTTGCGGATCCATAGCTTCCCTCTTTTTCCGACATCCGCGGCAGGCGCATCACACCGCCGGAGAAAGACCAATAGGGACGGCAGCTTCACCACCGTCCCTCAGGGCTTTATCTCACTGTGCGATGCACTTTCCGCGACCTCAATGGGTCAGGCGAGCGCGGCCCTTGGCACGACGGCGAGCCAGCACCTTGCGGCCGTTGCGGGTGGCCATTCTCTTGCGGAAGCCGTGCTCCTTGGAGCGCTGACGCTTCTTGGGCTGATAGGTACGGAACATTGCATGACACCTCCATTATCAAAATATCCGGCGGCAGGACAGGGCCCGCCGCACTTACTCGACAGCAGAGGACGTGAGTTCCCTGCCGCAGTCGATACGGTAAGACGCCGAAAACAGCGCGGAATAAATTATACATAACGAGGCGTCTCATGTCAACATAAAATTGCCGGAATGCTCGTTGTTTCGCTGGCTTCCGGCAAAAGAAAATAAACGCTTTATATTTAGAATATGTGGACTTTTTCCACAGGGTCTGGTATAATGTCGTGGGATATTCTGTGCAGCTGCGGCTGCGTATGTGAAAAACACACAGAGGACAAGAGAAAGGAGAGCTTCCTTTGAAATCACTGTCAGACCTTTGGGACAGCATCCTCAGCCGTCTCAGCAGCGAACTGTCCGACACCACCATACGGACCTGGTTCGATGAGATCTCCGTGGTCACCATGGAGGATTCTGCGCTGGTGCTCCATTGCAGCAACCCCTTTAAGAAAAACACGGTGGAGGCCCGCTTTCTTCCCCAGATCAAGGCGGCGCTGAAGGACATTTTTTCCACCGATCTGGAGGTTAAGATCCTCAACGACGAGCAGCTGGCCGCCTACCACGGTGTGGCGCCGGATCAGCCCGGGGACCTGTTTGACTCCGACGCCTTTACGTTTGAGACATACGTGGTGGGTCCCCAGAACAAGCTGGCCTATGCGGCGGCCAAGTCCGTAGCCGAGAAGCCGGCGGAGAGCTATAACCCCCTTTTCATCTACGGCGACTCCGGTCTGGGCAAGACCCATCTGCTGTATGCCATCGCCCATCTGGTACGGAACCGGCGGCCCGCTTCCCGCATCGTGTACATCAAGGGCGACGATTTTACCAATGAGCTGGTCAGCTCCATCCGGGAGAACCGGAACGCGGAGTTCCGGGAGAAGTACCGGCAGGCGGATATCCTGCTGGTGGACGATATCCAGTTCATTGCCGGCAAGATTCAGACACAGGAGGAGTTCTTCCATACCTTCAATACACTGTATGAATCCGGAAAGCAGATCGTACTGACCTCCGACCGGCCGCCCCGGGAGATGACGCAGCTCAGCGACCGTCTCATGTCCCGTTTTGAGTCGGGCCTGATGGTGGACGTGGCCCCGCCGGACTTTGAGACGCGGCTGGCCATCATCCAGAACAAGGCGGCCGCGATGGGCGTGAAGCTTCCCAAGGAGGTCACGGACTACATCGCGGAGAACGTCACCTCCAACGTGCGGCAGCTGGAGGGCACCCTCAACAAAATACTGGCCTACCGCGACCTGCTGGGCGATCAGGTGGACGAGGAGGCGGTGGGCCGCGCCGTCCGCGATATGCTGCTCAAGAGCAACGAGTATGCACCATCGCCCAAGGTCATCATCAGCTATGTGGCCAAGTACTACCATCTGGACGAGGACACCATCCGCGGGCAGAGCCGCGGGCGGGACGTAGTGGCAGCCCGTCAGGTGGCCATCTACCTCATTCGGCGGATGCACGCCACGCCCCTGACGGAGATCGGCAAGGAGTTCGGCAACCGCGACCACTCCACCATCCTCCACTCGCTGGACAAGGTGGAGACGCAAATGCAGACCGATCCCGCCTTTGCCGAGCGGGTGAAGGAGATCACCACCAATATCAACAGCAAGCGGTAAGGCTTTCCACAAAGGCGGTGGATTCCACAGGGAAAGGCTGTGGAGAACCGCGGAGGGCAAAAAATCTGTGGAAACCGGCCGAGCCCGCAGGGAAAACCGTGTGGAAAAGAAAGCCTTGCCGCAGCAGGAAAAAAGAGGTCTTTCCACATTTGGGAACCCCTACTACTACGACTACTAAAATAAATGATTAGTTTATGATGTGAAGCTGAAAAATATGCCTGCGAAAAACGAGAAAGGAACGAAAAAGAGATGCTGAAATTTTCCTGCGAAAAGACGCTGCTCCAGCAGGCCGTCAGTACCGTTTCCCGCGCCGTGTCCGCGAAAAGCTCCATCCCCGCGCTGGAGGGCGTGCTGCTGGAGGGAGACACACAGCTGACGCTGTCCGGTTACAACATGCAGACCGGTATCCGCACCGCCATCTCCGCCGAGATCCATCAGGAAGGCCGCATCGTGCTGAACGCCCGCCTGTTCGGAGAGATGATCCGCCGCCTGCCCGATGATATCGTGGTGTTTTCCGCCGACGAGAAATATGTGGTCAAGCTGGTCTGCGGCGACGCCAGCTTTGAGCTGCCAGGCCTGTCCGCCGACGACTATCCGGAGCTGCCCTCCGTGGATGACGAGTTCTCCGTTTCCATCGAGCAGAAGACCATGAAGGCCATGATCAACCAGACCAGCTTTGCCGTGTCCACCAACGAGTCCCGTCCCATCCATACCGGCGCGCTCTTTGAGATCAGCGACACCGGCTTGACCATGGTGGCGGTGGACGGCTTCCGGCTGGCCCTGCGCCATGAGCCGTTGGAGCGCATCGACGGCGGCTCCTTCCGCTTTGTGGCTCCGGGTGCGGCCCTCAACGAGGTGGAGAAGATCTGTGCCGACACCGACGCGCTGCTGACGGTGGTACAGGGAAAGCGCCATCTGCTGTTTGAGGCGGAGAATACCCAGCTCATCTGCCGCCGTCTGGAGGGAGAGTTTCTGGATTATCGCAATGCCATCCCCAAAAACAACCCCATCTGCGTGGAGGTAGAGACCAAAACACTGCTGGAGAGTCTGGACCGTGTCTCCGTTGTGATCAGCGAGAAGCTGAAAAGCCCTGTCCGCTGCCTCTTTGACGCGGACAAGGTCTTTCTCTCCGCCCGTACCGGCAACGGCGAAGCAAAGGACATCTGCCCCATCAAGGGCGACGGCAGGGAGCTGGAGATCGGCTTCAACAACCGGTATCTCATGGACGCCCTGCGCTACGCTCCCGCCGACACCGTTCATCTCCAGCTGAATACCGGCATCTCCCCCTGCATCATCACACCGGTGGACGGCGGAGACCGGTTCCTTTATATGGTACTGCCCGTAAGGCTAAAGGCGCAATAAAAGTTACAGGGAACGGAAGAATATGGAAAAAATAGAGATCACAACGGAGTATATCAAATTGCAGGACCTGCTGAAGCTTGCGGCGGCGGTACAGACCGGCGGCGAGGCCAAGCTCCTCATTCAGGAGGGGGAGGTCACGGTGAACGGTGAGGTCTGCACCATGCGGGGCAAAAAAATACGGCCCGGCGACGACGTGGGCTTTCAGGGAAAGCACTATACGGCAGCGTATGCGGCTGGATAAGCTGACGCTGGACGGCTGGCGCAATTACCGGCAGCAGACGCTGGAATTTGACGAGAGCTGCAACGTCATTTACGGCGAGAACGCCCAAGGAAAAACGAATCTGCTGGAGGCCATGGTATATCTCTCCTGCGGGAAAAGCCCCCGCGCTCACGGAGACAGAGAGCTGATCGGCTTCGACCGGCAGGAGGCCGCGCTGGCGGGCTGCATCTTTTCCCGGGACAGGGAGTTCGTTACGGAGGTGCAGCTTGCCCGCGGCAGGCGGCGGAAAATGACGGTGAACGGCGTGCCTGCCAAGACCAATGCGGCGCTGTCTGACGTGCTGCATACGGTGTTTTTCTGTCCGGAGGACCTGTTCCTCATTCGGGCAGGGGCGGCGGAGCGGCGGCGGTTCATGGATCTGTCGCTGTGCCAGCTGCGGCCCCGCTACGCCGAGGCGCTGGCGGAATACGGACGGCTATACGAGCACAAGACCCGCATTCTGCGGGACAGTGAGGAGCACCCCCAGCTTTTGGAGATGCTGCCGGAGTTCAACCAGCGGCTGTGCCGCGTAGGCGCGGTGCTGATCGGCTATCGGGCGCGGTACTGCGCGTCGCTGGCGGACTATGCGCGGCAGGCGCATTTTGAGTGCTCCGGCCAACGGGAGACGCTGACTCTGCAATACCGGACGGTGAAGACCGTGGCGGATCCCTTTGCCCCGCAGGAGAGCATATACGAGGCGCTGCGGCAGCATCAGGAGAGCCATCTGGCGGCGGAGCGTGCCAGCAGACTGTGTCTGTCCGGTCCCCACAAGGACGACATGGAGGTGCTCATCAACGGACGCAGCGCCCGCCAGTTCGGCTCGCAGGGGCAGGTACGCACGGCGGCGCTGAGTCTGAAGCTGGCGGAGCGGGAGATCCACAAAAACGCCGTGGGCGAATACCCCGTGATGCTGCTGGACGACGTGCTCAGCGAGCTGGACCCGCGGCGGCAGGAATACGTCCTGAACCGGATACAGGGCGGACAGGTATTCATCACCTGCTGCGAGAACGACCGGCTGGACACCATGCTGCATGGCCGGGTGTTCCATATCCGAAACGGGGAGGTGCTGTAATGGCGTACCTGCATATCGGACAGAACGTGATGCTGGAGGATAGGCGCATCATCGGCATCTTTGATCTGGACAACACATCCACTTCCAAAATAACAAGGGCATTTCTGGACGGCGCGGAGCGTGAGGGCGTGGTACAGACCGCCTGTGAGGACATCCCGCGGGCGTTTGTGGTCTGCGACCACCCCTACCACCGGCAGATCGTTTATATATCCCAGCTGAATTCCCAGACGCTGCAAAAACGCGCTCAGGGGAAAGGAGAATAGTATATGGCAGATATGGAAAAGAATGTCGCGGGAAACGAGTACAACGCGGCGGAAATACAGGTGTTGGAGGGGTTGGAGGCCGTGCGTAAGCGGCCGGGTATGTATATCGGCTCCACCAGTGCCAGCGGCCTGCACCATCTGGTCTATGAGATCGTGGACAACTCCATCGACGAGGCGCTGGCGGGCTTTTGTACCGATATCCATGTGACCATCAACGACGGCAACACCATCACCGTCAGCGATAACGGACGCGGCATCCCTGTGGACATACAGGCCCAGACGGGCCGACCCGCGCTGGAGGTGGTGTTCACCGTGCTCCACGCCGGCGGCAAGTTCGGCGGCGGGGGCTACAAGGTCTCCGGCGGCCTGCACGGTGTAGGCGCCAGCGTGGTCAACGCCCTCAGCGAGTGGCTGACCGTGCAGGTACACAAGGACGGCAAGATCTACGAAATGCGGTTCTCCCGGGGACACATCACCCAGGAGATGCGGATCGTGGGCGAGACGGATCACACCGGCACTACCGTCACCTTCAAGCCCGACCCGGAGATGTTCGACACGCTGGACTACGAGTATGAGACGCTGCACACCCGTATGCGGGAGCAGGCGTTCCTCAACGCCGGTCTGCATATCACCATCACCGACGCCCGCCCCGGCAGAGAGCAGTCCGAGGCCATGTGCTATGAGGGAGGCATCCGGGAGTTCGTCACCTTCATCAACCGGAACAAGACCCCGCTCCATGAGGAGGTCATCTACCTCTCCGGCGCCAAGGGCGACAGCACGGCGGAGATCGCCATCCAGTACAACGACGGCTATAACGAGACCATCGTCTCCTTCGCCAACGACATCCATACGCCGGAGGGCGGTATGCATGAGACGGGCTTCAAGGCGGCGCTGACCCGTGTGCTCAACGCCTACGGCCTGAAATACGGCCTCATCAAGGAGGGAGACAAGGTCTCCGGCGAGGATGTGCGCGAGGGCATCACCGCCGTCATCTCCGTGAAGCTGACGGAGGCCCAGTTCGAGGGCCAGACCAAGGCCAAGCTGGGCAACGCCCATATCCGCACGCTGGTGGACAGCATCGTCAACGACCAGCTGGCGGTGTATCTGGAGGAGCATCCCGTGGTGGCCCGCACCATTCTGGATAAGGCCATGACCGCCAACCGCGCACGGGAGGCGGCACGCAAGGCGCGGGAGTCCATCCGCCGCAAGACGGTGCTGGGCGGCGCGGCCATGCCGGATAAGCTCCGGGACTGCAACGAGAATAACCCCGAGCTGACAGAGCTGTACATCGTGGAGGGCGACTCCGCAGGCGGCTCCGCCACGGCGGGACGGGACAGCCGTTTTCAGGCCATCCTGCCCCTGTGGGGCAAGATGCTCAACGTGGAGAAGGCCCGGGTGGACAAGGTCTACGGCAACGACAAGCTCCAGCCCGTCATCATCGCGCTGGGCGCCGGTATCGGCGAGGAGTTCGACGAGAACAAGCTGCGCTATCACAAGATCATCATCATGGCCGATGCCGATGTGGACGGCGCCCATATCCGCACCCTGCTGCTGACCTTCTTCTTCCGGTATATGCGGCCCCTCATCGAGGAGGGCTACGTCTACTCCGCCGTGCCGCCGCTCTACAAGCTGACCCGAGGCAAGACCTCCCGGGTGGCCTACTCCGACGAGGAGCGGGATGCCATCTCCGCCGAGATGCGCGGCGGCAATCCCAACGTGACCATCAACATCAGCCGGTTTAAGGGTCTGGGCGAGATGGACGCCCACGAGCTGTGGGAGACCACCATGGATCCCACCACCCGTACTCTGCGGCGCATCACGCTGGATGACGCGGTAAAGGCCGACGCCACGTTCACCGTCCTCATGGGCGAGAAGGTGGAGCCGCGCAAGGAGTTTATCGAGCGCAAAGCACAGTACGCTGTGAATCTGGATTATTAAGGAGGGCTGGAATCTATGAGCAAAAAGCCCCAATACGACCCTGCGGAGATCCGCTTCCCCGACCAGCATATCGTGGAGTCCCCGCTGGTCCCGGAGATGGAGAAGTCCTATATCGAATATGCCATGTCCGTTATCGTGGGCCGCGCCCTGCCCGACGTGCGGGACGGCCTGAAGCCCGTACACCGGCGTATTCTCTACGCCATGTACGAGGACAACCTGACCTCTGACAAGCCCTTTAAGAAGTCGGCCACCTGCGTGGGCGACGTGCTGGGCCGGTATCACCCCCACGGCGACGCCTCCGTGTACGACGCGCTGGTGCGTCTGGCGCAGGATTTCTCCATGCGCTACACGCTGGTGGACGGCCACGGCAACTTCGGCTCCGTGGATGGCGACCCCCCTGCCGCCTACCGTTACACCGAGGCGCGTCTGAGCAAGATCTCCAATGAGATGCTCCGCGACATCGAAAAGGACACGGTGGACTGGGACCCCAACTTCGATGAGAGCCGCAAGGAGCCCCGTGTGCTGCCCTGCCGGTTCCCCAACCTGCTGGTCAACGGCTCCAGCGGTATCGCCGTGGGCATGGCCACCAACATCCCGCCCCACAACCTGCGGGAGGTCATCGGCGCCTGCATCTGCGTGCTGGACGACCCGGACGCCACCCTCGGCGACCTGATGGAGCACGTCAAGGGCCCCGACTTCCCCACGAAGGGCATCATCATGGGACGCAGCGGCATCCGCGCCGCCTACGCCACCGGCCGGGGCCGGTTGATGGTGCGCGCCCGCCACGAGTTCGAGGAGTTCGGCAGCGGCCGTACCCGCATCATCATCACGGAGCTGCCCTATCAGGTGAACAAGCGGATGCTCATCAAGGCCATCGCCGATCAGGTGGAGGATAAGCGTCTGGATGGTATCTCCGATATCCGGGACGAGTCCGACCGCAACGGTATGCGGATGGTCATCGAGCTCAAGCGCGACGCCAATCCGCAGGTGGTCTTGAACCGCCTGTTCGCCCAGACCCAGCTCCAGACCACGTTTGCCATCAATATGCTGGCACTGGTGGAGAACCAGCGGCAGCCGAAGATCCTCTCTCTGCGGCACATCATCGACGAGTATCTGAAGTTCCAGGAGGAGATCATCGTCCGCCGGACGCGGTTCGACCTGAAGAAGGCCCAGGAGCGCGCCCACCTGCTGGAGGGTCTGCTCATCGCGCAGGACAACATCGACGAGGTCATCCGCATCATCCGCAGCAGCTACGACAACGCCAAGGAGAATCTGATGACCCGCTTCGGGCTGGACGATGTGCAGGCGCAGGCCATTCTGGATATGCGCCTCAAGGCTTTGCAGGGTCTTGACCGGGAGAAGCTCCAGACCGAGTACAAGGAGCTGGAGGAGAAGATCGCCTACTTCCTGCGTATCCTCAGCGACGAGAGTCTGGTGAAGTCCATCCTCAAGGAGGAGCTGACCGCCATTGCCGACAGGTTCGGCGACGACCGCAAGACCGAGATCCAGGACGTGGAGGACGAGCTGGACATCGAGGATCTCATCGAGGAGGAGCAGTGCGTCTTTACCCTGACGGAGAACGGCTACATCAAGCGCACGCCGGTCAGCGAGTACGCCGCCCAGAGCAAGGGCGGTATGGGCAAGAAGGGCATCACCACCCGCGAGGAGGACACCGTGGTGGACGTGTTCACCGCGTCTACCCACGACTATATCCTGTTCTTCACCGATACCGGCAAGGTCTACCGCAAGAAGGGCTATCAGATCCCCGAGAGCGGCAAGACCGCCAAGGGAACCAATATTGTCAACATCCTGCAGGTGGAGACGGGCGAGCGGGTGCAGGCCATGCTCCACTTCCGCGAGCAGACCGACGAGGAGCTGTACCTGTTCATGACCACCCGGAACGGCACGGTGAAGCGGCTGGAGGTCAGCGCCCTGAAGAACCTGCGGAATAACGGCATCCGCGCCCTGACGCTGGACGAGGGCGACCAGCTCATTTCCGTGGTGGAGACTCGCGGCAGCGACCGGATGCTCATCGCCACCCACGATGGGCAGGCGGTGTGCTTCGACGAGGCGGATGTGCGCGCCATGGGACGCACCGCCGTGGGTGTCCGCGGTATCCGACTGCGGGACGGCGACTATGTGGTGGGCGCGGCCCGCGCCGACGCGGACAAGACTGTGCTCTCCGTCACCGAGCGGGGCTTCGGCAAGCGCACGCCGGTGGAGGAGTACCGCATCACCAACCGCGGCGGTCTGGGCATCCGCAACTATATGGTCACGGAGAAAACCGGCCCCATCGTGGGCATCAAGGTGGTGGACGGGACGGAGGACCTGCTGCTGGTGACGGCGGCCGGTATCCTGATCCGCACGCCGGTGGAGAATATCCGCGTGGCGGGCCGCGCTACACAGGGCGTCATTGTCATGCGCTTCAAGGAGGAGGGCGACCGCGTCATCTCCATGGCACTGGCGGATCCTGAGGAGAAGGCGGATGCGCCTGAGGAGACGGTATGAGCAGCGCGCCTAGAGAGGCCATGGTGCCCCTGACCCGCTGGCAGTATTTCACCAAGACGCTGTACCACAACGCGGCAGCCAAGACCCAGTTTGTCTATAACAAGGTCATTTACGACAAGGACGAAACGCTCCGGCAGATCGAGGAGGGCAACGGCCGCATCAATATGGGACTGCTGTTGGTGCTGCTTCTGATGTTTTTCACCGCCAGCACCAGAAAGAACATCGATATCATCGTGGCGGGGATGGTCATCATCGTGGCCGGTGAGATCGTGCGGCTGCTGCGGCTGCCAAAGGACATCACCGCCCACCTCACCGACACCGGACGGCGGGAGCGCTGACCATGGCGGACATCACACCCATCGCCCGCATTGAGACGCCCTTTGCCGAGAAGTTCGGCGTGCCGCGGCAGAGCGGCGTGGCCGACTGCCCGGGGCGTATCGTGCTGGAGCCGGCCTACCGCGATCCGGCGGCCCTGCGGGGGCTGGAGGCTTTCTCCCACATCTGGCTGATCTGGCAGTTTGACCGTGCGCTGCGGCAGGGCTGGTCCCCTACGGTCCGGCCGCCGCGGCTGGGAGGCAATGCCCGCATGGGCGTGTTCGCCACCCGCTCGCCCTTCCGGCCCAACGGACTGGGCCTGTCCTCCGTGGTGCTGGAGCGCATCGAGTGGGACACGCCGGAGGGGCCGGTGCTCCATGTGCGGGGCGCCGATCTGGTCAGCGGGACGCCCATTTTTGATATCAAGCCCTATCTGGCCTATACCGACAGCCATCCCGAGGCCTCCGGCGGCTTTACCGCCGGTCTGGCCGGTGCGCGGCTGGCGGTGGCGTTCCCGCAGGAGCTGCTGGAAGCCATACCGGCGGCGGAGCGGCAGGGCTTGCTGTCTGTGCTGGCCAACGACCCGCGGCCCCGCTATCAGGAGGACCCCCAGCGAGTCTACGGCATGGCCTACGGCGGGCGGAACATCCGCTTCCGCGTGGAGGGCGGCGTGCTGACCGTTCTGGGCGTAGAATAAGGCGGCGTGTGCCGCACCCCTGTGCGGGGCGGAGAGCCGCTGAATCCGGTAGCAGCGGATAACAGCGCATTTCAGAGCAAAAGCGGCAGCGCACAGAGAAATACGTCGATTCTACATTTCGGACGGATCGGAACGCGCTGCCCGGCAGAGAAAGGAAATCCAAAAACCATCGGTTTTTGGCGGCGTTCTTTCCCCCATTTCTTTCGCTGCTGAAAGAAATGGGGCCGTCGGAGACAGAAGGTGTCCGCCGGCGTAGGAGAAGCAAGACCTATAAAAACCGGAGAGACAGCAAGAAATGAGAAATCTATGAAAACAGTCACTATCTACACCGACGGCAAAGCGGGCTTCGCCGCTTTGTTCGATGTCCCCACTCGCTCGCCGCTGGCGCGGCAACCGCTCGGGGATGACGAGCAAGCGCCGCCGGATGGGAAGGGCAGCGGGTCAGAAAGACCGGAAGAAATGAAGTGCCAATGAAAACAGTTGAGATTTACACCGACGGCGCTTGCAGCGGCAACCCTGGGCCGGGGGGATGGGGCGCGATCCTCCGCTATAAAGAGACGGAGAAGGAGCTGTCCGGCGGCGAGGCCAATACCACCAACAACCGCATGGAGCTGACCGCCGTCATCGAGGCCTTGGCCCTGCTGAAGGAGCCCTGCGCGGTGGAGCTGTACTCCGACTCCAGATACGTCATTGACGGGCTGGACAAGGGCTGGGCCCGCAGCTGGCAGAAGCGGGGGTGGGTCAAGGCGGACAAAAAGCCGGCGCTGAACCCCGACCTTTGGGAAAAGCTGCTGGCCCTGACGGACCGCCACGAGATCCGCTGCCACTGGGTGAAGGGTCACGCGGAGAACGAACGAAACAACCGCTGCGATCAGATGGCCGTGGCGGAGAGCAAAAAATTTCAATAGGAGCAGGGGAAATTCACAAAAAGTTCATGGGCGATTCATGATTCCGTCAATTTTGACAGGTAATATAGCAGCATCCAAAGGAACTTCCCTTCCTTATGTGATTTTCTCTCTCTCCTAACACACAAAACACACAGCAAAGGCCTCGCCCGTCAGGGCGAGGCTTTTGCTGCTATGAACGGGCTTTTTGATTGCTGCCGTGGGCAAAGGGAGGCTTCACGCTGCGGCACGAAACAGCCCATGCACGCCAAAACAAAAACGAGTAAAAAAAGAGAGCCTCTCGGCTCTCTTTTCGCTTATTCATGCCCCTCCGGTATTTCCGCGATCATGGTTTGGTACACATGGCGGAAGAAGCACAGCGTCAGGCACAGCGATGCGATCTCGGCGATGGGGAAGCACCACCACACCAAATTGCTGTTGCCGACAGACGCGCCGTACCGCGCCAGCACATAGGCGATGGGTACCAGAAACACCAGCTGACGCACGATGGAAGTGATCATGGAATACAGCGACTTGCCCAGTGCCTGGAACGAGCTGCCCAGCGCAATGCACGCACCCGCCATGCAGAAGCTCAGGGAAATGATGCGAAGGGCGGGAACGCCAACGGCCAGCATGGTATCCGTGGCATCGAAGATCCTCAGCAGCGTGCCCGGGATCAGCAGGAACAGTGTCATGCCGAAAACCATGATGAGAGAGGCATATAGCGTGCTGCGCTTGATGGTCTCCACCATACGGCGGCGGTTCTGCGCGCCGTAGTTATATGCCACGATGGGAATCACGCCGTTGTTCATGCCGAAGATGGGCATGAAGATAAAGGAGTTCAGCTTGAAATAGACGCCGAAGGCGGTGGCCGCCGTCTCATGAGCGGAATGGTAGGTGATGAGGATCTTGTTCATCAGAAACGTCATGACGGAGCCGATGGCCACCATGATGACGCTGGGCAGGCCAATGGCGTAGATCTCGCCGACCAGCGGCCAGTCGGGGCGGAAGCGCTTCACGGACAGATGGATATCCGTGTTCTTCCTGTGATTGAACCAGATGGCCAGCGCGCAGCCGCAGAATTGACCGATGATGGTGGCAACGGCGGCGCCCGCCACGCCCATGTCCAGCACGAAGATGAAAACGGGGTCCAGCGCGATATTGATGATGGCCCCCAATCCCTGTGTGTACATACTCAGCAGGGAGCGGCCCGTGCCCTGCAAGAGGCGCTCGTACATGATCTGGCAGAACATTCCCAACGAGCCGACGGTGACGATACGCAGATAGTCGTTGCCCATCTGGATGATGCTTTCCACCTGGGTCTGGGACCGGAAAAACAGGTCGGAGCAGGTCAGGCCCAGCACGGCGGAGATGATGAAGCCCACGACGGCCAGAAACACGCCGTTGTTGGCCACACGGTCGGCCCGCTCCCGCAGACCGGCGCCCAGCGCACGGCCCATCAGGGCGTTGACGCCCACGGCGGTGCCGGTGGCCAGACCGATCATCAGGTTCTGGGCGGGGAAGGCCAGCGATACGGCGGTCAGCGCCTGCTCGCTGACGCGGCTGACAAACACGCTGTCCACGATATTGTACAGTGCCTGCACCAGCATGGACGCGATGATGGGCAGGGACATATTCCAGATCAGCTTGGAAATGGGCATGACGCCCAGCTTGTTTTCGCTCTGCATAGGGACTCCTTTTCGACTCAATTACTGTAACAATCCATTTTAACACGGACCATCGGAAAAAGAAACCCCCGAATTGCGCGAAATGCACACATTCGGGGGTTATTTTTTGGCAAAAACAGAAAGAAAGGCTTCGTATGGCGGAGGCTTCAGCGGCCCTGGAAAAAGGTGCGGATCTCCTCTGCCGTGCAGGCGGCACTGCCCTGGGCAAAGCCGCCCCGTCCGCCGCCGCGCCCATGCAGGGCAGCGTTCAGCTGTGACACCAGCGGGTGTAGGTCGCCGCCGTCCTCGATGAGGGCGTACTGGTAGCTGCCGTCTTCACCGGCAAACACGGCGCAGCGTCCACCTGCGGCTCGGGCGATGCCATCGCACAGCCGCCGTGCGCCATCGCCGTCCAGACGGCCGGTGATGTGCAGAACGTTTCCGGCGCCGCGGTACTGCTCCGCCGTATGGGCGAAGGATGCCTCCTCCAGACGGGCGGCCTTTTCTCGGGCGGTCAGCAGCTCCTCCTGCAAGCGGGTCACAGACGCTGCCGCCGCCGTGGGCTTGACGGACAGAGCCTGTCCGATCTGACGGGCCTGCTCCCAGCAGGCGGCCAGATAGTCCAGCGCCCGCTGGCCGCACAGCAGCTCCAGCCGCACGCCGTCCCGGAATTTCTGGCAGCTCAGCAGCTTCACCAGCCCCACCTGACCGCTGCGGGCCACATGGGTGCCGCAGCAGGCGCACAGGTCCGCCCCGGGAAACTCCGTCAGCCGCACCGCGCCGGTCAGCTCCTTCTTGCTGCGGTAGGGCAGGGCGGCCAGCTCGCCGGCGTCGGGCCAGAGAATGCGGATGGGATGGTCCTCCTGAATATAAGCGTTGGCGCGCCGCTCCACGGCCAGCGCCTGCTCCCATGTAATGGCGGCATTGTAGTCGATGGTGACCACGTCCGCGCCCATGTGGAAGCCCACATTGTCGCAGTGGAACGTGCTGCACAGCAGACCGGAGAGGATATGCTCGCCGGAGTGCTGCTGCATATGGTCGAAGCGCCGCGCCCAGTCGATGCTGCCGGACACCCGTTCGCCCACCGGCAGCGGCGCGTCGCAGGTATGGACGATGACGCCGCTGCGCTCCTGCACGTCCAGCACCGCCGCGCTGTTCAGCGTACCGCGATCAGCGGGCTGGCCGCCGCCCTCGGGATAAAAGGCGGTGCGGTCCAGCACCACAGACCAGTGCTGCTTCTCCGCCTCGCAGGACAGCACCTGTGCGGTGAATTCCCGCAGGAACGGATCGTCGTAGTAGAGCTTGGCGGTGTCCATCAGTCGTCCTTCTCCACATCGCCCACGATGGCAATGTGCAGCTCATCCAGCTGCTTCTGCTCCACGGTGGAGGGTGCGCCCATCATCACGTCCTGCGCGTTCTTGTTCATGGGGAAGGGGATGATCTCGCGGATGGAGCTTTCGCCCGCCAGCAGCATCACCATGCGATCCACGCCCGGGGCGATACCGGCATGGGGAGGCGCGCCGTAGCAGAAGGCATTGTACATGGCGGGGAATTTCTTTTTCACATCCTCCTCGCCCAGACGTACCAGCTCAAAGGCCTTGATCATGATCTCGGGATCGTGGTTGCGGACGGCGCCGGAGCTGAGCTCCACGCCGTTGCATACCAGATCGTACTGGTTGGCGTAGATGTCCAACGGATCCATCTCGCCGCGCTCGGCCTTCAGCAGCGTTTCCATGCCGCCGTTGGGCATGGAGAACGGATTGTGGCAGAACTCCAGCTCGCCGGACTCATCGCCGATCTCGTACATGGGGAAGTCCACGATCCAGCAGAACTCGTAGCGTTCCTTGTCCATGTGGCCCTCACAGGCGGCACCCAGCTTATTTCGCATAACGCCGGCGGTCTTGATGGCCGCACCCTTGTCACCGGCGGCCACGCCCACCAGCATATTGGGCTTCAGGCCCAGCTTGGCGGTGAGCGCCGTCTGGCAGCCGGTCATGAACTTGGCGATGCCGCCGGCCAGCTGGCCGTTCTCGTCTACCTTGAACCAGTAGGGCTTGCTGCCGGACTGCACCTCCACATCGGTGCACAGCTGGTCAATGGCCTTGCGGGTCAGGGTGCAGTCGCTGACGGCGATGGCCTTGACCACCTTGCCGTCCAGCTGCTCAAAGCCGCAGCCCTTCACCTCCTCGGAGATGTCGGTGAGCTTCAGGTCGATACGCAGGTCCGGCTTGTCGGAGCCGTAGGTCTCCATGGCGTCGTTGTAGGCGATGCGGCGGAACGGGGCGGAGGACGCCACGTTATAGGTGCCGTATTTGGCGAAGATGGGAGGCAGCACGTCCTCCAGCACGGCGAAGACATCGTCCTGCGTGGCGAAGGCCATCTCCATATCCAGCTGATAGAACTCGCCGGGAGAACGGTCGCCGCGGGCGTCCTCGTCCCGGAAGCAGGGGGCGATCTGGAAGTACCGGTCGAAGCCAGAGGTCATCAGCAGCTGCTTGAACTGCTGGGGGGCCTGCGGCAGGGCGTAGAACTTGCCGGGGTGCTTGCGGGCAGGTACCAGATAGTCGCGGGCGCCCTCGGGAGAGGAGGCCGTCAGAATAGGCGTGGTGATCTCCAGAAAGCCGTGCTCGGTCATGGCGGCCCGCAGGGCTGCCACCACCTGGCAGCGCAGGATAATGTTCTGCTTTACCGCGGGGTTACGCAGGTCCAGATAGCGGTATTTCAGACGCTGCTGCTCATCGGCCTCGCGGCTGCGGTTGATCTCAAAGGGCAGGGAGTTGTAGCGGCAGCGGCCCAGTACCTCGATCCTGCTGGGGACTACCTCGATGTCGCCGGTGGCCTGCTTGGGGTTTTTGCTGGCGCGCTCACGGACCACGCCCTCCACGCTGATGGTGGACTCCTTGTTCAGGTCGCGGATAATGGCCATCATGTCCTCGCGCTCTACCACGATCTGAGTGGTGCCGTAGAAGTCACGGAGCACCACAAAAGCGAAATTCTGGCCCACGGCACGGACGTTCTCCATCCAGCCCACCAGCTTGACAGACTGGCCAACGTGCTCCAGTCGCAGCTCATTGCAGGTATGTGTACGCATCTGCATCATTGTGTTGTCCTCCTATATTGATAGTGTATTGTATAAATCGGCAGAAATATTACGATTTGTTTTTACTTTTCCAGGATCACGGCGCCTTTATTCCGCTCCGCGAGGCCGCTTTGGAGCAGAGCCAGCGTCTCGTCGAAGGGCAGCGTGGTCTGCTGACCGGAGGTCATATCCTTGCAGGCCACCACGCCGGCGGCGATCTCATCACCGCCCAGAAACACCACATAGGGCACGCCCAGCTTATCGGCGTAGTTCATCTTGGCCTTGAACTTCTTCTGCTCGGTATAAAGCTGGGTGCGGACGCCGGCGGCGCGGAGGCGGGTGGCCAGCGTTACGGCGGGGGCCAGATCATCGGTCATGGGCAGGATCAGCACATCGGCGGGTGCGGTGGGCAGCGCGGGGTTCAGCATCCCCTGCTCGCCCAGCACATAGAACAGGCGGGTCAGCCCGATGGAGATGCCCACGCCGGGCAGCTGCCGGTCGGTGTAGTACTCTGCCAGATTGTCGTAGCGTCCGCCGGAGCAGACGGAGCCGATCTCCGGATGGTCCAGCAGCGTCGTCTCATACACGGTGCCGGTGTAGTAGTCCAGCCCGCGGGCGATGGTGAGGTCCACAGCAAAGTTCTCCTCCGGTACGCCGAAGGCGGACAGGTACTTCACCACCGTGTTCAGCTGGTCCAGTCCCTCATCGAACAGCTCGCTGCGGCCGCGGTAGGATTCCAGCGCGGCCAGCACCTGCTCGTTGCCGCCGGTGATGGCGATGAATGTCAGAATCTCATCGGCGTTTTCGGCGGACACGCCCACCTCATCCACCAACAGGGCGCGGATCTTCTCAGCGCCGAGCTTGTCCAGCTTGTCCACAGTACGCATGATGTCGCCGGCCTGCTCGGTCAGCCCCAGCATGGCGTAGAAGCCGTTGAGGATCTTTCGGTTGTTGACGCGGATCTGGAACCGCTTCAGGCCAAGGGTGCTGAAGGCCTGATAGATGATGGCGGGCATCTCCGCTTCGTTGGTGATGTCCAGCTTCCCATCGCCGATCACATCGATGTCCGCCTGATAGAACTCCCGGAAGCGGCCGCGCTGGGCACGCTCGCCGCGGTAGACCTTGCCGATCTGATAGCGGCGGAAGGGGAAGGACAGGTCGTTGTAGTGCAGGGCCACATACTTGGCCAGAGGCACCGTCAGGTCGAAGCGCAGCGCCAGATCAGCGTCTCCCTTCTGGAAGCGGTAGATCTGCTTCTCCGTCTCGCCGCCGCCCTTGGCCAGCAGCACCTCGCTGGCCTCGATCACCGGGGTGTCCAGCGGCGTGAAGCCGTACAGGCTGTACGTCCGGCGGAGGATATCCATCATCCGCTCCATCTGCTGCTGCGGCTGGGGCAGCAGCTCCATAAAGCCCGACAGGGTGCGGGGTGTCATTTTAGCCATTTTCCGTCTCTCCTTTATCCTCGGTATTGTCCGGAGCTTTTGCTTCGCCGTGGGACTCCGTTCCGCCTTCCAGTGTGTGGGCGGCAGCCTCGCGGGCGGCCTCCGCCTCGGCCTCCTGCTTCAGCTCCAATGCCACCTCGCGGTAGATGCCATCCAGCTCCAGACCCTTTTTCCGTCCGGCCCGCCCGGCAAAAATGCCTCCGGCCACAGCCAGCGGCAGCCACGCGAACCACAGCTTCGGCAGCATCAGCCCCAGCAGGCAGAAGGGGAGGATGCCCAGCCACGCGCCGATCTCGGCGTAGTGATCCCGCACGGCGTGGTAGACGCCCTTTTTCTCCCGAATGGACGCGGTGCGCCGCAGCTGTGCCCGGCACATCGCCAGCCGCAGCAGGGCCAGCGCCGTCAGCGGGATAAAAACGTCGTAGCTGCGGGTGTTCATGAACTCGATGATTTTCTGCATACAGTTCTCCTTTTCGGCACGGGTGCATGAGACAAAAAAACGCTCCCGTTCCCTGATCTTGGGACGAGAGCGTTCAAACACTTCGTGGTGCCACCCAAATTCAGCCGCTATGCGGCCCTTTCAGCTCCTGTTACGGGGAGCGCGCCGTGGATGTTTCCATCCCCGCTCACACGCTGTCTTGGCCCGTTCTGCCGCAGTGCGCTTTCAGCCGGCGGCGCACCTCTCTGCTGGCGGCGTTGTGCGGGTTACTCCTGCGCGTTCAACGCGGTCGATCCTTATTTTAGGCGATTTTTCGCCTGTTGTCAAGGAGGGGCGGGGGATTTATGCGGTGAACGGCTTGCTCTTGGGATTCACGATATCACGCCAGTCCAGATCGCCGCGGTCCAGCCCCAGCACCAGCATCTCGGCGGTGGCCAGATTGCTGGCAAAGGGGATGTTGTTCTGGTCACACAGGCGGGAAATATAGGCGATGTCCTCATCGGCGCTCTTCTGGTTGGGGTCGCTGAAGCACAGGACCATGTCGATCTCGTTGTAGGCGATGCGGGCCGCGATCTGCTGGCCGCCGCCGTGGGAGAAGGAGAGGAATCGGTGGATGGTCAAGCCGGTGGCCTCGGAGATCTGCTGGCCCGTGCTGGCCGTGGCGCACAGCGTGTGCTTGGCCAGAATGCCGCAGTAGGCGGTGCAGAACTGGACCATCAGTTCTTTCTTGTTGTCGTGCGCCATCAGTGCAATATTCATGGGGGCGCTCCTTTCTCTGTTATATCTTCATCAGGGGCGCTTTCTGGCCCATGATGCGTTTGGCGATGTTTTCGTAGGCGCGGGCGGCGTAGTAGTTGCGATCCCGCAGCACCAGCCCGCGATTCAGGCAATAGGGTACGTCCTCGTCCTCCGGCACCACGCCCAAAAGGGGCAGGCCGGCGGTGTCAATGGCGTCGTCAATGGTGGTATGCAGCGCCCGCAGCGTCCTGCGGGAGACGCGGCCCACCACCAGATGAACGGCGTTGGCAGGGAAGGCGGACAGCTCCATGGCAGTCCGCTGGGCATCCCGCATGGCGGAGACGTCGGTGGTGGTCACCACCACCACCTGATCGGCCATACAGGCGGCCATCTTAAAGCCCTGCCCCAGACCGGCGGGGGCGTCGATGAGGCACCAGTCGTAGGTGTCCCGTATCTGGCGGGCCAGCGATGCCAGCTGCCGCACCGTCAGTGCCAGCGGCCGGTCGGCCATAGGCGCGGTCAGCAGATCCAGCTTGGGGTAGCTGCCGTGGGTCACCACGGCCTGCTCCAGCGTACAGCGCTCCGCCAGCACGTCGGAGAAATCCATGAGTGCGCGGTCCGAAAGGCCCAGCGCCAGATCCAGATTCCGCAGGGTGATGTCGCAGTCCATGCACAGCACCCGCTGCCCCAACGATGCCAGCGCCAGTCCGGTATTGGCGGTGAAGGACGTCTTGCCGGTGCCGCCCTTGCCGGAGACGACGGCGATGATCTTTCCCATGTTTCTCCTCTCTGCGCCTTATTTCAGCGGCGCTTTCTTGATGCGGGCGAAGCTCCGCGGATAGATGGCGGGCGTGTCCTTGATCTTTTCGATGGTGACCAGCCGGTGACGCACCTGCGTTTCCGGTACGGTATAGTCGCGGATGTCGGCGATCCTGCCGCCCAGCTGGCCGATGGCGCCTCGGGCACCATCGATCTCCCCATCGGAGGACACGGATTTCATGGCCAGAAACCGGCCGCCCACGCGGACCAGCGGCAGCGTCAGCTCGCACAGCACGTTGAGATTCGCCACGGCCCGGGACATGGCCACATCGTACTGCTGCCGGTGATCGGCGGCATACTCCTCGGCGCGGGCGTGGACACAGTCCACCCGGGCCAGTCCCAGCGCAGCGCACACCTCCTGCAAAAAGTCGATGCGCTTGCCCAGACTGTCCAGCAGCGTCAGATCAAAGTCCGGCTCCAGAATGCGAAGCACCATACCCGGGAAACCGGCGCCGGTGCCCACATCAATGGCCCGCGTACCCTTCAGCTCTGCCATGGCCAGCAGCGCGGCGCAGTCCAGCAGGTGCAGGGTCGCCACATCCTCCGGCGCGGTAATGGCGGTCAGGTTCATGACCTTGTTCTTCTCCAGCAGCAGCGCGGCATAGGCCTCCAGCTGTGGCGCAGCGGCGTCGGACAGGCCCAGCTGAGCCAGCCCCCGCGTCAGGATATCCTTCATTTCTGCTGCTCTTTCAGCAGATCTCGGATCTCCGACAGAAGCTCCTCGGAGGTGGGACCCTCCGGCTCCTCCGGTGCGGGAGCTTCCTCCTCCTTCTTTTTGAGGGAGGCCAGCTTATTCATGGCCTTGACCAGCAGGAACATGGCGAAGGCGACAATGATGAAGTCCAGGATCACGGCCAGCAGATTGCCGATGCCCAGCGTGACCGGATCCGCGCCTGCCTCCACGGCGGCGCTGTTCAGCAGAATATTCCACTGGGTCAGATCGATGCCGCCGGTGACAAGCCCGATCAGAGGCATGATGATGTCGTTGACGATGGAGGTGGTGATCTTGCCAAAGGCAGCGCCGATCACAACGCCGATGGCCATATCCATCACGTTGCCGCGCATGGCAAAGGTCTTGAATTCTGCAAAAAACTGTTTCATAGGGCAGATACTCCTATACAAACCGTATAATTACGATATAATATTACGAATTGATATCACACTTTCTCAGTGCAGAGGGACCAGCCTCTCCTTGCCGCCCATGTAGGGGCGCAGCACCTCCGGTATCAGCACGGAGCCGTCCGCCTGCAGATTATTCTCCAAAAATGCGATGAGCATACGGGGCGGGGCCACCACGGTATTGTTCAGCGTGTGGCACAGCTGCATCTTGCCGTCGGCGTCCTTGTAGCGGATCTTCAGGCGGCGCGCCTGCGCGTCGCCCAGATTGGAGCAGGAGCACACCTCGAAGTACTTCTGCTGGCGGGGGGACCAGGCCTCGATGTCGCAGGACTTGCACTTCAGGTCCGCCAGATCGCCGGAGCAGCACTCCAGCTGCCGCACAGGGATGTCCAGCGAGCGGAACAGCTCTACGCTGTATTGCCACATCTGCTCGTACCACTTCTTGGAGTCCTCCGGCTTGCAGACCACGATCATCTCCTGCTTCTCGAACTGGTGGATGCGGTAGACGCCGCGCTCCTCGATGCCGTGGGCGCCCTTCTCCTTGCGGAAGCAGGGGGAGTAGGAGGTCAGGGTCTGGGGCAGCTTGTCCTCGGGGATGATCTGGTCGATGAACTTGCCGATCATGGAGTGCTCACTGGTGCCGATGAGGTATAGATCCTCACCCTCGATCTTGTACATCATGGCGTCCATGTCCGTCTGGCTCATGACGCCCTCCACCACGTTGCCGTGGATCATGAACGGAGGAATGCAGTACGTAAAGCCTTTATCGATCATGAAATCCCGGGCGTAGGCCAGCACCGCCTCGTGCAGGCGGGCGATGTCGCCCAGCAGATAGTAGAACCCGCTGCCGGATACGCGGCCCGCGGCATCCATGTCGATGCCGTCAAACCGCTCCATGATGTCGGTGTGGTAGGGAATCTCAAAATCAGGCGTCCTGGCCTCGCCGAAGCGCTGCACCTCCACGTTGCAGCTGTCGTCCGGCCCAATGGGCACGGAGGGATCGATCATCTGGGGGATCACCAGCATGATCTTGCTCAGCGCGGCCTCCGCCTGCTCCTTCTTGGCCTCCAGCTGGGCCATACGCTCGGCATCTGCCTTGACGGCGGCGTTATTGGCGTCGATTTGAGCCTGAATGGCGGCCTTCTCCGCCTCGTCGGTGCATTTTTTCAGCTTGCCAAACAAGGGGCCGTTGGCCTTGGACAGCTTGTTCCGCTCGGCCTTCAGGGCCTCGCCGTCGGCAATGGCCTGGCGGCGCTCGGCGTCCAACGCAATGGCCTCGTCCACCAGCGGCAGCTTGGCGTTCTGAAACTTCTTGCGGATGTTCTCCTTCACCGCCTCCGGGTTTTCTCGTACAAATTTGATATCAAGCATCGTTCTACCTCGATTTCCACTTGTTTCACGTGAAACAGCTTGGTTATTTCTTCTTAATGGCGTGCAGCGCGTCCAGCAGATCGTTGAGATCGTCCGTGCCGTAGTATTCCAGCTCGATGCGGCCTTTTTTTCGGCCGGTGACGATGCGGCAGCCGCGGCCCAACCGCTCGCCCAGTTCCTTGGCGGCCTCCTCGGCGTAGTTGACGGACAGCGGGTCCTTTGCCGTCTTTTCCGGCGCCTCGGACATCAGCTTCTTGGCCAGCAGCTCCGTCTGCCGCACGGACAAATCGCTTTTCAGCACGGCTGCCGCCGCCGTTTCCTGCTGCTTGGCAGGGAGGGGGAGCAGCGCTCTGGCGTGCCCGCCGGACAGCCGTCCATCCTCCACCATGGCCCGCACCGGCTCGCACAGGTTCAGCAGACGCAGGGCGTTTGCCACGGCGGGACGGGACTTGCCCACCCGCTTGGCCGTTTCCTCCTGAGTCATATTGTACTGGTCCATCAGGACCTTGTAGCCCTCCGCCTCCTCAATGGGATTCAGGTCCTCCCGCTGGAGGTTCTCGATCATGGCCAGCTCCATGGCCTTGCGGTCATCTGCCTCAATGACCACGGCGGGCACCTGCGTCAGCCCCGCCATGCGGGCCGCACGCCAGCGGCGCTCGCCGGCAATGATCTGGTAATAGCCGGACTGAAGCTTCCGCACCGTCAGCGGCTGGATAATGCCGTGCTGCCGGATGGAATCGGCCAGATCGGCCAGCGCATCAGGATCAAACAGCTTGCGGGGCTGAGAGGAGCAGGATTCCACCTGACTGATGGGCAGCATCAAACTGCTCTTCTCTTCGCTCAGCTCCATCATATCGTCGCCCATGAGAGCGCCGAGGCCCTTGCCGAGGCCCTTGGATATTCCTGCCATTGCGTGTCTCCTTTCAGGCATTTCGCTTCAAAAATTCGTCTGCCAGCGCGAGATAGGCGTCCGCGCCGCGGCAGCTCCGGTCGTAGGCGGTGATGGGTCGCCCGTGGCTGGGCGCTTCGCTGAGTCGGACGTTGCGGGGAATCACGGTGCTGTACACCTTGGCGCCGAAAAAGCGCTTGACCTCCTGAGCCACCTGAATGGACAGGTTGGTGCGCCCGTCGAACATGGTCAGCAGTACGCCCTCGATCTCCAGCGAGGGATTCATGCTTCGCCGCACGATACGAACCGTGTTCATCAGATCGCTGAGCCCCTCCAGCGCGTAGTATTCACCCTGCACCGGCACCAGCAGACTGTTGGCGGCGCACAGCGCATTCAGCGTCAGCAGCTCCAGCGAGGGCGGACAGTCGATGAAAATGTAGTCGTAGTTTTCCGACACGCGCCGCAGCGCGGCCTTCAGCAGGAACTGGCGGTTCTCCATCTCAATCATTTCCACGCCGGCGCCGGCCAGCGCCTTGCTGCTGGGCAGCACATCGCCGTAGGGGGTGGAGACGATGGCTTTTTCCGTCTCCGTGCCATTGATGAGTACGTCATAGATGCCGTTGGACACGGATTTATCCACACCCATGCCGCTGGTGGCGTTGGCTTGCGGGTCGAAATCGCACAGCAGCACCCGCTTGCCGCAGCACTTGACGGCGGCGGCCAAATTGACGCAGGTGGTGGTTTTTCCCACGCCGCCCTTCTGATTGACGATGGCGATGATCTTTGACACGGTGAATTCCTCTTTCTCTCTTGTTTCTACATTTTATATAGTATACCACATCAGAGGGCGGTTTCAATAGAAAATTTGTGAATTGCAAAAGATGTTTCACATGAAACAAAATCCCCTGCGGATGTTTCATGTGAAACACCCGCAGGGGAGGGGATCACAGCAGGATCACGCCATCCAGCGGCGGCAGCGTCAGATGGACCTGCCCATCCTGCACCAGAAATTGCTGACCGGTGACGCCGTCGGTACAAAGCGAACCGTCCCACGGCAGTGCCAGCGCCAGCGCGTCATTTCCGCCGTTGAGAGCAGCTACGGTCCGCTCGCCGCCGCAGCGGCGCTCCAGCACCAGCCCGCCGCCCCGGGCGTACAGATATCGTATTTCTCCGCGCCGCAGGGACGGACGCTCCGTCCGAAGGCGGCCCAGCTGCCGGAAAAAGTCCAGCAGCGCCGTGTCCTCGCCGCCCCAAGGGTAGGTGCGGCGGTTCAGCGGGTCCTCAAAGCCCTGCATCCCCGCCTCGTCGCCGTAGTACAGCGTGGGGGATCCGGGGAAGCAGTACAGCAGCATCCCCGCCAGCCGCAGTCTCCGCCGGCCGCGGTCCAGCTCCTGCGGAGACAGGCGATAGGCCGCCCGCTCTGTTTTTTGCTCCGGCACCTGCTCCGCGCCCAGCAGCGTCAGGATACGGGCCGTATCGTGGGTGCCCAGAAAATTCATAGCGCCGTAAAACGCGGCAGGAGGGTAATTCTCGCGGATGCACTCCATGGCGTGTCGGAAATCGGCGGCGTCTCCGCCGTCCAGCCATGCCAGCAGCGCCGTCCGGAAGGGGTAGTTCATCAGCCCGTGAGTTTCCCGCCCCAGCAGATAGCGTCTGCGGTGGGAATAGGCGATCTTGTTGCTGCCGTCCTCCCACACCTCGCCCAGCAGATATCCCTCTGGCTTCTCCTTCTGAATGGCGGCGCGGATGGCGGCGATGAAATCGTCCGGCAGCTCATCTGCCACGTCCAGCCGCCATCCGTCCGCGCCGCAGCGCAGCCAGCGCCGCACCACGGAATCCTGACCGCTGATGATGAACGCCCGATAGTCGGGGCGCTCCTCGTTTACCGCCGGCAGCGTACGCACGCCCCACCAAGCGTCATAGCTTGTGGGCCATGGGTGGAAGCTGTACCAGCCGTAGTAGGGCGAATCCATGCTCTGGGCCGCACCCAGCTCCGGATAAAAGCCCTCCGCGTTAAAATACCGGCTGTTGGAGCCGGTGTGATTGAACACGCCGTCCAATATCACGCGGATGCCTCGGGCATGGGCCTCGCGGCACAGCGTACGGAAATCCTCCTCGCTGCCCAGCATGGGATCAATGGCGCAATAATCCGCCGTGTCATACCGGTGGTTGCTTTCCGCCTCGAAAATAGGATTCAGATACAGCGTGGTCACAGACAGGCTCTTCAGATAGTCCAGCTTCTCCGTGATGCCGGCCAACGAGCCGCCGAAAAAGTCGGCATTGGTGATCTGTCCGCACTGGTCCGGCAGATAGACCGGCTCATCATCCCACCGGTCATGGACCCACCGCCGCCCTACCATGCCTTTTACATCGGGAAGAGCGGTACGACGAAAGCGATCTGGGAAAATCTGGTATGTCACGCCCTCGCCGAACCAGCTGGGCGTAGGCGTGTCCTCGTACACGGTGAGCTGCCAGCGTGTCAGCTGCTCCTGCTGGCACCAGCCGTTTTTGCCGTAGCAGACGGTGCTGCCGTCGCTGCGGGTAAAGCGGAAGCCATACCAACACAGATCCGGCTCCTCCGGCGCAGTATAGACGCCGGAAAAGCCGCCCTCGGCGGGAGGCAGGGGACAGACCTCGTCCTGCTCCGCAAATTCGCGGCGGACCAGCAGCTCACAGGCGTAGTAATCTGTGTCCCGCAGGGAAAAGGAAATTTCGGCGCCGCAGGGAACAGCGCCGAGGGGGGATTTGCAGGACAGGTCCTGCGGATCAAAAACAGGAAGCATATTTCGACCTCTCACTTCAACAGGGTATTCTCGCCCGTGGCCGCGCCGCTGTCCTGCGTGCGGCTGAACCACGCATTGATGATCTCCACGGCGGTGTTGGCCAGCGCCGCGCCGCTGCCGCCTTTTTCGATGACAATGGCCACCGCGATCTCCGGGTCCTCGTAGGGGGCATAGGCCACGAACACGCCGTTGGCGATGTCAGTGCCCACCTGCGCCGAGCCGGTCTTGGCGCCGGCGGATACCACGCAGTCCCGGAACGCGAACGCCACCGAGCCGGACACCGTCAGCTTATGCATACCTTCCGTCACAGCTTCTTGCGTGGAATCGGACATTTCTACTGTGTTCAACGGATTTCCGTCACTGACGTACAGCAGGCGTGAATTGTCATAGGCCTTCACATTTTTCAGAAGGTGGGCCTGATAATGCTCGCCGCCGCCCACCAGCGTGGCGATATAGTTGGCCAGCTGCAAGGGCGTGAACAGGTTATAGGACTGCCCGATGGCGGCGGTAATGGTCTGACCGTCCGTCCACTCCTGGTTGTGGCTGTCCGCCCACTCGGGGGAGGCCAGCACACCGCTGGAATCGCCGATCTCAATGCCGGTGGACTGCCCCAGCCCGAACTGGGAGGCATAGCTGTCCAATGTGCGGATGCCGGTGAGCCGCCCCACCTCATAGAAAAAGTAATTGCACGATTCGGTGATGGCCTGCGTCACGTTGATGCGTCCGTGGGTATAGCCGCCCTGCCGGTAGACCCAGCACATGGGCTGCGGATCTTTATAATAGGTATAGATTCCGCGGTCCTGAATAATGGACGACGGCGTGATGACGCCGCTCTCCAGCGCCGCCACGGCGGTGCACATCTTAAAGGTGGAGCCCGGGGCATAGATGCCCTGAGTCGCGCGGTTGAACATGGGCAGCCGCTCGTCGGCTACCAGCTCCTCATAGTCCTCGTTGAAGGTGGACAGGTCGTAGGTGGGGTAGCTGGCCAGCGCCAGTACCTCGCCGCTGCCCACGGCCACCACGGCCGCCGCGCCGCCCCGCTCGTTGCTGTCCTCGTCGATCATGCCGGAGATGGTGTTGGCCAGCGCCTCCTCCACATCGCCCTGCAGGTCGATGTCCAGTGTCAGCGCCACGGTGCCGCCGGGCTGAGGCTCCTTGGTGTACAGCTCGCCTGTGAGCTTGCCGTTTTCGTCGGTGGTGATGAGCCGCCGCCCGTCCGTGCCCCGCAGATATTCCTCAAACGCCTTCTCTACGCCGTCCTTGCCCACCAGGTCGCTCATGGAGTAGCCCTTGTCCGCATAGCCCACATAGCCGGTCTTCTCGTTGCTGCTCCACTCCTCCTGCCAGATGGGTCCGATGGTACCCAGAATGTGGGCCGCCAGCTTGGTGTTGTATACACGGGCCGATGCGGTGTGGATGGTGACGCCCTCATAGCGCCCATCTGTGATCTGACTCAGCACCTCCGAGGACACGTCCTCGGCAAAGGTGTAGCTGCTGCGGCTGTGCAGCTCGTACCGCACACCCGCCACCAGACGGGCTTCGCGGTCCGTCATGCTCTCATCGATGTGGTACAGCTCCCGCAGCTCCGCCAGCAGCTGCGCGCCGGAGCCGTTCACCATCAGTTTGTTGTTCTCCAGAAAGCTCTGGAAGCTCTTGGCGCGGGTATTGTTGTAGTACCGGACGAAGCTGCCCACGCGCCCGATGGGCAGCGTGTCGTTCCACACCGTGCCCGTCTCCTCACACAGCTGGATGAGCCGCAGGATGGCGCTGTTCAGCGCCGCATCGTCCGTAAAGCCGCTGCGGTCGAACACCAGCGTGTAGGCCAGCCGGTTGGATACCAGCACCTTGCCGTTCCGGTCGGTGATAATGCCCCGCGAGGCGGGCACCGTCTCGCTGGTGGCGTTATTGGAGATAGACCGCGCGCGGTTCTCCTTGCCGTGCAGGATCTGGGCGTCGTACAGCGCTGCGAGGAACAGCAGCAGAAACGCCGCAAAAACGCCCAGCAGGACGAGGACCCGCCGCTTGGCCGGATGTGGATTCTTCATCATGGGAAAACTCCTTTTTTGGCGGGGTCAATCGCCCCGCGTCAGCCGGAAGACCTTGTAAAACGGGAAGTGCGCCAGCGGCGTGGCCGCCAGCGACAGCAGCAGCTCCTTTCCCAGCAGCGTCAGCGCCGGACCGGTGGAGATGCCCCGCTGATACGTCAGCAGCAGGATCTGCAAAAACCCGTACAGCAGCAGGGCCGCCGTGGTGGCCGCCAGCGAGCAGAACAGCCCTGTCACGATCACCTGTCCCGACAGCAGCCGCGCGATCACCGCCGCCGCCAGAAACACCAGACAGTAGAAGCACACGAACACCCCCGTGGGGGCCAGCAGGTCGCAGGCCAGCCCGAAAAACAGGGCGTATAACAGCGACTGTCCGCTTCGCTCCAGTGTCACAGGGATCACTGCCAATGCCGGCAGCAGAAACGGGTGTACGCCGCCGACACGGATATACACCAGTACCGTGTTCTGCACCAGCAGCAGCATCAGCGCGCACAGGCAGTACAATATCCATTTTCGCACCATGGCGCGCCGTGTCATGGCAGCTCCTTTCCCGCGGTCACTCCACCACGTCGAAATCGGTAATGAGGTACAGATGCGTCAGCCCCTCCAGCGAGCAGCGGGGCGTCAGCACCGCATAGCGGGCCAGCCCGCCGTCATCGGTACGCACCTCCTCCACGGAGCCGATGGGCAGTCCGAAGGGATAGTACCCGCCCAGACCGGAGGTGACCACCAAATCGCCCTTGATGAGCGTGGAGGAGTCCGGCAGATAGCTGAGCTTCAGCTTTCCCTCGGTCATCAGCGACAGGTCGCCAGAGGCGATGGCCGTCTCCTCCGTGCGGAATACCATGGCGCCCAGCTGGGAGCCGGTGTCCAGTATGGTGGTGAGGCGGCACCAATTCAGACCCACCTCCGTCACCACGCCCGCCAGATTGCCATAGCAGTCCACGGCGCAGTCGTTCACCGCCACGCCGTGCTGACTGCCGCGGTTCAGCACCAGCGTGCTGGACCAGTTGGACACGTCCCGCTGGGTGACGCGGGCCGCCTCAAGAGTCAAATCAGACCGCTGGGCCCGCAGGTCCAACAGCGCCCGCAGCCGTTGGTTTTCCTCGGCTGCGGGCTGCGCGGCCTGCAGCTCCTGCCGCAGCTGGGCGTTCTCCTGCCGCAGCGTCTCGTTCTCCGCCTGTAAGGCCTCGATGCTGGCAAAGTGGTCGCCGATGCCCTCTACCCAACCGACCACCGCCGCTCCCGCCGCGCGGAAGGGGGAGGCCACAACGCCCAATGCGTTGTGGAGCAGACTGGTTCCCGAGCCCATGGCCGAGATGATGCACAGCACCACAGCGATCACCGTCGCTCCCGCCAGCAGCCAGATACCCGTTTTCGTAAAGAATCGTTTCATGCCCGTTCCTTTCAGCCCAGCAGCGTCACGCCGAACTGGGCCAGCATCCGGCTCAGCAGCAGCACCGGCAGCCCCATCACATTGAAAAAGTCGCCGTCGATGCGCTCCACCAGCAGTGCGCCCTGCCCCTGCACGCCGTAGGCGCCCGCCTTGTCCATGGGCTCGCCGCCGGCGATGTATGCCCGCAGCTCCGCCTCTGACGCGGATCGGAAATAGACGTGGGTGGACTGGGCGCGGGTCAGCAGCCGCTGCCCCTGCCGCACGGTCACACCGGTGCACACCGTGTGGTGCCGCCCCTGCAAGGCCGTGAGCATGGCCAGCGCCTCCGCCTCATCGGCGGGCTTGCCCAGCTTCCTGTCGTCCAGAAAAACCATGGTGTCGGCGGTAATGACGACCTCATCCGCCTCCGATGGCACGGCCTGCGATTTCTCCCGGGAGATGTAGCACACGATCTCCTCCGGCGTCAGCCCCTGAGGATACCACTCCTCCACCTGCGGCGCCCGCACGGTGAAATCGCGGATGCCCATGCGCTGCAAAAGCTCCTGCCGCCGTGGGGAGCCGGAGGCCAGAACGATCCTGCTCATGGCGCTCACCGTCCCGTGGAGCCGAAGCCGCCTGCGCCCCGCTCCGTCTCGTCCAGCGTCTCCGCCTGCACCGCCACGGGACGCATCACCGGCGTTACCATCAGCTGGGCGATGCGGTCCCCGGGCTGCACGGTGTACGCCTCGCCGGACAGGTTCACCAGCCCCACGCCGATCTCGCCGCGGTAGTCGCTGTCAATGACGCCTACGCCGTTGGCGAGACACACGCCCTGCTTGATGCCCAAACCGCTGCGGGCGAACACCAGCGCCACGTAGTCCGCTGACGGCAGAGCAATGGCGATGCCGGTGGGGATCAGCCGCCGCTCGCCGGCGGCCAGCACCACCGGCCCGTCCACGCAGGCGCACAGGTCCATACACGCCGCGCCCGCCGTGGCAAAGTGGGGCAGGGGAATATCCGTCCCGATCTTTGGGGACAGCGCTTTGATCTTCAGCTCCATAGAAACACCTTTTTCACTCAGATTATGAAAACTATTTGTAGTATACACGGTAAATTATACGGATCGTTTACTCAACGCCGCGGTAAAACAGCCCGCGTGTCAGATCCTCCGGCGTCCAGTCGCCGCCCTGCCGGTGCCGCCGCAGCACCGTAACGCACTGCTCCGGTGTCTCCGTGGTGAACCGCAGCCGCCCGTAGGCCAGTCCGCACTGCCGCATCTCCGGCTTGTCGGCCAGAAACAGCGTCCGGCTGTTCTGGATCTCGCACCGGCAGCCGTAGCCGCAGGTCACGGGGAACTGGGCGCCGGTCCGGTCGGTGAGGACGCTGCCTGCGCCGTGGGTGCAGCCCACGCTGCATCGGGTGACGCAGTTTTCCGTCACCATCAGCGGCAGCCGCCCATAGACGATGGCCTCGCAGGGGATGTATTTTTTCAGGTCGCGGATCTGCTGCCACCGCAGCTCAAAGGATACCGTGGCAGAGGCCAGCCCCTGCTCCTGCCAGAACCGCAGGGCACGGGAGTTGAAAATATTCAGGCCGAAGTCGCCCCGCAGCGTCCGGTCCAGTCCCCGCACGATAGGCAGGTGGCCCAGATTGCCGACAGCTGCGGACGCCGCCTCCGGATGCCGCTCCAGCGTCTGCCGCAGCGGCGCTTCGTCCGCCGTCCGGAAAACGCGGGGCAGCACGGCGCACAGCTCCGTTTCACCCCAGTCCAGACCGGCGTCCAGCCGCTCCAGCTCCTCAATGGGGACGTAGACGATGGCGGGCTTTTCCGCCAACAGCGCCGCTGTGACCTGCTCCGCTTTCCGCACGGAGCAGGTGAAGGCCATGCTCGCCGCCCCCTCCGGCGCATCGGGCAGGGGAGGGGCGGGCAGCTCCCGACGGGTGGGGAGATCCATCCGCCGTGCCGCCAGCTCATCCAGCAGCTCCCGGCGCAGACTGTTGACGGCGCTGGCAGGCACCATCAGCCCCTCGTCCAGCTCGATCTCGACACGGTCTGCCGTGAATACGGTGCCGCCGGTCTTGGACAGCCGCTGCCGCAGCTCCTCCTCCGTCACCGCCCGATTCCGTGCTTCCTCCGGTACAGCGCCCGTACCCATGGCGATGGCAACGCCGCGGTGGACGGCGCAGGCGCCGCTGAGCCGCACCGGTTCGTTTCGGCGCACCAGCAGACGGAGGTTCACGGGTATTTTCCGGTTTTCCCGTCCGTTTTCATACATTTCGCGGGCTTTGGCGAACAGCTCCTTAGGCTCCGGCGCGTTCTCCGGACGGGTGCCGAACATCTGCGGCCCCTTCCGGCCCTGCCAGTACCCGTCGGTGAAGCCGCTGCGGGAGAACGCCAGCTCCAGCTGCCGCGTCTCCTCCGCCGTGGGGCGGCGCTTTTCATCAATGAGCCGCCGGTAGATGCCGGTGACCACCGCCACATATTCCGGCCGCTTCATCCGGCCCTCCAGCTTGAGACAGGCTACGCCCATCTCGTCCATTTCTGCGAGGTATGCCGACAGATTGGCGTCCTTCAGGCTGAGCGGGTGTCCGTTCCGGCAGGGGCCGTTGACCCCGTAGGGCAGGCGGCACGGCTGGGCGCAGGCGCCTCGATTGCCGCTGCGCTCGCCCACCACGGCGCTCATCTCGCACTGACCGGAATAGCACATACACAGCGCGCCGTGGACGAACACCTCGATCTCTGCGGGGCATCCGGCGCAGATCTCCCGCACCTCATGGCGGGAAAGCTCGCGGGCCAGCACGACCCGCTCCATGCCCAGCGCGGCGGCCTCGTTGGCACCGCCCAGCGTGAACAGGCTCATCTGGGTGCTGGCGTGCAGCGGCACGTCCGGCGCCATCTCCCGCGCCAGCGCCAGAAGGCCCCAGTCCTGCACCAATATGGCGTCCACGCCCATGGCGCTGGCCTTTTTCAGGGCGTCCGCCGCCTGAACCAGCTCCCGATCTGTCAGCAGGGTGTTCAGCGTCAGAAAGACCCGCACGCCCCGCAAATGACAATACGACACCGCCGACGCAAATTCCTCGTCGGTAAAGTTTTTGGCGCTCCGCCGCGCGTTGAACGCGCCGAAGCCCATATACACTGCGTCCGCACCGGCCTGAACGGCGGCGATCAGGGCGTCGAAGCTGCCGGCAGGGGAGAGAAGCTCCATCATCCCTTGCGGTTCTGCTGGGATTGCAGCTTGCGCCGCAGCTCGGCGGCCTCGCTCTTGGCGCGGCTGGCCTCATCCAGATAGGTCTTCAGCTGACGGCGCAGATTGTCGGCGTTCTCCTGTGTCTTGCACAGCTCGTCTGCCAGATTCACGGCGGCCAGCACGGCGGCATTGTCGCGGCTCATGTGGGCGCTGTCCATCAGCTGGCGCATCTCGCTGTCCACCATCTCGCCGACCTTTTCCATGTAGGCTGCGTCCTCCTCTGCCACCAGCGTGTACTCTGTGCCGCAGATGGTCATCGTTACCCGATTCGCCATAGGTCAACCTCCTCTGTCATCCGTAAAATAAAGATGCTGATACAGCATCCATTATAGCACAATTTCCCGTCGTGGAAAGTGTATTTTGGCGAAAAGCGGAAATTTGTAAAAATATGACCGGCCCCGCTTTACGGCGGCGGTATTTTCATGTAAAATAGGGGCACTGACAAAAGGAAGGGGCACATCATGGGGGGCTACATCCTGCGGGGCGGACAAGAGAATATCACCCTGCCCGCCGCCGCGGTGGAGAGCCTGCTCAAGCGCGGGGAGGGCGACGCGGCCCTGCTGTATCTGGCTCTGCAGCGATTCGGCCGCGGCGTCACGCCGGAGGAGCTGGAAAGGGTCCTGCCCATGAGCCGCCTGCGGCTGGACGCGGCGGAGCGTGTTTTGCAGGAGCTGGGCCTGCTGCCCCGCCCCCAGCAGCCCCGCCCCGAGCCGGCGCCGGAGCGCCCCGTCTACTCCACGGAGGACATCACAGCGCTGCTGACGGACAACGAGGGCTTCCGCCTGCTGATTCCTCAGGCGGAGCAGCAGCTGGGTAAGAAGCTGCGTACCGCCGACCTCCAGATCCTGGCGGGCCTGTATGACGATCTGGGCCTGCCGGCGGATGTGATCTACCTGCTGCTGTGCCACTGTGTGGAGCGAGCCCGCGAGCAGTGGGGCGAGGGCCGGCGGCCCACCATGCGGCAGGTGGAGAAGGAGGGCTACCACTGGGCGCAGCTGGGTCTTTTCGATCAGGTCAGCGCCTCCCACTACCTGCGGACCTGGAGCCGCCGCCGCCAGAAGATGGGAGCGTACATGAAGGCGCTCCAGCTGCCGGACCGCCCGCCGGTGGAGGCGGAGAGCCGCTATATTGCCGACTGGATGGACATGGGCTTCCCGCCGGAGACAGTGGCCATGGCCTACGAGCGGACGGTGTTATATAAGAAGGATATGAACTGGCGCTATCTCAACGGGATCCTGCGCCGCTGGCACGACAGCGGCTGGCACACGCCCCAGCAGGTGCAGCGCGGCGAGGAGCGCAGGCCCGCTCCCGCGGCGGCTCAGACCGCCGGTCAGGGCGGCGGGGAGCAGAACGCATGGATGCGCCGGTACATCAAGAGGTGACGACATGGCATACGATGGCAGGATCATGCAGCGGGCGCTGACCCGCTTTGACGAGGACAAGCAGCGCCGCGCGGCACGGCTGGACCAGCGGCGGCGGCAGCTTTTCGCGGTCCGCCCGCGGCTGGCACAGATCGAGACGGAGCTGCGGAGCACCATGAGCCGCATCATTTCCTCCGCGCTGGCGCGGGGGACGGACCCGCTGCCCGCCATTCGGGTGCTGCGGGACGAGAATCTCCAGCTCCAGCAGGAGCGGGGGCAGATCCTGACGGAGCTTGGCTATCCCACGGATTATCTGGAGGAGAAGCCCGCCTGCCCCCTGTGCGGCGACACCGGCTATGTGCAGGGCGGCGTGTGCCGCTGTCTGCGGGCCTACTACGCCAGAGAGCAGCTGGCGGAGCTGTCCCGCCTGCTGCCGTTGGGGGAGGACAGCTTTGAGACCTTCAGCTTCGACTGGTACGACAGCGCGGTGCAGCCGGCCTTCGGCGTATCTCCGCGGGAAAATATGGAGCGGAACTTCGATGCGTGCCGCGACTATGCCTATCAGTTTGCCCGCGGAAGCGGGAGTCTCCTGCTGTCCGGCGGTACGGGGCTGGGCAAGACGTTTCTCTCCGCCTGCATCGCGCGGGTGGTCAGCGAGAACGGCTTTTCCGTGGTGTACGACACGGCGGCCAGCGTATTCGGCAGGTTTGAGGACGCCAAGTTCCGCCGGGACGACGGCGGCAGCGAGGAGGTGGACCGCTGCATGAAGTGCGACCTGCTGATCCTGGACGACCTGGGCACGGAGATGACCACCGCCTTTGTGCAGAGCGCCCTGTACCAGCTCGTCAACGGACGGCTCATGGCGGGCCGCTCCACCATCATCAGCACCAATCTGGCGCCGGAGGAGATCGGCAGCCGCTACGGCCGGCAGATCCTCTCCCGTCTGGAGGGGGACTATGAGATCCTGCCCTTCTTCGGCGATGACATCCGTCGTCTGAAGCGGGAGCGGCAATAAGAGAGCGGGAGGACAAGATCCTCCCGTTTTTGCTTGTGTTTTTTCTGATTTCCCGACGTTTTGCGCCCTATTTTGCGGCGGCTGCGCCGTAAAATAGGGAAAAAGGAGGGGGAAATGATGAAAAATAACCAGAAGGGAGAATTCCTGTCCAGCCGTGTCCGCTACATCCCCATCAATACGGTGCGGCCCAATCCCCAGCAGCCCCGCCGCGTCTTTGACGAGGGCGATCTGCGGGAGCTGGCGGACAGCATCCGCGCCTATGGCATTTTGCAGCCGCTGACGGTGCGGGACCGCGGCAGCTTCTATGAGCTGGTGGCGGGAGAGCGGCGGCTCCGCGCCGCCCGCATCGCCGGACTGCGGGAGGTGCCCTGTCTCGTGGCGGCGGTGGGAGAGGAGGACGCGGCGCTGCTGGCGCTCATTGAAAATCTCCAGCGCCGCGATCTGGACTACATGGAGGAGGCGGCGGCCATCGCCCGCCTCATCCGGCGGTACGGCCTTTCCCAGCAGCAGGCGGCGGAAAAGCTGGGCAAGTCCCAGCCCGCCGTGGCCAACAAGCTGCGGCTGCTGCGGCTCAGCGGCGCGGTGGCGGACTGCCTGCGGCAGTACGGCCTGACAGAGCGCCATGCGCGGGCTCTGCTGCGGCTCAGCGATCCCGAGCGGCAGCTGGCCGCGGCACGGCACATCGGTCAGCGCAGCCTGAATGTGGCGCAGGCGGAGGCGTACATTGATACGCTGGTGGCCCGGGGCCAGACCGTGCCGCCGAAGCAGCGGAGCACCTATATCATCAAGGATGTGCGGCTGTTTCTCAACAGCGTGGAGCGGGGCGTCCGGCTCATGCAGTCGGCGGGCGTGGGCGCGGAGGTGGGCCGCCGCGACACGGACGAGGAGATCCTGCTGACCATCCACATTCCCAAGCGAAAGGCGGCCGTTACGGATTTGTAACCCATTTTCAAGAACGCTATGGTATAGTAAGCGGACACGGGAGATCCCGTGGAAACCGAAAAAAGGAGGGGACATCCATGGACGAGAGCAATCGAGTGTCCTCTGTTATCACAGAACAGACGCCGCCGGCCGTTACGGCGGCAGAGAAGCCGCCTGTCTCCGGCGGCAAAAAGGCCGCGCGCATCGTGGGCATTATCGCCGGTGTGCTGGTGCTGGCCTATGCGGCCGCCTGTGCGGCGGTGCAGTTTCTGTACGACGGAAAAGCCTTTCCCCACACGGACGTACTGGGGTTGGACGTGTCCGGACAGGACCGCCAACAGATCGAAGCGCTGTGGCAGGAGCAGGGCGCGGCGCTGCTGGCCGGCACAAGCGTGCCTCTGACGGCGCAGGGCGCGGCCATCGGCAGCGTCTCATTGGCGGAGCTGGGCGTCACGGTGACGCCGGAGGACGCGGCTGTGGCCGCCGGTGCGCTCCGGCGGTACGAGAGCTGGGGCGGCGGGGCCGGCGCGTGGCTGCGCGGCGGCTGGTCGTACATACGAAGCTGGTTTGCCCAGACCTCCGCCGTGCCACGTATGACGGCGGACGGTGGGGCGCTGGACGCGGCCTGCGAGCAGCTGGCAGCCACGCTGAACTGCACGGTGGTGGACGGCGGCTACCGATTGGAAAAAGGCGAGGGGCTGTACATCACCAAGCCGGCCGACGGCCGGATGCTGGACGCGCAGCGGTTGGCCCGCGATGTGAACGCTATGCTGGAAAGCGGCGCGGTGACGCCGGTGGACTGCGTCTATCAGGAGAAGAAGGCCGAGACGCTGGATGTGCAGGCGCTGCATGACCAGCTGGCAGGCGAAAAGGCAGAGGCCGTGTGCGACAAGGCCACCGGCGAGCCTACGCAGTCCCGCATCGGCGTGGCCTTTGACGTACCGGCGGTGCAGGCCCAGCTGGACGCGGCCGCCGCAGGCACGGAGTTTCTGGCCGATGCGGAGGTGACGTTCCCCACGGTGTCCACGGAGGAGCTGGAGCAGGCGCTGTTCCGCGACGTGCTGGGTACCTACACCACCAAGTGCGCCGGACCCTGGGGGAGGCACCAGAACATCAAGCTGGCCGCCGCCTGCATCAACGGCAGGATCTATAATCCGGGCGAGGAGTTCTGGTATAACGCCACCGTGGGCAAGCGCACGGCGGAGCGGGGCTTTCAGGAGGCCGGCGCCTATGAGGGCGGCCGCACCGTCACCACCATCGGCGGCGGCATCTGCCAGGTGTCGTCCACCCTGTACTACGCGGTGCTGCTCAGCGATCTGGACATCGTCCTGCGCTACTGCCATATGTTCGACCCGGGCTATATGCCCACCGGCTGCGACGCCACCGTGAGCTGGGGCGGACCGGACTTCGCCTTCCGCAACAGCCGCGACTATCCCATCAAGATCGTCACCTCCTATAACGATGCGACCAACGAGATCACCTGCACCATTCTGGGCACAAAGGTGGACGACCATTATGTGGTCATGACCAGTGCAGTGCTGTCCGTCACGGGCTATCAGGTGGTCTATCAGGAGTCGCCGGATGTGGCGCCCGGCGAGGAGGTCATCGACCAGTACGGCCACAACGGCTCCCACGTCCGGACATGGCGTAACATCTACGATGGCGACGGCAACCTGCTGTCCAGCCGCGTGGAGGCAGACAGCCATTACGACGTGGGCAACAAGATCATTCTTGTGGCCCCGGGCTACCTGCCGGAGGACAATGGATAACGGCAAAAAGGAAGCGGGACGCAGCGCGTCCCGCTTCCTTTTTTCGTTTTGCCGCAGGTATTACCGGCACAGGAAGCTGTACCAGCCCTCGGAATCGTGGCGCTCCATGACGATCCAGCCGTCGGCGCGCAGCTGGGCAAGGACCTCCTCCGCTCGCTCGTCGATGATGCCGGAGCACAGGAACAGTCCGCCCTCCTTCAGGAAGGGCCGCACCCTGCCGGAAAGGCCGATGATGACATCGGCCACAATGTTAGCCACCACGATGTCATACCCGCCGCCGAGCTGGGCCTGCAAGGCCCTGTCTGTCAGCACATCGCCCCACCGCACGGTATAGCGGTCCTTTCCCACACCGTTGAGAGCGGCGTTCTCGTAGGCTACGTCCACGCACTTCTCATCGATGTCGCAGGCGAAGGCCTCCTTCGCCCCCAGCACCAGCGCCGCGATGGACAGGATGCCGCTGCCGCAGCCCAGATCCAGCACCTTCTCGCCGCCGTGGATGTACTTGTCCAGCGCCTGCAGGCACAGGCGGGTGGTGGCGTGGCTGCCGGTGCCGAAGGTCAGGCCCGGGTTCAGCACCAGCTTCACCCGTCCGTGATCCCTCTTGGTCTGCTCCCACTGGGGGACTACCAGCAGCCGCTCCCCGATCTCCATGGGCTTGTAGAATTTTTTCCAGTTGTTTTCCCAGTCCGCGTCGGCCACGCTGTCTATCGTCAGCAGCAGAGGACCGTACTCGGGATGGGCCTTTTTCAGCGCGGACATGGCAATGCGGACGCGGGCGATGGTATCCAGCGCCCCCTCGTTCCGCTCCAGATAGAAGGTGACGCGGCTGACGCCGGCCTTTTCCCGCAGCAGGTCTTCGTCCACATAGTCCCAGTACTGCCGGTTATGCTCCAGAAAATCCTTGAAATCCCCCTCGTCGTCGATGATGACGCCGGTGACGCCCTGCTCCTCCAGCAGCGCTGTCACCGCGTCCAGACCGGACGGCGAGGTATCGATCTTCAGCTCCAGCCATTCCATGTACGTTCCCTCCGTTTGCCGTTCGATGCGGTCAGCGCTTGGTGCCTACGAAGAAAAGTCCCATGGTATTGGGGCCGGTGTGGCTGCCAATAACGGGCCCGATGTAGTTGATATAGACCTCCTTCACGCCATAGCGGGCCTTCAGCTCCTCGGCCACGGCGCGGGCCTCTACCTCGCAGTCGGCATGGCAGATAAACATTACCTGCTCGCTGGGCTCGATGCCCAGCTCCGCTACCTTGTCGATAAGGGCCTGCAGGCTGGCCTTGCGGCCCCGTGCCTTGCTGACGGGCACCAGCTTGCCCTCGTCGGAGGTGTGCATCACCGGCTTGATGGCCAGCATGGTACCCAGAAACGCGGTGGTGGCGGAGACGCGGCCGCCCATCTTCAGGAAGTTCAGGTCATCCACGGTGAACCAGTGGTCGATGTGGAGCTTGTTGTCCTCCACCCACTGCACCAGCTCCTCGGCGGTCAGGCCCTCCCGCTTCTTCTGGACGGCCAGATAGAGCAGCAGGCCCTGACCCAGCGAGGCAGACAGAGAGTCCACAACGTACACATGGCGCTCGGGGAACTCCTCGGCCATGGTTTTGGCGGCGATGACCGCGTTCTGATAGGTGGCGGACAGCGCGCTGGAGAAATTGATGCACACGATATCCTTACCGGCGGCCAGCGCGGGACGCATGGCGTCCTCAAACTGCCCCACGTTGGCAGCGGAGGTGGTGCTGAGAATGCCGCTGCGGATGTTCTGATAGAACTCCTCGAAGCTGATCTCGCTGCCGTCCAGCATATTGGCGTAGTCCTTGCCGTTTATATGGACGGTCAGGGGCACCACGTTCAGCTCCAGCTCTCTGGCCATGTGGTCGGTCAGGTCGCAGCAGCTGTCGGTCATGATAATATAGTCACGCATAAGAAGGCCTCCTTTTATCGATTCGATACTGCATCATATCATGAAAAGCGTTCCATGAAAAGGGTAAAACCGAAAATTTGCACACAATTTACAAGCCGCCGGTCATTTTCCCACGCAGAAGCGGGAGAAAATGGTATCCACCAGATCCTCGCGGATGCGCTTTCCGTTCAGCTCGCCCAGCGCCTCCAGCGCCGCTTCACAGTCGGTGAGCACCACATCCGGCGTCATGCCGGTGCACAGGGCGCTTTGCGCCTCGCTCACGGCGGACAGGGCGCGGGACACCGCATCCGCCTGCCGCGCGTTGGTCAGCATCTCACCGGCGGGAGCCTCTCCGGCGGGATACAGCGCCGCCACCGCCTCCGCCAGCGTGTCCAGCCCCGCGCCGGTCTGGGCGGAGATGCTCAGCACGTTGTCGAACCGATCCGCCAGACGGCCGATGTCCAGCCGCTGCGGCAGGTCGCTCTTGTTTACCAGCACCAGCAGGTGCGGCACGTCCCGCGCCGCCGCCATGGCCTGCTCGTCCTCCGCCGTCAGCTCCTGCGAGCCGTCCAGCACCAGCAGCGCCAGCGCCGCCCGCTGCGCCGCCTGACGGCTGCGGGCCACGCCCAGGGCCTCGATGCGGTCGCCGCTGTCGCGGATCCCAGCGGTGTCCGTCAGCCGCAGCAGCACGCCGCCCACCAGCACCCGTTCCTCCACCGTATCGCGGGTGGTGCCTGCGATATCCGTGACAATGGCGCGGTCATAGCCAAGCAGCGCGTTGAGCAGGGAGGACTTGCCCGCGTTGGGACGGCCCAGAATCACCGCGGGGACCCCCAGCTTCAGCAGCTGCCCGCGGGAGAAGGTGGCCAGCAGCGCTTCCAGCGCCTGCTGGGCAGTACGCAGCGTGTCCAGCATCTCCCCGCGCTGCACGTCCTCGATCTCCTCATCGGGGTAGTCCACCACCGCGTAAAACCGCGCTGTCAGCGCCATCAGCGCATCGTAGATGTCTCCGATGGACCGGCTCAGTGCGCCGTCCAGCTGATGCGCCGCGTTTTTCGCGGCCTCCACCGTCTCTGCATCGATCAGGTCCGCCACGGCCTCGGCCTGCATCAGATCCAACCGCCCGTTGAGAAAGGCGCGGCGGGTGAATTCACCGCCTCCGGCCTGACGGCAGCCGGCGGCGAACAGCGCGGTAAGACCGGCGTTCAGCACCACGGGGGAGCCGTGACAGTGCAGCTCGGCGCAGTCCTCGCCGGTGTAGCTGTTGGGCGCGGCGAACCGGACGCACAGTACGTGGTCCAGCACGCTGCCGCCCTGATCCAGCAGGTCGCCCAGTACCATACGGCGCGGCGTCTGCTCTCCGGCGGGCCGCCCGTTTCCGGCGCGGAACACGCAATCCAGCG
This sequence comes from uncultured Oscillospiraceae bacterium, assembly GCA_934589835.1. Lineage (GTDB taxonomy): Bacteria > Bacillota > Clostridia > Oscillospirales > Oscillospiraceae > Vescimonas. The sequence continues at coordinate 2,187 of CAKTOK010000006.1, read as the reverse complement.
CCCGCAGGGTATCTGGGCCGGACAGCCGCAGGATGCCGATGGCGCTGGGCAGCTGGGGCGTGGCGATGGCGGCGATGGTATCGGACATGGCGGGGCCTCCCTTGCAGTCATTTTTCCCAGTATACCACGGCGGCCGTCAAAAGAAAAGAGCGTGCCGCCTACCCATGACATAAAAGAAGGACCGCCTGTAGAGCGGTCCTTCTTTTATTTCGGCAACTTACTCCGCCTTGGGAGCCTGCGCGGCAGCCTCGGCGGCGGCCTTGGCGGCAGCAGCCTTCTTCTCGGCGGCAGCCTTCTGCGCGGCCTTGAACTTCTCCTTCTCCTCGGGGGTGGGGATGGGCTCAATGGCGTTGCGCGGGCAGGCCTTGGCGCACATGGTGCAGTTTTTGCACTTGCTGTAATCGATGACGGCCACATTGTCCACCACATGGATGGCGTCGAATTTACAGGTACGCTCGCACATACCGCAGGCGATGCAGCTGGAAGCGCACACCTTGGTGACGGCGGGACCCTTGTCCTTGTTGGAGCAGTTGACGAACACCTTCTGCTTGTAGGGCACCTCCACGATCAGGTGGTGCGGGCAGGCAGCGCGGCAGGCACCGCAGTTGGTGCACTTCTCCTTGTCGACCACGGCAACGCCGTTGATGACATGGATGGCATCGAACTTACAGGCCGCCACGCAGGAGCCGAAGCCGAAGCAGCCGTAGCGGCAGGCCTTGGCATCGCCGCCGCAGACCTTGGTGGCCGCCAGACAGTCCTTCACGCCGCGGTACTCGAAGTTGTCCTTGGCGTTGCAGCCGCCGTTGCACAGCACATGGGCCACCATCTTGTCGCCGGAGGGAGCCTCCATGCCCATGATGGCAGCGATCTTGGCCGCGCCCTCGGCGCCGGCGGGAGCGCAGGCGGTAACGGGAGCCTTACCGGCCAGAATGGCCTCGGCGCAGCCGCCGCAGCCGGGATAACCGCAGCCGCCGCAGTTGGCGCCGGCCAGACATGCCTGGATCTCAGGCAGGCGGGGGTCGACCTCGACCTCGAACACCTTGGCGGCGATGGCCAGGATCAGGCCGAAGATGATAGCGAGCGCGCCCAGGACGACGACCGCCCAAATCAAAGTAGTCATATTCTTCTACCTCCTTACCAGACCTTCAGGCCGCTGAAGCCCATGAAGGCCAGCGCCATCAGGCCGGCAGTGACCAGCGCGATGGGGAAGCCGTCAAAGGCCTTGGGATTTTCGCTGGAGACCTCCAGCTGCTCGCGGACGGCCGCGAACAGGAAGATGGCCAGCAGGAAGCCCAGACCGCCGGTGATGCCGTAGATCACGGATGCGATAAAGTTGTAGTCATTCTGGGTGTTCAGCAGGGCGACGCCCAGCACGGCGCAGTTGGTGGTGATCAGAGGCAGGTACACGCCCAGCGCGGTGTACAGGGTGGGGATGTTCTTCTTCAGGAACATTTCCACGAACTGCACCAGACCGGCGATGACCAGAATGTAGGCCACGGTCTGCATGAACTCCAGGCCCAGCTTGACCAGAATGATGTTGACGCCGTAGCAGAACGCGGAGGCCAAGCCCATGACGAAGGTCACGGCGGCGCCCATGCCGATGGCGGTGTCGATCTTCTTGGACACGCCCAGGAAGGGGCAGATACCCAGGAACTGGGAGAAAATAAAGTTATTGGTCAGAATCGCGCCAAGAGAAATGGCGAGCAGCGTCGTTACACTCATAACTTACTTGGCCTCCTTTTTCTTTTCGCTCTTGGCCAGCGCCCACTGCATCAGGGCAATGAGGCAGCCCAGAGTCAGGAAGCCGCCCACGGGCAGGGTCAGAACGCTGATACCGAACTCCTCGGGGAAGATGGTGACACCGGGCGCGCTGCCCAGTGCGCCGCCGCCCAGCAGGCCGCCGCCGAACTTACCGGAGCCCAGGAACTCGCGGACCACGCACATCACGATCAGCACCAGCGTGTAGCCGATGCCCTGGCAGATGCCGTCCACGGCGGAAGCGCCGACGCCGTTCTTGGAGGCGAAGCCCTCCGCGCGGCCCAGAATGATGCAGTTCACGACGATCAGGGGGATAAACACACCCAGAGAGCTGGACAGGGCGGGAACGAACGCCTTCAGCAGCAGGTCCACGCAGGTCACGAAGCCGGCGATGACCACGATGTAGCAGGCGATACGCACCTCGTTGGG
>CAKTOK010000005.1 GCA_934589835.1 uncultured Oscillospiraceae bacterium | reverse complement strand
ATGGAAAAAACCTTCATTTTTGCCGGTTTCGGCGGTCAGGGTATGCTCCTGATCGGTAAGTTCGTGGCCATGGCCTGTATGCTGGACGGCAAGCACGTCTCCTGGCTGCCTTCCTACGGCCCCGAGATGCGCGGCGGTACCGCCAACTGCTCCGTCATCGTTTCCGATGAGCCCGTTGCCTCCCCCCTGGTGGACAAGGCCGACGTGATCGTTGCCATGAACCGTCCTTCTCTGGACAAGTTCGAGGAGCACGTCAAGCCCGGCGGTGTGCTGGTCATCAACAGCAGCATCATCGACCGCAAGGCCGTCCGTGACGACATCACCGTGGTGTACTGCGACGCCAACGGCATTGCCGAGTCCATCGGCAACCCCAAGGGCGCCAACGTGGCCATCCTCGGCTCCACTCTGGCTAAGGCTCCCGTCACCTCCGTGGAGAGCATGATGGAAGCCATCCGCATTGAGCTGGGCGAGAAGAAGGCCCGCTTCCTGGAGGGCAACAAGAAGGCTCTGCTGGCCGGCATGGAAGCCGCCAAGTAAGTCCCCTCTCCTACATTGGAACAGAGAAGTCCGACCCATACGGGTCGGACTTCTTTTCGTTGGTGACGTTTCAGGGCGGTCCTTTGCGCCGCGCATACCGCGCTGCTTGGGGGCGGATTCCCGCACAGACCTGCCACAATACCCCACACCGGCCCGCCGCAATACCGTCCCCCCTCCCTCATCGTTTATTTGTGCGAAAACACAAGGAAAACTTGTTTCATTCTCCGAAACTAATTGTTGACTTCCTACCAAATGTTTGGTATGATTGCACTGTTAGCAGGAGGTGACGCAAATGAGTTCTTTTTCTTACTTTGTGGGGCAGCGTATCAAAAAATATCGAAAGAGCAGAGGCTATACCATCGAGCAGTTCTCCGCCATGATCAATAAGAGCAAGGCCACGCTGTCCAAGTACGAGAACGGCGCCATCACCATCGACATCGAGACGCTCTACGACATTGCGCAGGCGCTGGAGATCGACCTCAAGTGCTTTATCGACTATCAGCCGCCGGTATTCCATCAGGATACCTCCCTGCCCAAGAACAACTACTTCAATCAGTCGCTGGCCTATATGTACTACTACGACGGCCGCGTGCGGCAGATGGTACGCTCCCTGCTGCGCTTCTCCCGCGCCGCGGATCGGGAGACCATCGAGGTCACGCTGTATCTGGGTGTTGCCTCCTTCTCCGAGCCGGATCGCTGCCAGCATCTGTTTACCGGTGAGATGAAGGCCTACGACACCATCACCCACATGGTGATGACCAACCAGATCAATGAGGCGGAAAAGATGTATATCTGTATGCTCAACCCCATGTCCAACCGTACACCGGCCATTGGACTGGTCTCCGGCATCGGCTCCACCCCCTTCTTCGCCCCCATCGCGCTGAAGGCGCTGATCTCCAAGGAACCGCTGGACGAAACGGAGCGGCTGATGAACACCATCAAGCTGGACAAGGACGACTACCATCTGCTGCGGTACTACAATATGATGGTCATCAACCGTCCCGCCTCCCTGTTCCTGCAATAAGTTGACAGCAAAAGGCTGTGAAGGCTATCGCCTTCACAGCCTTTTTTCAGCTCATGCGCAGGATCTCCCTGCGGAGCCGCAGGATGATGCGCTTTTCCAGCCGGGAGATGTAGGACTGGGAGATACCCAGCCGGTCTGCCACCTCCTTCTGGGTCAGCTCTCTGCCGCCACCCAGCCCAAACCGCATGGTGATGATGTCCCGCTCGCGGGGGCTCAGCTTTGCCACCGCCTCCGCCAGCATCTGGCGGTCTGCGTCCGCCTCGATGGGACGCATGACCACGTCGCTGTCCGTACCCAGCACATCGCTGAGCAGCAGCTCCTTGCCGTCCCAGTCGGTGTTCAGCGGCTCGTCGAAGCTGACCTCCACGCGGCTGCCACTGTTCTTCCGCAGGTACATGAGGATCTCGTTTTCGATGCAGCGGGAGGCGTAGGTGGCCAGCTTGATATTCTTGTCGGTACGAAACGTGTTGATGGCCTTGATCAGGCCGATGGTGCCGATGGAGATCAAGTCCTCGATATTGATGCCGGTGTTCTCAAAGCGGCGGGCAATGTAGACCACCAGCCGCAGGTTCCGCTCAATGAGCGTCTGGCGCACCGACAGCTCTCCCTGATCCAGACGGGCCAGCAGTGCTGCCTCCTCATCTCTGGGAAGCGGCGGCGGCAGGATGTCGCTGCCGCCGATGTACATGATCTTATCCGGCGTGTGTCGTCTGTGCAGAAGCGTCAGCACGCGCTGCACCAGCATCCTCAGCATGGGCGGTCACCTCCTCCCCCTCCGGATCGCCCCACAGGGCGTGATACCCGCCGCCATCGCTGACAGGGTGCTCCGACAGTGCCACCGGCGTACGGGGATAGCGCCGTCCGCCCACCTCTATGTAATCGCTGCGGACGGCCAGCAGCAAGCCGGATGGCGTTCCCACGCTGCGAAACGGCAGCAGCGTGAAGGTGACCGCCGCGCCCTGCCGGTGCAGGCAAGCCATCTTCTCCTCCGGCGGAAGCGGTGCGGACAGCACCGCCGCTACCTCCGGCGGCCACAGGTCCTCCGCCGCGCTGCGCTCCAGTACCAGCGCCGGACGGCCAGATACCGGATCGCGCAGGGTGTTGCCCGTGTCGCGCAGAGCGGTGACGGTCTGCTTTCGGCCGCAGACCGATATGGTGATCTTCAAAAGCTCTCCTCCTCCATGACGTGCGCCCTGTCCCAGCAGCAGGCGCAGCAGCAGATAGAAGCAAAGTGCGGCAGCCAGCAGCAGCGGCCAGCTCAGCTCCGCCCGATACACGCGGCACAGCAGCGCTTCCGGCGCGTTGGTCCACAGGCCCAACGCCAGCACGAAGCCCGCCAGTCCGCCGGACAGCAGCAGAAACAGCAGCGCCGGACGGCGATGACCCCGAAAGGCGCACAGTGCCATGGCGGCACCGACCGCCATCTGACACAGCGGACTGCACAGGGGCCCAAGCTCCGGCAGGAACGTGAGCACCGCGTAGACGCCGCCTGCGGCGGCGCACAGCAGAAGCCGCAGGCGATGGAGGGTGCGGCCGGACAACTGTGCCGCCGACAGCAGGAGCAAATAGTCGATCAGCAGATTCAGCAGGAACACTCGATCCAGATACACCACCATATACCTCACCTCGCCCGTCCATTATAGGACATGGCGGCAAAGAAATCCGTCACAAAAGGAGAGCCGGAGGAAAAGGACGGGCCTTTTCCTCCGGCGGTGTTCTTCGTTATGGCTCAAAGTCGAAGATGGCCTTCTGCGCCAGCAGCGGGCCGAACTCCTCCTTCCAGAGGCGGTGCGGCGCAGAGGCATCGTACAGCGGCAGAGCGTCCTGCGCCATATCCACCACGATCAGCACGTCGTAACGGTTATCCCGCGCCACGCAGTTGGGATAGACCGCCACGCTGCGGATATCGTCCAGCGCCGCCAGCGGGGCAAAGATCTCCCGAATGCGGGGCAGCAGCTCCGCCCGCCGGGGGTAGACCTCCGGCCGGTACTTGGCAAGAATGCAGTGCTTCACGGCAGCCTCACAGTCCAATGTATGGCAGGACCAGCGAGACAAGCATGACCACAGCCAGCAGCAGCGCCACACCCATGGCCAGATAACGTACCCATTTCGGTCTCATGTTTCTTCCTCCTTCGGCAAAATACGCCTGACCATTTTTTCCACCTTGCGGCGGGGCTGCATGACCTCGTGGCCGCAGCCCAGACAGCGCAGCTTAATATCCATCCCTACCCGCAGAACCTGCCAGCGGCGGCTGCCGCAGGGGTGGTCCTTTTTCAGCTCTAAAATGTCGTTCAGCTGCAGCTCCATGGTCATCTCCCCTTGATGTCGTCCCAGTAGCGCTTGGCGGCCTGCTCCGTTTTGTTGGGGCCGTACTCATAGTACGTCTTGTCCCCCAGAGACTCCGGCAGGTAGCGCTGCTTCACATAATGGTTCGGGTAGTTGTGCGGGTATTTGTAGGACGCCGGCTTCTCAGCGCCGGCGCTGTCGGCATGGACGTTCTTCAGATGGCGTGGGATCTCCCCCACTGCGCCGCGCTGGATATCCTCCATGGCGGCGATGATGGCGTTATGAGCGCTGTTGGATTTGGGGGCGGTGGCCAGCAGCACGGCGGCCTCCGCCAGCGGGAGCCGCGCCTCCGGCAGGCCAAGCTGCAAAGCCGCGTCCACACAAGCCTTCGTCACCACGATGCCCTGCGGGTAGGCGAGGCCGATGTCCTCCGCCGCGATGCACAGCAGGCGGCGGCAGGGCGAGATCAGATCCCCCGCCACCAGCAGGCGGCCCAGATAATACACCGCTGCGTCCGGATCGGAGCCGCGGATGGATTTATGCAGGGCAGATAGCAGATCGTAGTGGTCATCCCCTTCTCTGTCGTACCGCATGGCACTTCGTTGACTGAGCTGTAAAGCATCATCACTTGTCACATACAGCTCTCCATTGACGGGCCTGGCGGCACGGTACAGCAGCTCCACGGCGTTGACAGCCTTGCGTACATCACCGCCGCAGCCCATGGCCACGGTGCGGGGCACGGATGGCTCCCATCGGAGCGGCAGGGCGCTGCGGTCACGTTCGATGGTCAGCGCCCGCTCCACGGCGGGGATCGTCTCCTCCACCGTCAGGGGCTTGAACTCGAACACCGTGCTGCGGGACAGCAGCGCGTTATAGATGTAAAAATAGGGATTCTCCGTGGTGGAGGCGATCATAGTGATCTTGCCGTTTTCCAGAAATTCCAGCAGACTCTGCTGCTGTTTCTTGTTGAAGTACTGTATCTCATCCAGATACAGCAGGATGCCGTTGGGGGCCAGCATGGTGTCCACATCGCCGATGACGTTTTTCACATCCTGCAGCGAGGCGGTGGTAGCATTCAGGTAGTAGAGCGTCTTTTTTGCCTGTTTGGCAATAATGTTGGCCACGGTGGTCTTGCCGGTGCCGGAGGGGCCGTAAAAAATCAGGTTGGTGTCGGTACCGTTTTCGATAAGACGGCGCAGCAGCGCCCCCTCCCCCAGCAGATGCCGCTGTCCGGCGACCTCGTCCAGCGTCTGGGGCCGTATTTCGTCTGCCAGCGGACGCATGGCCGCACCTCCCTCCTGCCGCCCTGGGCGGCACGATAACAGGGAAAGTATATCACGGATTGCCTTTTTCTGCAACCGCTGTTATAATGAAATCGAGGTGATGCCCATGAAAACGACACAGGAGATCGCCGCCATCATCGCGGCGCTGAAGGAGCGATACCCCGATGCGGCCTGTTCATTAGACTACGGCAAGGACTACGAGCTGCTGTTCTCCGTGCGGCTGGCGGCCCAATGCACCGACGCGCGGGTGAATCTGGTGACGCCATCGCTGTTTGCCCGTTACCCCACGCTGGAGGCCTTTGCCGCCGCCGATGTGGACGAGGTGGGGCAGTATATCCACTCCTGTGGATTCTGGCGAGCCAAGGCCCGGGACATCGTGGGCGCGGCGCAGCAGCTGCTGGAGCGGTTCGGCGGCAGGGTGCCGGATAATATGGAGGATCTGCTGACCCTGCCCGGTGTGGGGCGCAAGACCGCCAATCTGGTGCTGGGCGATATCTACGGGCAGGAGGGGTATGTCTGCGACACCCACTGCATCCGCATCACAGGACGGCTGGGCATCACCGATGGCAGCAAGGACCCTCTCAAGGTGGAGCAGCAGCTCCGCCGGGTCATCCCGCCGGAGGAGTCCAACAACTTCTGTCACCGCATGGTGCTGCATGGGCGGGCGCTCTGTATGGCGCGAAATCCGCTGTGCAGTGAATGCCCTTTACAGTCCTTGTGTGACTTTGGAAAAGAGAAATAAGAGAAGGCTCCCAGCGCCGACGGTGCTGGGAGCCTTCTCTTACGTAGCAGGGGTTTCTTATTTTGTGCGGTCCACCATGCGGTCTGCCAACTCCCAGAGGAAGTCGTGATCCGGCCAATCCGCCACAGCGGCCTTGGCCTGCTCTGTGCAGGCGGACACGGCACGGCGGCAGCCGTCCAGACCGATGACGTTCACGAAGGTGACCTTGCCCTCCTCCGCATCAGAGCCGATGGGCTTGCCAAACACGGCCTGGTCTCCCTCCACATCCAGCATATCGTCGCGGATCTGGAAGCCGCGGCCCAGCGCGTCGGCGTAGGCCAGCGCCTGCCGGCGCATGGCAGCAGGCATTTCCGAGGCAATACAGCCCAGCTCCGCCGCGGCGGAGATCATTACGCCGGTCTTCAGGCGGTTCAGCACCGTCAGCCCCGCCTCGTCCGACACATTGTACACGGTGTCCAGCACCTGACCGGCCACCATGCCATCGGCACCGCAGGCGCGGGACAAGGTGCGGATGGCCTCCAGCCGGTTGTCCGCCGACAGACACGGCGCCTCCGCCATGAGGCGAAACGCCTCTGGCTGGAGGGCATCACCAGCCAGCACGGCCAGCGTTTCGCCGTATACCCTGTGGTTGGTGGGCTTGCCCCGCCGCAGGTCGTCATCATCCATGCAGGGCAGGTCATCGTGGATCAGGGAGTAGTTGTGGATCAGCTCCAGCGCGCAGCCGTAGGGCAGCGCCAGATGCCAGTCGATGCCGCCCAGGCGGGCGAATTCCAGCGTCAGCACCGGACGGATGCGCTTGCCGCCGGCCAGCAGGCTGTATCGGATGGACTCATAGAGCTTCTGATAGGGGGTACTGCCGGTGAACAGGCTGTCCAGATAGGCCTCAATGGCCTGCTGGTACGCCGCGTATTGTCTTTCGTGGTCCATGGTCATTCCTCCGTCAGAAAATCACTTTCCACCGGCGCGCCGTCAGGGCCCTTCATCAGCTTGACCACCTTCTGCTCGGCGCTGTCCAGTTCCTTGCGGCACTGGGCCGCCAGCTTTGTGCCCTCCTCGAACAGCGTCAGGCTGTCCGACAGCTGGGCATCGCCCTTCTCCAGCAGCGTCACGATCTGCTCCAGACGGGCCATGTTCTCCTCAAATGTTTTTTTCGCAGTCATGTCAGGCCTCCTTTTCTACCACATTGCATTGTAAGCTCCCCTGCGCCAGCCGGACACGGATGCGGTCACCCGCTGTCACGGCGGCGGCGTCCTTCAGCACAGTACCGTCCGCGCTCTGCGCCACCGCGTAGCCCCGGGCCAGCACCTTCAGCGGGCTGAGGGCGTCCAGTGCGGCGGCGGCCCCTGCGAAACGGCGGCCCTCGCCGTCCACGCAGCTTTTAGCCGCGGCGGCCAGCCGACGGATCGCATGGTCCAGAGAAAGGCGGCGATCTGCCAGAAAGGCAGTGGGGTCCGTCAGCACACGCTTCTTCGCCATGGCGTCCAGCCGCTCCTCCCGCCGCTGTAAGCCGTTGAGTATGCTCTGAGCCATGCGCTCCTCCGATCCATGCAGAGTGCGGAGCAGCTCCGTCATGTCCGGCACGGCGATCTCTGCCGCGTTGGACGGCGTGGACGCCCGGCGGTCCGCCACAAAGTCGCTGATGGCCACATCCGGCTCATGTCCCACGGCGGAGATCACCGGGATCTCCGACTCGTAGATGGCCCGGGCCACCCGCTCATCGTTGAAGGCCCACAGATCCTCCAGCGAGCCGCCGCCACGTCCGGTGATCAGCACGTCCGCCAGCTGGTAGCGGTTGGCGTAACGGATAGCGCCCACGATCTCCGGCGGCGCCTCCACTCCCTGTACCCGCACGGGCAGCAGCAGCACCTTGGCGATGGGGTAACGGCGGCGCAGGATGCGGATCATATCGTGGACCGCCGCGCCCGCCGACGAGGTGACGATGGCAATGCGCTGTGGGTAGCGGGGCAGCGGCTTTTTGTGGGCGGGATCGAACAGGCCCTCCCGATACAGCTTTTCCTTCAGCTGCTCGAAGGCCACATACAGGTCGCCCACGCCGTCGGCCGACAGGCCGCTGCAATACAGCTGGTACGCGCCGTCCCGCGGGTAGACGCTGATACGGCCGGAGGCGATGACCTGCATCCCGTTTTCCGGCTTGAAGCGCAGCTTCATAGCCGCGCCCTTGAACATCACACAGCGCAGGGCGCTTTCGCTGTCCTTGAGGGTGAAGTAGTGGTGGCCGGAGGGGTACACCTTGTAGTTGGACACCTCGCCCCGCAGCAGCAGGTCGCTGAAGGCGGGCACGGACTCCACCAGCTCCTTGACACAGCTGTTCAGTTCGGTGACGGTAAATATATGACGCTCCTGATCCATAGCCCCCTCCTTCTTCCACGCGGAAAAGGCAGAGCGTACGCTCTGCCCTCCTGATTCAGTCTTTCAGTTCACCCCGGGCGAAGCTGCCCAGAATGCCGTTGATGAACTTCACAACCTCCGGTGACTCATAGCTCTTGGCGATCTCCACCGCCTCGTTGATGGCCACGCCAGCGGGAATATCCGCCATGTAGAGCATCTCGTACATGGCCACACGCATGATAGCGGAGGCCACCAAGGAGATGCGCTCGAAGCGCCAGCCCCTGGCGTATTTCTCAATGTCGCCGTCCAGCTCCGCCGCGTGCTCCGCCACGCCGGAGACAAGGCGGCGGATGTACGCCTCCTGCTTGGCGTTGGGCATCTCATCGTAAAGCGGGTGCTCCGGCGCCAGTGCAGCGAAGCTCTCCGCGCTCAGCTGCCGGGTCAGAAACTCCTCCACCGGCAGATCGTTAAAGCTCAATTCGTAGGCGAGATGCATGGCGATCTCGCGGGCCGTATTGCGTGTCATAGACGTGTATCCTTTTCTCTCTCAGATCTGTGCCGGTCAGTTGAAGCTGATGCCGCCCACATGGACGTTCACCGCTGTGACCTTGAAGCCGGTCATGCCCTCCAGCGCGGTGCGAACCATCTGCTGGACCTTTTTGGCCACATCTCCGATGGCGCTGCCGTAGCGCACGACGATGAACAGGTTCACCACGATGCCCTCGCCGTCCATCTCCACGCGGACGCCCTTGGCGGACATTTTCTTACCGCCCACCAGATCGGACACATTGGCGCTCATCATGGCGCTGACGCCGTCTACCTCTGCGGCGGTGCTGGAGGCAATGGAGGCCACCACATCCTCCGAGATCTGGATGGCGCCGTCCTCCTCCTGATGGATCATATATTCTTTATTTTCAGCCATATCGCGTTATCTCCTTGCGCTGTCTTTCGTGATTCAGTTCAGTATACCATTTTTTGTGCCGGAATACAACACCTATTTTGCATCTTCGGTATCGGCGACAGCGCCGGTATCCGTGGCGCCCGCCTCCATGATCTTGATCTGATCAGGGGTATAACTGGTCTCGCTGACTACAATATCCTTGATGCGAGCCACGTCCACAGTGTCCAGCCCATCGGGATCGGACACCACCACGCTGACGGAATCCTCACCCATGAAGGCCACGCAGTCGGCATAGCCCTTGGCCACCACGAGGCTTTCGATCTGGGACTCTGCCACGGTGTAAGCCGCCAGCACCTGCAGGGTCTGAGACGCTTCGTTCAGCACGTCCTCCGTGGCATTTTCATCCACCTGCGCCTCCTGCAGCATACTGATGGCCGTGTCACGGGCCTGCTTGCGGCTCAGGCGGGCGGTGGCGAAATAATCGTCGCCGGCGGCTGTCGCCTCTGCGTCCGTCGTTTCTCCGTTGACCAGTGCCGACTGGCCCAGCACCTTCTTCTCGCTGTCGGCCACGCTGCCGGTATAACGCCAGTTGAGATACACCGACGTGCCCACCAGCACCAGCACCGCCGCCACCACCGCGCGCCGCTTCCATACCTGTTTCATGCCTTGCTCCTCCTCATTTTTCTATGACTTCCATTTGACCACCGATATTCTGTCGCTGCTCAAACCCGTCAGCACGGACACCGCGTTTACCACCGCCAGCCGCACGCTGCTGCTGGCGGCGCCCTCGCAGACCACCACCGCCCCCTGATAGGTGGGATACAGCTGCTGTGTGACCACCACCTCCTGCCGCCCGCTGCCGCGGTTGACGGTGAGGACCTGCTTCTCCTGCTTCATCTGGCCGCCGGCGCTGTCGGACACGCTGCTGTCCTCCGCTAAACGGAGAGTAGCGCCGGAGCGCAGCGTCAGCATGATCCGCACGCGGCCTACGCCGTCGATGGCACTCAGTACCTCCGCCATCCGCTTCTCCGTGTCCTCCAGTGAGAAGGCCGCCTCGCGGCTGTCGCCGCTGTCGTCATCCGATGCGGTCCTGCTGCCGGTGGGGAGCAGCATCAGCAGTACGCCCACCAGCACCACCAGCGCCACGAAACGGTATTTTTGCAGCAGCCCCGTCCATTTTTCCCGCTTCATATATCACCTCGCACGGGGCGGCTGCCAGAACTGCGACGCCTCGCCGATCCCCAGATCGGCGGCGATGCAGGCGGCCAGCGCCTCATTTCTCTCCACGTCAAGCGTCACGGCACAGGGATACGGCACGCCGGAGCGCAGCTCCGTCTCCACTACCGCGTGGCAGGGCACCCCCAACGCTGTGCCTTTGTCCGATATATATGCAGCCGTCTCCCGCTCTATGATAGCGGCCAGCTCCGCCGTGTCCGCAGTGCGATATTTCTCCGTCAGCTCCTGTATCCGATTGGCATAGTCATCGTAGGACACGGCAAAATCCCGAAAATCGAATTGCAGCAGAGGCTGGAGGATCACCAGCATCAGGGCGATGCCGCCGGCGGTCCGCACGATAGGCCGCAGGCGGCCCTTGGGCAGCAGGGCATACAGGATGGCCAGCACCAGTCCGGCCGCGATAACGGACAGCAGCCACGTCCGCAATGCTTCGATCATGTAATCACCGCCGATACAGAAGAAGTAATGGAGATGAGCAGCAGCAGGGCGCAGCTGCCCGTCATGCCAAGCATCAGGCCGAAGGCCGTGCCCAACGCGTTGATGAGGCCTGCCAGCGGCCCCTCGGTCACGATCCCCGCCAGAAATGCCGTCAGCTTATAGAGGAGGTATTGCGCCGCCATTTCCAGAAACGGCGTCAGGCAGATGGCCAGTACCGCCAGCATTCCAAAGATGCCAACGGCGCTTTTCAGCATACCGGCTCCGGCCAGCACCGTGCCGGTGGCCTCGGAGATGATGGAGCCCACCACCGGCACCGCTGTGGCGATGGCGCTGCGGGTCATCTGGATCGTCATGGCATCCGCCGCGCCGGTGGCCGCACCGGTCAGCGTCAGGAAGCCGGTAAACACCACCATGGCTGCGGTCAGCGCCCACGTCACAGCCTTGCTGATGCCTGTGCCGAGCTTCTTCAGGCTGTGGCCCGGCACCATGGCGTCCGCCGCGGCGGCGGCGATACAGCAGTATAGCAGCGGCAGCAGCAGACGGCGGATAACGGTGAGCAGCAGATTGGTGAAGAATACGGTGGCGATCTGCTTGGCGCTGGCCGTGGCGATACCGCCGCTGGCGGCCACCGCCGCCGACAGCGTGGGCAGCAGTGCCTTGGCAAAGACATCCAGCTCCTCCATGGTCTCCACGCCCAACCCCATCATCTGCTTGAGATCACCGGCAGCCAGCAGCGTAATGGCCAACGCTCCCGCCACCGGTATGAACTGGGGCACCGAGGGCTGGTCTGCCGCCGCGTAAAAGCCCTCTGCCACGCCGCACAGCAGCACCACGCCCAGCAGCAGCGCCGCACCGGACGCCTTCGATCGCAGGGCGTCCGCCGCATACTGCCGCGCCTCATCCCACAGGTGGCGCAGCCCTTCGGCCCATGTGGTGTGGTCCGGCGTTCCCTCCAGTCCCTCCAGCCGTTCTGCGGCCTGAGGCGGCAGGGCGTCCGTCACGTCCTCCGGTATCACGGTCGCCTGCGCCTGCACTGTCAGCAGGGCCAGCAGCGCGGCGGCGGCCCATATCTGCACCCGCCGTCTCATAGCAAGGACCGCAGCAGCTCCCACGCCGCCTGAAACAGGGGCAGTGAGACGAGGATGGCCGTGACCGCGCCCGCTGTTTCCACCAGAGACGCCATGGCCCCCTCTCCCGCATCGCGGCAGAGGTCGGAGCCTGTCCGGCTGACCAGTGCGATGCCCACGGTCTTCACCAGCGGTGCAAACAGTTCTGATGGCAGACCGCCCCAGTCCGTGAGCTGCGTGAAAAAACTCTGTATTTCTCCCAATGGCTCCAGCAGTATCAGCAGTACCGCGCCGCAGACTGCCAGCGCCAGCAGCAGCGCCATGTGCGGATCTGTCCGCTTCAGCAGCACTGCCAGCAGCGCGCCGGTGAGGCACAGGGCGCACAGTCGGATCACCGTCTCCATCGTTACAGGGAAAAAAGAGTCTTTACCAGCTCGAACAGGTCGCTGATCTGCTGCACCAGCATCATCAGCACCACCACCAGGCCGGCCAGGGTGGTCATCATGGCCTGCTCTTCCCGCCCGCTGCGAACCAGCAGCAGGTTCAGCACCGCCACCAGAATGCCGATGGCCGCGATTTTGAAAATCAGATCAACATCCATGCCGTACCCTCAAATCAGTAGAATTACCAGCAGGCCGGCAGCGGAGAACAGCGCCGCGCCGGTGAGCCTGCGGTCCCGTATATCGTCCTGTGCCCGGCGCTCCGCCAGATGCCGCAGCTGCTGCTGGGCGTATTGCAGCTGCCTCAGCAGGTGCTGGGTGTCGCCGCTCATCTCCATCGCTTGTAGGAGCTGTGCCGCTTCCGTGTCCTCCAAAAGCGCCGTCGCGTTTTTCCACGATATATGTAAAGGTATTTCACTTTGCACACTTTGTAGGATGGCGGCGAAGTATTTTCCGCACAGCGGACGCCGCGCCAGCTCCGACAGCAGCGGTATCATGGGCCGCTGCTGCCAGCGGATGGCCATTTCCATGAAGCCCAGCGCCTGTGTCAGTGCAGACAGCGCCGCACGGCGCCGGCGTTGCTGCCGCAGCCGGCTCCACCAGCACCAGCCGGCAGCGGAAACCAGCAGCAGCGCCCCCAGCAGCTTTGTCACAGCGCTTCTGTACGGTACACGCGGCTGCCGCCCTCCACGGTGATGGTCACCAACCGGCGGAACACCTGCATGGTCAGCAGCTCCGCAAACAGCGGCTTGTGCAGCAGCTCCTCTCTGTCGGCGGCATGAATGGTAGCCAACAGCGACACGCCGCAGTTGGCGGCGGACAGCATGGCCCTCAGATCCTCCGCCGCCGTGATTTCGTCCACCGCGATGATCTGCGGATTGGCCGCCCGCAGCAGGATAGGAATGCCTATTGCCTTGGGGATCCCGTCCAGCACATCGGTATGGGCGCCCACCTCCAGCTGCGGCACGCCGCGATACATGGCCGCCAGCTCGCCTCGCTCGTCCACCACGCCCACGCGGCAGGCGGGCCGCCCGCCGGCGCCGTCCGACAGGCCGCAGATCATATCCCGCAGCAGTGTGGTCTTCCCCGCCCCCGGCGGGGCCAGCAGCAGCGTACTGGGAAAGCGGCCTCCGTCCCATAGCTCCGTCAGCAGGCTGTCGGCCACGCCGCAGACCTGACGGCTGATCCGGACAGTAACGGAGGAAATATCCCGCAGATCGGTGTTGACGCCGTCCCGCATAACGGCGGTGCCGCAGACACCGATCCGAAAGCCGCCGCGGCCGATGAGATATCCCTTGCGAAGGGTTTCCGATACGGCGTAGCGGGAGCAGCCTGTCACGATATCGCACAGCTGCTCCAGATCACTCTGTGTCACCAACGGCCTTGGCAGCTCATCACTGACAAGCATCTCTCCTTCACAGGTCAGCACCGTCATAGGCCGTCCGACCCGCAGGCGAAATTCCTCTGCCTGCGCCTTGCGCCAGTCCGGCAGGCGGCGCGCCTGCTGCTGCCAGCGCAATGGCAGCAGCTCCAGTGCCTGTTCATACCGTGCCATCGCGTAGCTCAATTCCATACGCTCCCTCCCTCCTGTGTGATACTTCACTTGTATGATAGCTCGTCCCCAAATATGCCGTGTCTCTGGCGGCAGGCGCAAAAAAAGAACACAGCGGTGTGACCGCTGTGTTCTTTTTTTAGTGGTTCCATATAAGCTGCATCAGCAAAATGGCGATAGCTCCCGCACCGATGAACACACCGGCGATGAGCATGGCCGCCCGCAGCGCACCGCCCATGGCGGCGCGGCGTTGCTCCGGCGTGAACTGTTCCTGGCCTTCCCATGGCCGGTCGTCAGACTGCTGTGGCTCCTGCAAGCCCATTTTCTTTTTGGGGATACGGGGCAGCAGCATAGGCGATGGGACAACGCCGCTCATATCGACGATGGTACGCCCATCATCGTCCGAATAGACGCGTTTCTTGCCCATCACTTACCGTACAGATGGCACGCCACGAAGTGACCCGGCTCCAGCTCACGCTGAACAGGAACCTCCTCCTTGCAGCAGTCCATGCAGTTGGCACAGCGGGTGTGGAACTTGCAGCCCTTGGGCGGGTTGGCGGGAGACGGAATGCCGCCCTCCAGCACGATACGGTTCATCTTCACCGTGGGGTCGGGAATGGGGATGGCGGAGAAGAGCGCCTTTGTGTAGGGGTGCAGCGGGTTGCGGAAGATGTCCTCCGTAGCGCCATACTCCACCAGATTACCCAGATACATAACGCCCACCGTGTCGGAGATGTGCTCCACCACGGACAGATCGTGGCTGATGAACAGGTACGTCAGGTTGTACTTCTCCTGGATCTCCTTGAGCAGGTTGATGATCTGGGCCTGAATGGACACGTCCAGCGCGGACACCGGCTCATCGCAGACGATGAATTCAGGATTCAGCGCCAGCGCCCGGGCAATGCAGATACGCTGCCGCTGACCGCCGGAGAACTCGTGAGGATAGCGGTCCTTGTGGAAGGGCTGCAAGCCGCAGTTGTCCATGACCCTGTCGATATAGTCGTCAAATTCCTCTTTCGGCACCAGATTGTGCTCGCGCACCGCCTCGCCGATGATCTCACCCACCGGCATTCGTGGGGACAGAGAGGAGAACGGATCCTGAAAAATGATCTGCATTTTGGTACGCATAGCGCGCATCTCCTTAGGAGACAGATCATAGACCTCCTGTCCATTGAACAGCACCTGGCCGGAGGTTTTTTCGTCATACAGACGCAGGATGGTTCGGCCGGTGGTGGTCTTGCCGCAGCCGGACTCTCCTACGAGGCCCATTGTGGTTCCGCGCTTGAGGTTGAACGTCACACCATCCACGGCCTTGACGTAGCCAACGGTCTTGGATACCATACCGCCCTTGATGGGAAAATACTTCTTCAGATGATTGACCTGCAGGATATACTGAGGGTCGTATTCCACAGGGGTGAAATCGTTATCAACGATGAGAGAGCTTTTCCTGACCTTTTTGGCGTTCTCCTGTTCCTTGGCAAACTCGTCGGCATTCTGCTTCTGAGTCTCCTTCAGCTCCTCGAGAACCTGATCGTCATTCTTCCCTGCTTTCCAAAACGGCATCTTATTCCCCCTCCTTTCCGTTGTCCGCACCGGTTATTTCCTGCTCCACCTGCTCCTCCAGATCGGGCCGCCTGCCGTCATAGTAGCGATAGCAGGACACCTTGTGGGTGGGGGAAATGCTGACCTCACAGGGATATTCGCCATTACAGCGCTCCACGCACATCTCACAGCGATCCTTGAAGTAACAGTAGTCCGGCATATTGATGGGGTTGGGTACCTTGCCGGGGATGGAGTAGAGCTTCTCCACCTGACGGCCCACCACAGGCTTGGAGGCCATCAGGCCGATGGTATAGGGGTGCGCGGGATGAGCGAAAATCTCTTCCGCTGTGCCCTGCTCCACGATGCGGCCGGCATACATGACCACGACATAGTCCGCCATCTCGGCGATCACGCCCAGATCATGGGTGATGAACATGATGGAGGAATTGATCTTGTCCTTCAGGTTACGCAGCAGGTCCAGGATCTGGGCCTGAATGGTCACGTCCAGTGCGGTGGTGGGCTCGTCGGCGATGATAAGGCGGGGGCTGCACGCCAGCGCCATGGCGATCATCACACGCTGGCGCATACCGCCGGACAGCTCGTGGGGGAAGTTCTTGTAAACGCCCGCGCTGTTGGCAATGCCCACCATCTCCAGCAGCTGAATGGAGCGGGTCCTGATCTGCTCCTCCGTCTGGTCCTTTTCACCGTGAAGAGCGATGACCTCGTCCAGCTGGTCTCCGATGCGGAACACGGGGTTCAGCGCGGTCATTGGCTCCTGGAAGATCATGGAGACGATGTTGCCGCGCAGGTGCTGCATCACGGAATCCGGCGTCTTGGTGACATCGTAGGCCTTATTTCCCAGATTCAGGCGGATCTCGCCCTCCACCACCTGACCCTGCGGCCGCTGCAGCAGCTGCATGAGCGACAGGCTGGTGACGGACTTGCCGCAGCCGGACTCGCCCACCACGCCCACGGTCTTGCCGATGGGCACGGAGAAGGTGACGCCGTCCACAGATTTGACCACGCCGGTGTCTGTGAAGAAATAGGTATGGAGGTTATCGAATTCCACGGCGTTGCGGGGATCGTGCATCTGGGTGAGATACTCCTCCTCCGGCACGTTCTTCCGCTTGCGCTTCTTTTCCAGCGCATTGGTGATCTTGCGGTTTTCCTTGGAAATGCGGCGGGATTCCTTTGCAGACAGGTACCCATCGTTGTGTTTCTTAGCCATTCCGATTCCCTCCTTTCTCAGCGCTTCATCTTCGGGTCGAACGCATCGCGCAGACCGTCGCCCACGAAGTTAAAGCCGAGGACCGTCAGCATCAGGCAGATACCGGCGGGGATCCAGATAAACCAGTACTCCGTCAGAACGTAGGAGTTGGAGACGTCGTTCATGATGTTGCCCCAGGATGCGAAGGGGAACTTGACGCCCAGACCCAGGAAGGACAGAGTCGCCTCGGTGATAATGGTGGCGCCAAGGCTCATGGTGCAGTTGACAATGAGCTGCGGGATAACATTGGGGATCAGGTGCCGGAAGATACGGCGAGATACGCTGATGCCGCAGGCCTCAGTGGCGGTCATGAACTCCTGCTCGCGCAGGGACAGGATCTGGCCGCGAACCAGTCGGGCAATCCCGGGCCAGCCCAGAAAACCGAGGATCAGCATCAGGTAGAGCATACGGACCTGCGGATCCACGCGCATACCGTCCATGGCCGCGCCCAGAATGATGATCAGCGGCGTGGAGGGGATGCAGTAGAAGATATCCACGATACGCATGATGAGGTTATCCACCCAGCCGCCGAAGTAGCCGGAGATACCGCCCAGGATCACGCCCAGCGTGGCGGAGATGATGACAACGATGAAACCGATACACAGGGATACGCGGCCGCCGTACATCAGACGGGTCAGCATATCCATACCGTTCTTATCCGTGCCCAGCAGGTGGGTGCTGGTGGGGAAGGAGTAGGCGTCGAACACGCGGGTAACGGTGCCCTCCTTGATGGACCACTGATACTTGGCAGGGTTGTACTCCAGCTGGATCTCGCGGATCTGTCCGTCCTCGTTGGTGTACTCCACCTCCGTCTCGCCCTTTTCCGCCGCCTCGATGACACGCTCCTTGAACTCCTTGGAGATCACGGTGCCGGCCACCTTGGACTGGATGACGTAGCGGCTGATGTAGGCCACCTCTTCCCCGTTGAGCAGTACGCTTCCGCCGTCCACCGTGTAGGTCTTGCCGTCTGCGGTAAACTCTGTCTCGCCGGTGGCGTTTGCCTTCAGCGCATGGAAGTTAAAGGCAAAGCTGAGCTGCTCGCCGGTGACGCTGGGGGTCACGATG
Organism: uncultured Oscillospiraceae bacterium; assembly: GCA_934589835.1. Lineage (GTDB taxonomy): Bacteria > Bacillota > Clostridia > Oscillospirales > Oscillospiraceae > Vescimonas. The sequence continues at coordinate 41,993 of CAKTOK010000005.1, read as the reverse complement.
TCCTTGTAGGCCACCGCCAGAAGCGTGGTGCCCTGAGACACGGAGTAGAGGCTGTCGCCCTCCTCCGTAATGGTGTAGGTCACGCCCTTGTAGGTGAATTCCTCATCCTTGCCCATATGCAGCGTCAGCTGCGCCTGCAGGATGGCGCCGAACTCCTGTCCGTCCGCCACCAGATAGCGATATTCGGTATTCTCGCTGAGGGCGGCATACTCCTTCATCTGGATATCGTCGCGGTAGAACACCTCGTCCTGCCCGTAGGGGCTGACAAGCCCGCCGATGAAGGAGAACAGGAACATGACGGCCAGAATGGTCAGGCCCACCACAGCCAGACGGTTGCGGAAGAAGCGCTTGGCCACCAGAGTGCCCGGAGAGAGCACCTTGACGCGGCGGTCATCGCTCAGGGAATAATCCTCGTGGGGCGTGTTGTCCTCGGAGGGCGTATTGTCCTTGCCTGCGTACTTCTCGTTCAGCTCGTAGGAGCGGCGGCGGGCATCGGTGCCGGGCATTCCCTGCCCATGGCCGGGAACGGACAAATCTTTATCCTTCTTATCGTCGAAATAACTCATGCTTCACGTCCTCCCTTCTCAAGCGATGCGTACCCGCGGGTCTACCACGGCGTACAGGATGTCGGAGATGAGGTTGCCCAGCAGCGTCAGGATCGCCAGGAACGTCATGTAGAACATGGAGAACGGAATATCGCCGGCCACCATGGCATTGTAGGAGATGTAGCCGATGCCCGGGATGGCGAACAGCGTCTCGGTGATCAGCGCACCGGCGAACAGGCCGGGCAGGCTGCCGCCGATAAACGTGACCAGCGGGATCAGCGTATTGCGGAAGGCATGGTGATAAATGACCTTCTTCTCAGACAGGCCCTTGGCGCGGGCCGTGCGGATGTAGTCGGCGTTCAGCACCTCCAGCATGTTGGTGCGGACATAGCGCATCCACGGGCCAATGGAGATGAACACCAGCGTCACAATGGGCAGCACCAGATGCTTGGCCATATCCAGTATCTGCCCGAAATGGCTGAGGGAGTTGAAATCACGGCCCGTCAGTCCCACCAGATCGAACCAGCCCAGCTTCACGGAAAATACCAGCTTCAGCAGCGTGGCAAAGAAGAATGTGGGCAGGGACATACCCAACAGGGCGACGGTCGTAACGGTATAGTCGGTCACGCTGTACTGCTTGGTGGCGGCAACAATGCCCAGAGGCACCGCGATCAGCAGCTCAAACACCAGCGAGATAGCGCCCATGATGAAGGACACCCAGATGACCTCGTTGAACTTCTGGAGCACGGGAACCGTGTACTTCCAGCTGTCGCCGAAGTTGCCGGTGACGAGATTCTTCAGCTGTACGAAGAAGCCCGGGATCAGCTCGAGATCCAGACCGTACTGGGCGTTGAGCTGGGCCAGCCATTCCTCGTAGGGCTTGGAGCCGGGCGCCTGTGACAGCTGCCGTGCCATGGTCTCCACATAGGAGGCCGGCAGACAGCGCATCAGCACATAGATGATGAATGTCACAAAGAACAGGATCAAAATTGATAGCAGCGTGCGTTTGACTAAGAATTTTCGCATACAATCCCTCCGTTTTCGGCGGCGGCCGCCCCGCGCCAGGGGCAGACAGCCTCCCTATAGTATGATTCTGCATATCAGGCAGCCGTTCCGGCACGGACGTCGAACCGCCTGACTCATACGCAGAAAGAGTCCGGTGACAGGCTACCCTGCGGCTTTTCAGCCGCAGGGTAGCCGTCTTAAAGGTTTTCGCCTTTAAGGAAAATCAAATGTAGGGTCTGAAGCTCTTACTTGACTTCCAGCAGCTCCAGATCGTTGTACCACTGCCAATAGGTGGTGATATCGGGCGTCACGGTATCCAGATTCACGCGCTGAGCGGACAGGATCACGCAGTTCTGACGCTGATAGATGGGGATCTCAACAGCCCAGTCGGCCACGATGTCAAGGCACTGCTTGTACAGGGTCTTACGATAGGTCTGATCGGTGGACTGACGGGCCATCATGATCAGCTCATCCAGCTCGGCGTCCTTGATCCAGTAGGACTTCTCATTGGAGCCGCCCTGGCTGTGATAGATCTGGAACATATCGGGGTCGGGAGTGGCCTGCCACGCCATGGCGAACATATCCGCGGTACCGGAGTTGACGGAGTTGGTCATCTCGGAGAAGTTGGACATATCGGTGACGATCAGGTTGAAGCCGATCTCCTTCAGCGCGTCGGAGGCCAGCGTCAGGTCCATGAAGGAGGGGTGATCGCCGGTGCCGCCGCCGCCGACCATGACCTCAACGTCCATGGGAGCGTCAGCAGGAGCAGCGGTGACCTTACCATCGGTGACGGTGTAGCCGGCAGCCTCGAAGTAGCCCAGAGCGGCCTGCTTGGCAGCGGCGTACTTCTCGTCAGCGCTCATGCCCTCGGTGTAGATATCATTGCCGTTCACATCCACGGAGAACGCGACCTTGTAGCCCTCATCGGTGACACGGGGGGCAGCCCAGGAGGTGTCGGAGATGGGGTAGTTGATGACGTTGGCGAACTCACCGTAGTAGGAGTCCACGGCCACGTCACGGTAAACAGCGATCACGGTCGCGATAGCCTTACGCAGGTTCTTGGAGGCCTCGTCGCCGCCGTTGCCGTTGCCGACCTTCACGCGGTTGGCATTGAAGCCGACATAGCCATAGCCCAGGTTGGCCACCAGGTCGGTCTGGATGACGTCACCGGTGATCTCGCCGTTGGAGTTGGCCTTCTTGATCTGATCCGCAGCTTCCTTGGAGTAGGAAGGATCGGTGATATCGATGGTGCCGGAGACGACGCCGGGGATCTTATCCACATCCTGCATCTCGCGCCACATGACGGTATCGATCTTGGGCTCGCCCTTCCAGTAGCCGGTGTTCTTCTGCAGAGTCACAGCGCCGTTGGAATAGCTCTCGAAGGTGAAGGGGCCGGAGCCGACAGGGCTGGAGGTCACGGACTTGACGTGGGACAGGTCGCCCTTGTCAAAGCCGAACTTGTTGTTGTCGTAGTCGTACTTCTCGGTCTCGCCGTAGTAGTGCATGGGGCAGACGGTCACGGGGATCTGATAGATCGCGGTGGCGCTGATCTCAGTCAGGGTGACGGTCATGGAGTAGTCGCCGGTCTTGACGATACCGGAGACGTTGGGAGCGGACTCACCGGTCTGCACACCGACGGTGTAGTCGGAGAAGGTGTCGCCGATCTCGGCCTCGATCAGGGAGGAGATGCTGCTGCCGGCGGTCTCCGCGTTGATACCGGCATCAGAGATATCATAGCCGTAAGCGGCCACGATGGCAGCCCAGAAATCCTCAACCGTAGCGTCCTCGGCCAGCTCAAAGCCCCAGTTGGCAGCCTGAGCAGCCACGGAATCGGTGGCGGCGGCATAGCCGGCACCAACCACATAGTCCAGAATCTCCTGCGCGAACTTCACGCCGGCGGCGTTGAAGGCGGCCCAGAAGGTGTTGTACTGATCCTCGGTGTAGTACTCAGTAGCGGTGTAGCCGTCGGGGCCGGCCGCCAGGATCAGGTTCATGCGGGACTCCATACCGGTGCGGTAAGCATCCAGACCCTTGATGGGGATGGAGTACAGGGTGGACACGCCGTCATAGGTGGGGTCAAGCAGGACGTAGTAGGAGAAGATGACGTCGTCGATGGTCATCTCTTCGCCGTCGGAGAACTTGACGCCGGGCTTCAGGGTGATGTTGTAGTCCACGGTGCCGTCTTCATTCTCCACCACGTCGCAGTCAGCGATGCCGTAGTAGGTGTAGTCGGTGCCGTTGTAGGGACGCACATCGCCCTCGATGCCCTTCAGTACCACGGAGCCTTCACGGTCGGTACCCAGCAGGGCATCGAAAACCATGCTCATGACCTGGTTTTCATAATCGTTGGTGTAGAAGAAGGGAGAGAACTTACCGTCGAAGTTCTGCGTGCCGACCACGAGTGTCTTCTTGGTCGACTCCTGACCCTGATTGTCGGGGTTCTTCTGCTCGCCGCAGGCGGTGAACAGACCCACGCACATGACCAGAGACAGGATCAATGCAAGTGCTCTTTTCATTGGATCTAACTCCTTTTTTATATTTTTGCTTCAACGGGTGTTTACCCGTGGCGCACAGTTAAGCTTCTGCACACAGTGTGCAGAAAAAGGGAATCCTCCCTTTTGGAATCCGGCCAAACGCATCGACAGCGACAGCCATTTTAGTCATTATACCATATTCCCATGGCGGTTGTACAGTCTTTTTTAAGGTTTTGTCGTTATTTCGCCATTCCCGCCTACCGGCTCCCACCTGCTGGACAGCACGAGATGCCGCATGAGCAGCGCTGCCGCAAGGGACATGGCCTTCAGCAGCAGGTAGACAGCCGCCCAAAGGCCCCGTCCGCCACTGCCGGACACCAGCAGGTACGCGCACTCCCCGGCAAAGCCCGCGGCGGCAAGAATCGCCTCGGCAAGGCACCGGCCCGGCAGGGCCTGCACCGTGGCCTTGTAGACATACGCCCGCATGGGGTACTCCCGTGCCTGCCAGCGCGTCATGGCCCAGACCACGCTGCCGGTCAGGCCCACCTCCGCCGCATAAGGCAGCAGCACGTAGAAGCACCGCCCTACGCCCGGCGCGGCGATGCAGCCGCCGGCCGCCACTGCCGCCGCCAGCACTGCTGTCAGCAGCCAAAGCCGCCGCAGGAGCGCGGTACGCTCCTGCGGGGCCGTGCAGACATAGCAGGCGCCGGTATAGACGTAATTGCCGGACACATCGCGGTAGAAGTCGTTGAGATGGGCGCGGCGGCCCTGCCGCTTCTTCTCCTCCGCCATTACCGGATGCCGGTCATATCGTAGCTGTCCAGCCACTGCTCCGCAGCGGCGCAGACGGTACGCAGGCAGTTCTCCTCAAAGGGGGATTCCAGACCGGCGTTTCGCAGCAGCTCGGTGAACGTGCGGCTGCCGCCCTGCACGGTGTAGGCCATGTAGTGCCTCCACGCATCGCCCAGATCCTTCTGGATCATGGCCCAGAACTCCAGCGACACGGTCTGTGCCAGGCAGTAGTCGATATAGTAGAAGGGGCTGGAATAGATGTGGTGCTGACGCTGCCAACGGCGGCCCTCGGTGTAGAACGGGATCTCGCCGTCCATCTTCACCCAAGGCATATAGAGGCCGGTCAGCTCCTTCCACGCGGCGTTGCGCTCCGCCGGCGTCATGTCAGGCTTCTCATACACGATATGCTGGAAGTGGTCCACCATGGTGCCGTAGGGGATAAACGTCAGGGCGCCGGCCAGATGGCTGTACAGGAACTTGCGGGTATCGGGGCCGAAGAAGCCCTGGGCCCACGGCCACGCAAAGAACTCCATGCTCATGGAGTGGACCTCGCAGGCCTCCATGCTGGGCCAGATATAGTCGATGGGGATGCGCTTGCGGTTGGTCCAGCTGGCAAAGGCGTGACCGGCCTCGTGGGTCACCACCTCCACATCGTGCTGGGTGCCGTTGAAGTTGGCGAAGATGAAGGGCACCTCATAGTCGCCCAGACTGGTGCAGTAGCCGCCGCCGGCCTTGCCCTCGGTGCTCAGCACATCCAGCAGCTCGTTGTCCAGCATGGTGCGGAAGAACTCCTTGGTCTCGGGAGACAGCTCGCCGTAGAACTTCATGCCCTGGGCCAGGATCTCGTCAGGCGTGCCCACGGGACGGGGATTGCCGGAGCGGAACTCCAGCGCCATGTCGGCAAAGCTCAGAGGATAGCTCTTGCCCAGACGCTCCGCCTGCTTACGGTAGATCTTGTCGGCCACCGGCACCAGATACTTCTGGACGGCGGTGCGGAACTTCTCCACATCCTCCTTGGTATAGCAGTTGCGGCCCATGCGGTAGTAGCCCAGAGTGGTGTAGCCCTCATAGCCCAGCTTTTTGCCCATGGTATCCCGCAGGTGTACCAGCCTGTCGTACAGCTCGTCCAGCTCCGCCGCGTGCTCCATGGACCACTGGGCGTCCGCCTGCCACGCCGCCAGACGGCGGGCATCGTCGGGGTCGCTCTTCAGCGGCGTCAGCTGGGACAGGGTATAGGTCTTTCCCTCGAAGGGCACCTGCGCCGAGGCCAGCAGCTTCTCATATTCCTGCGTCAGGTCGTTCTCCTGCTGCATCTCGGGGATGATCGCGGGCGCAAAGCACTTGCGGGCGATCTCAGCGTTGACGAACATCAGCTCGCCGTACTCCGCAGTGAAATCCTTGCGGAACGGGGACGCCAGCATGGCGGCCTTCCATTCCTGCTCGTACTCCTCCAGCTCCGGTCCTACGGCGTTCCAGAACTTCTCCTCGCCATCGTAGAACGCATCGCGGGTGTCGATGGAGTGGCGGATGGAGGCCAGCGTGGCTTGGGTGTCCATACCGCGCCTCACCTTCTGCTGCTCCAGAAAGACCTCCCGCGCCGCCTCATAGGTAGCGGCGCTCTTCAGCTGCTCCGTCAGGGCGGCCAGCTGCTTTTTCAGGGCCTCCGCATCCGGGCGGACATAGGGCATTTCGGAAAACTTCATGTCTTGCTCCTCCTTTGATTGATTCTATGGTGCGGCAGCGGTGGACAGCACCGCCGCCGCGGGTGTATACGATAGAAAATTATTGCTGGCGGTTATAGATGGCGCTGACCGCTGTTTTGTGGCCGCCGATGAACACCACGGCGGCAATGGCCGTCACCATCATGAAGCCCGTCAGCACCAGACGGGGCGGCAGCGCCACCGTCAGCGCGCCCGCCAGCAGCTGGCCGGTGAGACTGCCCACGGTGTTCAGCATATTGAACGCCCCGTTGAACCGGCCCTTCTTCTCGTCCGGCACATAGCTCTGGGTGGCGGAGATGCGGATGGTGTAGCTGGTCACGCCCAGCAGCCCGTTGCAGAGGCACATCGCCATCATAACGGGGATCGCCGTATAAAGATAGAAGCCCTCCAGCAGGGAGATGACGATATACACCGCCAAGGCGATGGCATACTTCCGGTGGGTGGGCAGCTGCACCTTGTAGTGGACCAGCCCGCCGGCGGTACGGCCCACCACCATCATGCCCCACACCAGCATATAAACGTATTCGCCGTTTTCAAAGGTGCTCTTGAAATACGGCAGCGTGATGACCTGCGACGCGCCGCCGGCCAGCGAGCTGAAGGCGAAATAGCACGCCACGGCCAGCAGGCCCTTCTCGCTCCACAGGAAAGCAAAGCCCTCTCCGATGTCCCGCAGCAGCCGCCGCGCGGAGGACTCTCCCGCCGTCTCCGTGGCCTTCTGCGTCTCGATGTACCGCTCCTCCGCCCTGATCTGCGTCTCCGCGATGGCGGCAGTCAGAAAGCACACGGCATTGGCGGCCAGCAGCGGTGCGATGCCCACCTTGTTGTAGAGATAGGTGGAAACGGGGATCATCACCGCCGACAGCGTTTCCAGTACGCTGGCGATGGAGTATGCCTTGGAATAGTTGCCCTCCGTGATGAGCATGGGATAAAAGCTCTCGTAGGCCACCATGTAAATGCTGTTGATGGTACCGATGAGGAAGCACCACACGGCCAGCACCGGAAAGCTGAACCATCCCCTGCTCAGGATCAGCGCCGCCATGGCGTAGATGCCCGCCGAGAGGAAATCCAGCGTGTAGATCGTCCGCTTGCGGGAAAACCGATCCAGCACGGCGCCGGAGAAAATGGGCGCGATGATCTGGGGCGCGGTGAAGGTGGCGATATAAATGGCGTACAGCAGCGGCGACTCGGTATAATCCAGCACCAGCAGGCTCAGCGCGAAGCCGGACATACTGTTGCCCAGCATGGAGACGACGCTGCCCAGCGTGATGATGGTAAAGTCCCGCGTCCACAGCGGAACGACAGCCGGTCTCAATTCCTGGTCATTCGACATAAGTCCACGCGGCCCCGCCTCCGGCGGGAGCGCCCCCTCCTTTCCTGAGATGAAACAGTGTCATGTAAGTAGACATTATAACGGATATATGTCCGCTTGGCAAGCACCTTTCGCACCTCTGCCGACGAGGCTTGCCATGCGGCGCAGTTCTGTGTTATAATATCCGGCAACAAAACTGTCCCTCTTTCGCGGACAAAGGAGGTCTTTTTCTATGGATCGGTATGCTGTCCATCCCCTTCTGGATTTTATCGCCGCCAGCCCCAGCTGCTATCATGTGGTGGCCAACACCGCTCAGCTGCTGACGGAGGCGGGTTATGTCCCTCTCTCTGAGCGGGATCGCTGGTCCCTGAAGCCCGGCGGCCGGTACTTCGTCATCCGCGGCGGCTCCAGCCTCATCGCCTTCCGCGTACCCCAACGGCTTACCGGCGGCTTTATGATGGCCGCGGCCCACAGCGACTCCCCTACCTTCAAGCTCAAGGAGCACGCGGAGCTGCGGGACAACGGCTATATCCGGCTGAATACCGAGAAATACGGCGGGATGCTGATGGCTACCTGGTTCGACCGCCCCCTGTCCATCGCGGGTCGCCTGTTCGTGCGGGAGCAGAACCGCATCGCCGAGAAGCTGGTGAATGTAGACCGCGACCTGCTGGTGATCCCCAGCGTTGCCATCCACATGAACCGCAGCGCCAACGATGGCATGAAATATCTGGCCAATGTGGACACCATCCCCCTGTTCAGCGGCGAGGATCCCGATGCCTCCATTCTGGCGCTGGCCGCCGAGTCCGCCGGCGTCCGACCGGAGGATGTGCTGGGGCAGGACCTGTTCCTCTACTGCCGCGGACGCGGCACGGTGCTGGGCGCCCACAACGAGTACATTCTGGCCCCCAAGCTGGACGATCTGGCCTGCGTCTGGGGCTGCACCCAGGGCTTCCTGACCGCCAGAGAAAGCGGCAGTCTGCCGGTGCTGTGCATCTTCGACAACGAGGAGGTCGGCTCCGCCACCAAGCAGGGCGCCGCCTCCGCCTTTCTGCGGGATACCCTGCGCCGCATCTCGCTGGCGCTGGGGCAGGACGAGGAGACCTTCCAGACCCTGCTGGCCCGCAGCTTCCTGCTGTCCGCCGATAACGCCCACGCCATCCATCCCGATCATCCGGAGTATGCCGACCGGGACAACTGCCCCCGCATGAACGAGGGCGTGGTCATCAAGTTCAACGCCAACCAGCGCTACGCCACGGACGGCCGCTCCTGCGCCGTGTTCCGCGCCGCCTGCGCCGCCGCCGGCGTACCGGTGCAGGTCATGTCCAACCGCAGCGACCTGCCGGGCGGCTCCACGCTGGGCAGCATCGCCGACACGCTGGTGCCGGTGAGCACCGTGGACATCGGCCTTGCCCAGCTGGCCATGCACGCCGCGTGGGAGACCATGGGTGCCGCCGACTGCGGCTATCTGGCCGCCGCCGCGGCCCGCTGCTTCGAAACAGAGCTGTAAGCAAAGGAAAGACCCGTACCGCTTCGGTACGGGTCTTTTACGATTTTCAGGAGGGCCAGTCAATGGGAACCATCTCGCCCAGCACCACATAGCGCGCATTGTCATAGGTATAGTCGCAGGTGGACAGGGTCAGGATGTTGCCCGTAGGCGTGCCGGTGGTGGACTTGAATGTGGAGCTTGCGATGCACTGGTTGATATAGTCCGAGGTCAGGCTGTAAGAGTATACATCGGAGTCATGGGGCGTCACAAAGCCGGCAAACAGGTTCACCTTATACAGCTGGTTGGGCGTGTACAGATACATATAAGGATGCACATCGTAGTACCACTGCTGCTTGTAGTTCATGATGGGCGCAAACATACGGCCGGACTTCATGTTGTGGCCGTAGATCAGGTTATTCTGGGTAGAGAAATCGGAATTGCACCGCCAATCCAGAAAGATGGTGCCGTTCTTGTTGCTGGAGCCGTCGATATCGCGGTACAGGTAATACTCGCCGCCCTCCTCCGCCGTCTGTACGATGGGGTAGTTCAGGCCGGTGTTGGCACAGTAGAGCCACGCCACCACATCGGGATACTTGGCCTGCAAGGTGGCAAAGTCCACACTGATGTAGTCCGGCTCGTTGGTCACCTGCGTATTGCCGCCGCTGTTGTCGCCGGTATTTTCACCATCGCCGTCCGTGGTGCCGTTGGGATTGGTGGTCGGTGTCACCGGTGTGACCACATCGTTGATCAGGTCCTGCTGCGTCCTCTCGCTCTCTCTCTTCTCCACCATATAGCTGATGATCTTCACAGAGGAGAATACCAGCACGCCCAGCAGGATCACCAGTACCGTGTAATACAGTGCCTTGCCGTTTTTCCGTTTCCGGCCGCTGCGCCGCGGGGTCCCCTCGCTGCGCTCCGCCGGACGCTCCTGCATCCGCTCGCTCTGCATACGGGAACCGCGGTCACCGCGGCGTCTGTTAGGTCTATCGTTCATGTAACAAGCCTCCTTGTCTCGTGTGATTGTAGCAGATTTCATCATCCAATGCAAGTTCTATTTGCAGCGTGTAACCAAATGTAACAGTTTGTCTTTACTTTGCGAAAAAAATACGGTAGAATATCCGTTACACAAAATAGGACGGAGCCGCGCTGTATTCGGTTCCGCCCGCCGTAAAAAAGGAGCGAAACTGCAATGATCTACTTCAACAGCGACTATCTGGAGGGCGCGCATCCCGCTCTCATGGCAAAGCTGAATGAGACGAATATGGTCCAGACCGTGGGCTACGGCGAGGACGAATACTGCGCTGCCGCCCGCGAAAAGATCAAGGCGGCCTGCGCCGCACCGGAGGCGGACGTCCACTTCCTGGTGGGCGGCACCCAGACCAACACCACCGTCATTGCCGCCGTGCTCCGCCCGTGGCAGGGCGTGCTCTCCGCTGTCAGCGGCCACATCAACTGCCATGAGGCCGGCGCCATCGAATCCACCGGTCACAAGGTCATCACCCTCCCCACCACCAACGGCAAGATCACTGCCCAGCAGGTGGCCGATTATGTGGAGTGGCACCGGAACGACGAGTCCACCGAGCACATCGTTCAGCCCGGCATGGTCTATATCTCCCACCCCACCGAGGGCGGCACGCTGTACACCAAGGCGGAGCTCACCGCGCTGTACGACACCTGCCGGAGATACGGCCTGCCCCTGTTCATCGACGGCGCCCGTCTGGGCTACGGCCTCATGGCCGACGGCACGGACCTGACGCTGCCGGATGTGGCCCGCCTGTGCGATGTGTTCTACATCGGCGGCACCAAGGTCGGCGCCCTGTTCGGCGAGGCGGTCGTCATCATGAACCCCGCGCTGAAAAAGGATTTCCGCTTCATCATGAAGCAGCGCGGCGGCCGCATGGCCAAGGGCCGTCTGTTGGGCGTCCAGTTTGACGCGCTGTTTACCGATGATCTGTACTTTAAGATCTCCCGCCACGCCATTGAGATGGCCCATCAGATCCGTGAGATCTTCGTCTCCGCCGGCTATCCCCTGCTGTTCGACTCCCCCACCAATCAGCAGTACCCCATCCTGTCGGACGCCGAGCTGGCCGAGATCGGCAAGCATTTCGGCTACGAGTACTGGGAGCGGGTGGACGAGACCCACTCCGGCGTGCGCTTCTGCGCCAGCTGGGCCACCACTCAGGAGAACGTGGACGCGCTCCGCGCCGCCGTACAGGCTCTGAAAAAGTAAGCTTAGCTCAACACGAAAGAGTGCCTCCGGCGTGAGCCGGAGGCACTCTTTTCAGCTTGTGTACTTTTAGCCCGCGGCCTGCTCTGCCTTCAGTGCGTAGGCGGCGCCGGCCTCGATATTGGTGGCATCCACACCGGTGGAGGCGTACTCGCCGTTGATGTAGAAGGCCCAGTAGGCACCGTCGGTATCATAGTCCAGCGTCACACCGTTGACGGTCTTGACATACAGGCCGTACTCGGTGTCGTCGCCGGCCACAATGCCCAGCTCCAGCAGGGCCTCGCCCACAGTGGCCTTATCGGTGTTGACGGTAAAGGTGATGGACGTGCCGTCCAGCTGGGTTACCTCCATGGTGAAGGCGGTCTTGCCCTGACCCACGGTAGCGCCGTCGGCCACAGCACCGTCGGTCACGACGTTGGCGTCATTGCCGGTATCGCCGCCCTGCGTCTTATTGCCGCAGGCCGCCAGGCTCAGGACCATGACCAGTGCCAGCAGCAGCGCCAGCAGCTTGTGGAAACCGTTGTTTTTCATGTTGTGCTTACTCCTTTTCAATCAATGCTATCAGCAAACTGCCCTGCGTGACTGCCACGCGGACAGGGTTGCCCACATAATGGTTGCTGACGCCAAGGGGAAACGACGCCGTCAGCACTGCGTCGTGCAGCGGGTACTGCCCGCCTTCAATGGTCACGCCCGCCGCGTCCGCACCCATGCAGAAAACGGAGACGATCCCTTTTTCTCTGGCAGGCAGGATCAGCTCTCCGCCGCAGATGGCGGTAAAGCGCTCCCTGTCTCCATACAGCCAGCCCCGTGCGCCGCGGCAGGCCAGATACAGCAGGCTCTGGAGATTGGCGATGGTGTGGTCGGTGCGTCCGCCCACACCGCCGTAGAGGTGAAACACCGTTTCACTCCGGCGCAGGCCCTCCTTGATGGCCAGCATCATGTCGGTATCGTCTTTTTCCACCGGCACCCGCTGGATGTTGGCAAAATGCGGCACCTCCTGCAGGGAGTCAAAGTCGCCCAGCAGTAAATCGGGGGTAATCCCCTCCCGCCGGCAGATACGCCAGCCGCCATCGGCGGCGATGACCGTATCGCCCGGGGCGGGACGCTGCGTCAGCCCGTAATAGCCGCCGGCTCCGAAAATGAAACAGGCCACCTGTGCCCCTCCTTCGTTACATCCACATTGCAAACAGCCGCAGCACCACGCCCACGAAGCGCAGGTACCATGGACGCGACGCCATGCGCTCCGGCGTCACCGGTTCGCTGTGGGCCATGATGTTGTCCATATCCTCCAGCAGTGTCTCAATGGCAGGCATATGGTACAGCAGCTCGCCGCACTCAAAGTGCAGCTGGAAGCTGCGGAAATCCATATTTACCGAGCCGATAAACGCCGCCTCGCGGTCCACCATCACGGTCTTGCCGTGGAGGAGGCCCGGCGTGTAAGTATATATCCTTACATGGTGCGCTGTCAACTCCGGAAAATAGCTCTGTGCCACCTGATAGGCAAATTTGTGGTCGGGGATGCCGGGCATCATCAACCGCACATCCACGCCGCTGTCTCCCGCCAGGCACAGGGCCTTGATCATGGACTCATCGATGGCAAGATACGGTGTGGTGATGTACACCGACTGGCGCGCCCGGGCAATCAGCTGGAGGAACACGTCCTCCGCCGTGTCGTCCGGATTGTTGTCCGGTCCATCCACCACCGTCTGGCAGAAGCCGTCGGAGGCGGTGCGGTGGGCGGGACGGTAATAGTCATGCTCGCTGTGAAGCTGGCCGCCCAGCCGCTCCCACATATAGATAAACTCTCTTGTCAGGCCCCAGGCGCCCTCGCCCTCCAGCCGCACGCCGCAGTCCTTCCAGTAGCCGAAGCGTTGGGTGATGTCGGCGTACTCATCGGCCAGATTGGCCCCGCCGGTATAGGCGATGTCGCCGTCGATGCAGGTGATCTTCCGATGGTCGCGGTAGTTGAAGTAGAGGCGGTTCACGTAGTGATGCACCGGATTGAAGATCATAATCTCCACGCCCATACGGCGCAATGCCTCCACCCGCTCGGCGGGCATCCGAAGCATACTGCCGAAGTCGTCGAAAATCAGCTTGATCTCCACACCCGCGCCGCTTTTGCGGCGGAAAACGTCCGTCATGCGGTCCCAAAGCTCGCCCTCCGCCATGATGAAGTACTCCAGAAAGATGAAGCGCTCCGCCTGCTCCATGGCGGCCAGCATATCCTCCAGAAACGCCTTGCCAGTGGGCAAATACTTTGCGTCCGTTGCTCTGTAAAGTGAAAACCCTTTTCGGTCAAGATAGGATGCCAGCGGTGCCCATTGGGGCAGTACCTGCCGCAGCTTCTCCACATTCAGGCGGCTCTCCTCCTGCTTGTAGGCCGGTTCCGCCGGTACGGGCAGCTTTTTCATATCCAGTCGCTTGGACTGCCGCCCGCCGTTCCACAGCCAGTAGAGGATGAGACCCGCCACCGGCAGGAACAGGATCAGGAAAATCCACCCCACCTTATAGCTGGTGGTCCCGGGCCGCGTCCAGATATACACGGCGCAGATGAAGGCCACCAGCTCCAGCACCGTGTAAGCCAGCGCCGCCCGCTGACGAAGCACGGTGCTCAGGAGGAATACCAGTGCCAGCTGGGCCATCAGCAGGGCTGCCACCAGCACCAGCCGCAGCGCGGCGGAGATCCGGCGCTCTGTTCTCTGTTGTACTCTCGGTTTTTTCACTGGCGTACCTCCTTCTCTTTTTCTTCAGGGCCGTGCCGTCATTCCTGAGAGCTACGCAGCAGACACTGCTGGATATCCCATAGCTTGTCGGACAGGTCTACGTAATATTTGTGGGGATAATCAAAGCGCTTTACCTCGTCCCACAGGGTATCCACCTGCTGGCGGCAGTACTCTCGGATCTCTGGCAGCGTGGGGCTGTCATACACCCGTTTTCCGTTGAGGAATATGGGCACCAGCAGCTCCTGCGCCCTGAAGTTATAGATGCGCTTTTTCTTCCACGTTGCCAGCGGGTCGAAGATCGTCAGATCCCGCGTATCGTCCACCGTCTCATCGTAGAGGGTCATATAGTCGGCAATCGCCTTGCCGGTGTCGCGGCCGTAGAAACGGTAGACCTTCTTGAAATGGGGCACCGTGATCTTCTCCACGTTCTCGCTGACCTTGATCTTGGGGATCACCGTGCCGTCCGGCTCCTCCACGGCCACCAGCTTATACACACCGCCGAACACCGGCTCGGACTTGGCGGTGATGAGACGCTCGCCCACGCCGAACAGGTCGATCTGTGCGCCCTGCAGCAGCATATCCTGAATGAGATATTCGTCCAGTGAGTTGGACACGGAGATCTTGCACTCTGTCCAGCCCGCATCGTCCAGCATTTTGCGGGCCTTTCGGGTCAGATACGCCAGATCGCCGGAGTCCAGGCGGATGCCGCATTTGGTGATGCCCAGCGGCCTGAGCACCTCGTCAAAGGCGCGGATGGCGTTGGGGATGCCGGAGTGCAGGGTATTGTAGGTGTCCACCAGCAGCGTGGCGTTGGTGGGGTACATCCGGCAGTAGGTGCGGAAGGCGTCCAGCTCGTTGGGAAACATCTGCACCCATGCATGGGCCATGGTGCCGCCGGCGGGCACGCCGTACACCTCGTCCGACAGGGTGCAGGCCGTACCGGCCACGCCGCCGATGTAGGCGGCACGGGCGCCGATGATAGCGGCATCCGCGCCCTGCGCCCGGCGAGAGCCGAATTCCAGTACCGTCCGGCCCCGTGCGGAGCGATTGATGCGGTTGGCCTTGGTGGCGATCAGGCTCTGGTGGTTGATGGTCAGCAGAGTAAACGTTTCAATGAGTTGGGCCTCGATGGCCGGTGCGCGCACCACTACCAGCGGCTCCTTGGGGAATACAGGCGTACCCTCTGGGATGGCGTAGATGTCGCCGGTGAACCGGAAATGCCGCAGGTAGTCCAGAAACTCCTCGCAGAACAGCTGCCGACCCCGCAAATAGGCAATATCCTCCTCGGTAAAGTGCAGGTTTTCGATGTAGTCGATGAGCTGCTCCAGCCCCGCGGTGATGGCGAAGCCACCGCCGTCCGGCACCTTCCGGAAGAAGACGTCAAAGTAGACGATGCGGTCCTTGTAGCCGGCCTGAAAATACCCGTTGCCCATGGTCAGTTCGTAGAAATCGCAGAGCATGGTCATGTTCAGCTTTTCCTGTGTTTTCATCCTTCATACCTCAGATCGGTCTTTGCGCGGGGCGCAAAGTGTATTATGTTATATTATACCGCGATTTTCACGGCGGCGCAAGCCTTGTTGCTTTTTCCCCGTCATCTGGCGGAAAATGCGAAAAAGCGGCAGGTAAACCACCGGTCGGTTGCGCTTTCGGCCGCAGCTGCTACAATGATGGCGAGGTGATCACTTTGGACAAACAGACCTTCGGCGCCTACATCGCCGAACAACGCAAGCGACAGGGCCTGACCCAGCAGCAGTTGGCCCAGCGGCTGTATGTGACGGACAAGGCGGTGAGCAAATGGGAACGGGGGCTCAGCTATCCCGATGTGACCCTTTTGCAGCCGCTGGCTGCCGCGCTGCGGCTTCGGGCGGATAGCCTGCTGACCTGCCGCGCCGGAGAAAGCGAGGAGCTCTTGGAACAGAATATCACACCATCTGCGGCGGAGGCCGCCGTCCAGTCGGTGCTGGACATCTCCCGCGACAACATCGGAAGCCGAAAGCGGCGGCAGCAGCTGTGGGCCGGTGCCGCAGTATGCGCCGCGCTGGCGGTTCTGCTGGCCGTTTTGCAGCACAACGGTGCGCTGTTCATCAGCCGCCGCACCGTCACCCCTGACGGCGTCAACCTGTCCGTCTACCGCGATGCCCTGATCGGTGGGCATCTCCGCGTAGAGGCGGGCGCACCCCTTGTCATGGCGGACACGCCCTGCGGCTTCTGCGGGCACAGCGAGACTTACGAGGCAACGCGGCTGGCGCTGGATGATCGTCTGACAGTGCTGGACGCACTGCTGTGGTCGGAGGACGGCCGTTATCTGCTGCTCAACGGCAGGACCGGCGGCGCGGCGGCGTGGCTGGAGGTCTGGGCTTTTCCTGCCGATGGCACGGAGACCGGTATTGTCCGGTCCGACGCCGCCACGGACATTCTTTTGCAGCTGGCGGGGCACGGGAATGAAAGCACGCCGGCCGCTCCCCTGCTGCCGGCACTGCCCGGAGTATCTGAAGCAGCCTTCCTGCCCCGCGTTTCCCTGACAGCGCCGCACTGGCTGGCAGACGGGCAGCTGGAGCTGGCCTACGCCTATGTCGGCACCGATGGTGTTCGCCGCACCGGCACGTTGGTGTACGACGCAACCTGCGGCGCTGTCCGGTCCGCCAGCGGCGTATCACGATGATTCAACTGACAGTTGAGGACTTTGCGTGCTTTTCAACAGACACGTTATTGCGTTCCCACGCTGTCTCCATTATGCTGGAGTCAACAAATGAAAGGAGCACGCTTCCATGACAGAATCCTCTCTCAGTGCCGCACTGGCGCAGCTCCGCCGCAACAGCGGCATGACACAGGAGCAGCTTGCTTCCCGCCTGGGCGTCACCTTTCAGGCCGTGAGCAAGTGGGAAACCGGCATCTCCTGCCCCGACATCCAGCTGCTGCCCCGGATCTCCGATGTGTTCGGTGTCACGCTGGATACCCTGTTCGGGCGGACGTCCTCCCCTACAGAGGCGCAGGAGGAGGCTGCGCTGTATGATCTGCCGTGGCCCGACGATGACACGCTGTACGCTGCGCTGTACCACGGCCACACCCTGCTCACCGATGAACCGGCGGTACTGGGCCGCGACAGGGAACTGCGGTTCGTCTATCAGGGCCCCGCTGTCAACATCAGCAGCCGTTTCGACGTGGTATGCGAAAGCGGCACCACCGTGGAGGGCAGCATCAAAGCGGGCTGCGACGTGCGCTGCGGCGGCGTGGGCGGCAGTGTCAGCGCAGGCTGTGATGTCCACTGCGGCGGCGTGACCGGCGACGTGAAGGCCGGCTGCGACGTGACCTGCGGCGATGTAGGCGGCAGCGTCAGTGCAGGCGGCGATGTGACCCACGTACGACAACAGTAAGCACAAAAAGCAGGATGTCATTGCACTGCGTGCAATGACATCCTGTTTTTTTGATACGGTGATTACTCCTCGTCCTCGCTGTCGTTGGCCAGATCGCTGAGATCGAACTCCAGCTTGGCGCCGCAGTTGGGGCAGATGACCTCGCCGTCCTCCAGAACGGACTCGTCGAAGTAGACCTCCTCCTCGCACTCGGGGCAGTTGGTCATGAAGCACTCCTCTTCCTCGTCGTCTTCATCCTCGTCCTCGTCATCGTCCTCCAGCGCGAAGTACAGCGTCTCCTCCACATCGCTGAGGTCGTCGCTGACGGCATCCAGACCGTCCTCCACATCACACAGCTCGTCCTCGATGTCCGCGAACTTCTCGGCCATGTCGTCCAGCACGTCGATGATGGCGGCGATCAGCTTGCCTTCCTTGCTGTCGGTGTCCAGGTTCAGGCCCTCGGCCAGACCCTTCAGATATGCTACCTTTTCAGAAATCTCCATGTTCGGCTCCTTTCTGTACGGTGGGTTGATGGTTGACTTACTTGCAGCGGCCCAGATATTCGCCGGTACGGGTGTCGATGGTGATCTTGTCACCGATGTTGATAAACAGAGGCACCTTCACCTCGGCGCCGGTCTCCACGGTGGCGGGCTTCAGGGTGTTGGTGGCGGTGTTGCCGGCCAGACCCGGCTCCGTCTCAGTGACCTCCAGATCCATGAAGTTGGGGCACTCAAGGCCGAACACGCTGCCCTTGTAGCTCAGCACCTTGCACACGGTGTTCTCGGTGATGAAGCGGAAGGCATCGCCCAGCAGCTCCTTGTTCAGGGGCACCATATCAAAGGTCTCCTGATCCATGAAGTAGTACAGGTCGCCGTCGTTGTAGCTGTACGCCATGTCGCGGCGATCCACGAAGGCTTCCTCGAACTTGGCGGTGGGGTTGAAGGACGTTTCGGTCACAGCGCCGGTCACGACGTTGCGCATCTTGGTGCGGACGAAGGCCGCGCCCTTGCCGGGCTTGACGTGCTGGAACTCCACGACCTGCATGACCTTGCCGTCCATCTCGAAGGTCTTGCCGTTTCTGAAATCACCGGCGGTAATAGTTGCCATATTGATATTCCTCCCATATTGATGAGGGAATATCGCGATTCCCTCGAATAAATGATACCGGCCGAAAATTGGCCTCATATATTCTACATGATAAGCGTCTGTTTGGCAAGGGCTTCCGCCGAAAAAGTTGCGGTGAGAGCCTTATTTTTCGCGGGCTGCCGCCTTCCACGGTGCCTGTAAGGCATGGAGCACCCGATTCCACAGGCCAACAGCGCCGCCGCGGGGCTCCACCATCAGCGCCAGCACGCCGCTGCGGTTGGCGCCCAGCATATCCGTCAGCAGCTTATCTCCCAGCATGGCCGTCTCCGCCGCCGTCACGTTCTGCCGCGTCATGGCGCGCCGGAAGCCGGCAGTCCCTGGCTTTTTCGCGTGACCCTCGTAGGAGATACCCAGCTCACGGCAGAACTGCTCCACCCGCGCGGGACTGCGGTTATTGGACAGGATCATCACCTCGACTCCAGCCTCCCGCAGGGAGGCGATCCAGCACCGTACCGCTTCGTCCGGCTCCCGCTGGGACTTAGGGGCCAGCGTATAGTCCAGATCGCACAGCAGCAGCTTGACGCCGCGGGCTGCCAGTGCCTGTCCCTCGATCTGCTCATAGCCGTCGTAGACTCGATCCGGCCGCAGGGAAAAACGCATAGGCTGCCGCCTCCCTTCATAGGTATAGT
Organism: uncultured Oscillospiraceae bacterium; assembly: GCA_934589835.1. Lineage (GTDB taxonomy): Bacteria > Bacillota > Clostridia > Oscillospirales > Oscillospiraceae > Vescimonas. The sequence goes on along the minus strand of CAKTOK010000005.1, from coordinate 22,583 downwards.
GTATCATCGGTCCGCTGCGAAAGCAAGGGGGGGGAATGCGTATGCAGCTGTATCTGGCCGCCGCACCCCGCTATCTGCCGGAGGCCGGACGCTGGGGCCTGCCCATCGCCCACGCGGCCTATGCAGTGGACAACGGCGGACGGCTGGCCGCGCTGCCGCTGCCGCCGGACCTACAGGGTGGGCTTCTGCTGTTGACAGAGTCGGGCAGCTCCTCCCTGCCTCAGCCGGACGCGCTGTGCCGCGACATCCTGCGGGAATGCCTGCGCCGCGGGTACACCGGCGTGGCGGTGGGGACGGTGCTGCCTGACGCGGCGCTGACGGCACTGGCAGTTCTTTGCAGCCGCTATGGCCGGACGCTGTATGTGCCGGAGAGCAGCGGCGGGGCGTTGCCGCAGGCCCGTGTGGTGGTCAGCACCGCCCTGTCCGGCGGGACGCTGCGCCGCCGGTTGGAGGAGGCAGTCCGGCGCTTCGGGCCGCATCGGATGGTGCTGGATCTGGCCTGCACGCGGATGGATTTTTCTCTCCCCGCTCCCTATGGAGAGGGTACGTCTCTGACGGCTCGCCAGCTCACGGCGCTGCAGGGCCAGCGGCCCGTTTTCTTTTCGCCGGAGCTGTGCGCCCGCTACTTCACCTATGAGCAGGGAGGCATGGCCCACTTTGTCCTGTTTGACGATGCGGACACGCTGCGCCGCAAGATCCAGCTGGGCGCGGCGCTGGGTATCCCTGCCGGCTTTCTGTCCCTGCCGGAGGCAGCGGAGGCGCTGCCGCAGCTGCTGCGGAAAGGATGACTAAGAGCCTGAGGGCAGTACCCTCAGGCTCTTTCGGGATCAATAATAACGCTTATTGCGGTTCTTGCGCGCGGCCTCGGACTTCTTGCGGCGCTTGACGCTGGGGCTTTCATAGCACTCTCTCTTCCGCACCTCGGCCAGAACGCCTGCCTTGGCGCAGCTTCTCTTAAAACGCTTCAGAGCGCTGTCCAGGGACTCGCCTTCCTTGACATGGACTTCAGACATCTATATTTCCCTCCCTCCGATGCACCCGGCTATTTCCAGAGTGCTCTTTAAGAGCCATTCACATGACTAACGGGTGTATTATACCGATGAAACGCCGCCTTGTCAAGCTGTTTTCCGCAAAAAACAGCAATTCTTACTTGGCAGGCTTGACGATCAGGTTCACCAGCTTGTTCCTGACCAGTATGGTCTTCACCACGTTCATGCCCTCCACAGCCTTTCTGACCTTGTCGCTGTCCATGGCGGCAGCCACCACGGCGGCCTCATCGCTGTCGGCGGGAACAGTAACGGTACCCTTCAGCTTACCGTTGACCTGCACAGCCATCTCTACGTGGGAATCCACGGTCTTGGACTCATCGTGGGCAGGCCAGGGCATCTGCATGGCCATCTTGCCGTACTTGGCGGCGAAGCCCATGTTCTCCCACATCTCCTCTACCATGTGGGGGGCGAAGGGACTCAGCAGCAGGCACAGCACCTCCACATCACCCTTGGAGCAGCCGTTGGCGTAAAACTCGTTGACCATGGTCATCATGGCGGCAATGGCGGTGTTCATCTTCAGCTCATCGATGTCCTGCGTCACCTTCTTGATGGTCTTGTGAATGATGGCTTCGTTCCGTGCGGAGATGCTCTCCTCGGCAGAGGCCAGCTCCTGCAGGTTGAAGCAGCGGTCCAGGAAACGCTTGGAGCCCTTAACAGCCTCGTTGCTCCAGCTGACGGCCTTCTCAAAGTCACCGATGAACATGATGTGCAGGCGCATAGTATCCGCACCGTACTGGGCCACAATATCGTTGGGGTTCACCACGTTGCCCCGGGACTTGGACATCTTCTCGCCGCCCTCGCCCAGGATCATGCCGTGGCTGGTGCGCTTGGCGTAGGGCTCCTTGGTGGGCACCACGCCGATGTCGTACAGGAACTTATGCCAGAAGCGGGAGTACAGCAGGTGCAGCGTGGTGTGCTCCATGCCGCCGTTGTACCAGTCCACCGGGGACCAGTAGTCCAGCGCCTCCTTGCTGGCCAGTGCCTTGTCGTTGTGGGGATCCATATACCGCAGGAAGTACCAGCTGGAGCCGGCCCACTGGGGCATGGTGTCCGTTTCGCGCTTGGCCGGGCCGCCGCAGCAGGGGCAGGTGGTGTTGACCCAGTCGGTCATCTTGCTCAGGGGGCTTTCGCCGTCGTCGGTGGGCTCGTAGCTCTCCACCTGCGGCAGCACCAGCGGCAGCTGCTCCTCCGGCAGCGCCACCCAGCCGCACTTCTCGCAGTTCACCAGGGGGATGGGCTCGCCCCAGTACCGCTGGCGGGAGAACACCCAGTCGCGCAGCTTGTAGTTGACCTTCTCCTTGCCGAAGCCCTGCTCCACCACGTACTTCTTCATGGCGGGGATGGCCTCCTTCACGGTCATGCCGTTGAGGAAGCCGGAGTTGACCATGATGGCGCTGTCGTCCTTGGCCACGAAAGCTTCCTTGGTGATATCGCCGCCCTTGACCACCTCCACGATGGGCAGGCCGAACTTTCTGGCAAACTCCCAGTCGCGCTGATCATGGCCGGGCACGCCCATAACAATGCCGGTGCCGTAGCCCATGAGGACGTAATCGGACACGAACATGGGCAGGGGCTTGTGGGTCACGGGGTTCATGACCTCAATGCCCTCCAGCCGCACGCCGGTCTTCTCTTTGTTCAATTCGCCGCGCTCAAAGTCGGACTTGTGGGCCGCCTCGTCCTGATAGGCAACCACGGCGTCCCAGTTCCGGATGTGGGGCTGCCACTGCTTCAGCAGCGGATGCTCCGGAGAGATGACCATATAGGTGGTGCCGAACAGCGTGTCGGCGCGGGTGGTGTATACCGTCACCTCATCGCCTACGTTGGTTTGGAACGTGACCTCCGCGCCGGTGGAACGGCCGATCCAGTTGCGCTGCTGGATCTTCACGCGCTCGATGAAGTCCACATCGTCCAGGTCGTCGATGAGACGCTGGGCATAGGCGGTGATCTTCAGCATCCACTGGCTCTTCTCCTTGCGGATGACCTCGCTGCCGCAGCGCTCGCACACGCCGTTGACCACCTCCTCGTTGGCCAGCACGCACTTGCAGCTGGTGCACCAGTTCACGGGCATGGTGGTCTTATAGGCCAGGCCGTGCTTGAACATCTGCAGGAAGATCCACTGGGTCCACTTGTAGTAGTCGGGGTCGGTGGTGTCCACGCAGCGATCCCAGTCAAAGCCGTAGCCCAGCATTTTCAGCTGCTTGGTGAAGTTCTCGATGTTGTTCTTCGTCACCACCGCGGGATGGATATGGTTTTTGATGGCATAGTTCTCCGTGGGCAGCCCGAAGGCGTCGAAGCCGATGGGGAACAGCACATTATAGCCCTCCATCCGCTTTTTGCGGGTGACAATGTCCATGGCCGTGAACGGACGGGGATGTCCGACATGCAGGCCCTGTCCGGAGGGGTACGGAAACTCGATGAGCCCATAGAACTTGGGGCGCTTGTCACCGGTGACGGCGGCGTAGGGCTTGGTCTTTTCCCAGTTGGCCTGCCACTTTTTCTCAATGGCCGCAAAATCGTAATTCATGGTCGCTTCTCCTTCTATGATCTGAATTCTGTTTTTCATAAAATAAAAGTCCCTGACTGCTTTCGCAGTCAGGGACGTGTCAACGCGTTACCACCCTGATTTCGCCGCCAGTTGCCTGCGCGGCGCTCAGCTCCCCTTCTTGTAAGGGGCCGCGCCTGTAACGGGGCGCATCCGTTCCGCCCTGTTCAGGCAGAATGCTCCGGGGCCAGTACAACGAAGCGCCCCCACCGGCTCACACCTGCCGCCGGCTCTCTTTCGGCGGGCCTGCTTCGTCTTTTTCCCTTCCTTGCACTTGTCGATATTAAAACCCATTTTATCTCTTTTTCGCCGATTGTCAAGTCCCGTTTTCCTGTCATTCTCTGAAAAGACGCCCCTCCGGAAACCGGAGAGGCGCCGCAGCTTATTTTTCGCCTTTCGTTCGACCTGTCAGGACGTTTTTTACGCCGGACAGGCTCTTTTCAGCCGTTTTCAGGCTCTCGCCGGCCGCTTTTTTCAGCTCTGCCTTCACGTCCACCGCCAAACGGCGAAAAATCTCGGAAATGATCTTCTTCTCCTTCTCTCCTGCGCCGCTGTACTGCTTCAGCAGCGCCGCGCCGCCGGCCAGACCGCCGGCGCGGAGATCGTCCAGCGTCCGGGCCTTGCCGGACAGGCTCAGCACATCGAACAGGGCGTCGGAGAACTGCTCCCGCTCCTGCGGCGTCATGGAGCCGATCCACTGGCGCAGTACATCATCGCTGAGCTTGCCCATCTGGGACCGCTGGCCCAGATGGACGAAGCGGGGGCCTTCCACGTTCCATGACATGGGCTCGTGCTGCATGATGGAGCGGTTGCTGCTGTCGATAACGGCGTAATCCTCCGCGTGCTCCAGAAGCACTCCCACGATGGAGGATTCTGGGATATAGGTGTGGAGCTTATCTGCTACGCGGCGATAGGCCTCCGTCTCCACCATGTCGTGGGAAAAGCCCGGGCCATCGTTGTTGTAGGCAGCCAGCAGGCGCTGCTTCTGCAGGGCGGCTGGGATGTGGATGGCGGCCCACGCCGCCAGATTGCCGCCCTTGCTGTGTCCGCCGATCCGCAGCTTTCTGCTGGGGCAGGCGGCGGCCATGGCCGCGGAATAGGCGGCGGCCCGCTCCTGCGCCGGTACGGCTGAGAGGAAGCTCATGTTGAAGTCCTCCTTCCAGCCCACCAGCGATGTGTCAGTGCCCATGAAGGAGACGAACAGCGTGTTGTCCGGCAGCAGATAGGACACGGCGTCGAACTGCATCTCCTTCTCCTCATCCCACTCGTGGGTGAACCCGAACATCCGCACATCGCGGAAGCGCTCCGTCTCCGCCGCCAGGCGCATGAGGGGGATATAATCCAGCTCGGACAGGCCCAGCTGTTCATCCTCCTCCGTCAGGCGCGCAGCTACATCCGGCAGGGCCACGGCCCCTGTGGGGTCGGTGGTCTTCAGGTCGTCGAAGCGGCGGAAATTCAGGTAGGAAATGATGCAAAGCACCAGATTGTCCACCTCGTTAAAGCCGTCCCGCGCAAGGGGCAGGTCTCCCCGCCAGCGCAGATAATCCATGACCGTTCCGTATTTCTCCATACGCGCCTCCTGTCGTGTTATTGTGGGCAGTATACCATAGTTTTCCTGCGGAAACAAGCGGGATACGGCGCAAAAAGGGGCGGCGTGCGCCGCCCCTTCTGTGGTTTTAGCCCGGAGGCCACGTCATGTCGCGGCCGGCCAGCACATGGAAGTGCAGGTGCTTGACGGTCTGCCCCGCCTGATCGCCGCAGTTGTTGACGATGCGGTAGCTCTCCACGCCCAGCTCCTTGCAGATCTTCACGATGACCTCAAAGCAGTGAGCCACCACGGCGCTGTTGTCCGCCGTAATGGCGTTGGCGCAGCAGATATGCTCCTTGGGTACCACCAGAAAATGGGTGGGCGCCTGGGGGTCGATGTCGTAGAAGGCGTAGCACTGCTCATCCTCGTAGACCTTGTTGCTGGGGATCTCGCCATCGACGATGGCGCAGAACAGGCAATCGTTCTTCATGGTTCGTCTCCTTTCGTATCATGTTTTCTTCCAACCCTGCCCGCTGCGGGGCAAGGACGCGGGAATCCATTTTCAGCCCAGCTTTTCCGTCACGAAATCGTCCACTGTGGCCAGTGCATCGTCCACCTTCAGGAGATCGGTGCCGCCGCCCATGGCGCTGTCGGGCTTGCCGCCGCCCTTGCCGCCGCACACGGCGGACACGGACTTCACCAGCTCACCGGCCTTGATGCCCTTTGTCACGGCCTCCTTGCCGCAGACCGCCAGGAAGCTGACCTTCTCGCCAACGATGCTGGCCAGCACCGCCACCACGGCGGGATCCTTATCCCGCAGGAAGTCGCCCATGGTACGCAGGGCGTTGGCGTCCAGACCCTGACGGGTGCTGGTGATGATGTGCAGGCCGCCCACGGTCTTGGCGGACGCCATGACCTGCTTGGCCTCGCCCAGAGACGCCTCGGCCTTGAACTTCTCCACGGCCTGGCGCAGCTCCTTCATCTCGTTGGCCTGCTGCTCCATGCGCTCCAGAATGCTGCCGGGAGCGGTCTTGAAGAACTGAGCGGCCTTCAGCAGCGTGGTGCGGCCGTGGCGGGTCTCCTCCAGAGACACCTTGCCGGTGGTGGCCTCGATGCGGCGGACGCCGGAGGCCACGCTGCTCTCGGACTTGATGCGGAACATACCGGCCTTGGCGGTGTTGTCCAGATGGGTACCGCCGCACAGCTCCATGGAGAACTCGCCCATGGTCACCACGCGCACCGTCTCGCCGTACTTCTCGCCGAAGGTGGCCACGGCGCCACGGGCCTTGGCCTCTGCCAGCGGCAGCTCCTCGGTGATGACGGACAGGCCGTCCAGCACCGCGTCGTTCACCAGATCCTCCACCTGCAGGAGCTGCTCGGGGGTGATGGCCTCAAAGTGGGTAAAGTCGAAGCGCAGACGATCCGGCTCCACCAGAGAGCCGGCCTGATGGACGTGGTCGCCCAGCACCTTCTTCAGCGCGGCATCCAGCAGGTGGGTGGCGGTATGGGCGCGGCGAACGGCGCTGCGGCGCTCCGTATCGATGGCGGGGGAAACGCTGTCGCCCACATGGAGGGCGCCCCGCAGCAGCTTGCCGTAGTGCATATACTTGCCGCCCTTGTTCTTCTGGACGTCGGTCACCACGAACTCCGCGCCGTCGGCGGTGATGACGCCGTGGTCGGCCACCTGACCGCCCATCTCGGCGTAGAACGGGGTCTGATCCAGCACCACGATGGCGTCCATGCCGCTGACGATCTCCTCCACCAGCTGCCCATCGGTCACGATGGCCAGCACATTGGCGTCGTCCAGCTTGTCGTACTCGTAGCCGGCAAACACGGTGGCGGGCATATCCTTGCCGAACTCCACGCCGGCCCAGCCCAGATCGCCCAGCGCCTTGCGGGCCTCGCGGGCGCGCTCCTTCTGCTCGGTCATCAGGGTCTGGAAGGCCGTCTCGTCTACGGTCATGCCCTCCTCGGCCGCCATCTCCGCCGTCAGGTCGATGGGGAAGCCGAAGGTATCGTACAGCTTAAAGGCGTCGCTGCCGGAGAACACTGTCTCGCCCTTCTCCTTGTGGGCCGCCAGCATCTCGCCGTAGATGCGCATACCGCCGTCGATGGTGCGGGCGAAATTCTCCTCCTCGGTGCGGATGACCTTGGTGATATAGCTCTGCTTCTCCCGCAGGTCGGGGTACTGGCACTCGTTCTCATGCACCACGGTGTCTACCACCTGATAGAGGAACGGCTCGTTGACGCCCAGCAGCTTGCCGTGGCGGGCGGCGCGGCGCAGCAGGCGGCGCAGCACATAGCCGCGGCCCTCGTTGCTGGGCAGGATGCCGTCGCAGATCATGAACGTGGCGGAGCGGATGTGGTCGGTGATGACGCGCAGGCTCACGTCCCGCTTCTCCGTCTCGCCGTAGTGGGCGCCGGTCAGCTCGCTGACCTTGTGGGTGATGTTCATAACGGTATCCACATCGAACAGGCTGTCCACGTTCTGGCACACGCAGGCCAGACGCTCCAGGCCCATACCGGTGTCGATGTTCTTCTGCTTCAGCTCGGTGTAGTTGTTGTGGCCGTCGTTGTCGAACTGGCTGAACACGTTGTTCCAGATCTCGATATAGCGGTCACAGTCGCAGCCCACGGTGCAGCCGGGCTTGCCGCAGCCGTACTCCTCGCCGCGGTCATAGTAGATCTCGGAGCAGGGGCCGCAGGGGCCGGAGCCGTGCTCCCAGAAGTTGTCCTCCTTGCCGAAGCGGAAGATCCTGTCCTCGGGAATGCCGATCTCGTCCCGCCAGATGGCAAAGGCCTCGTCGTCGCTCTCATACACGGAGGGATACAGCCGATCGGCCTCCAGCCCCACCCACTCAGGGGAGGTCAGGAACTCCCAGCTCCACGCGATGGCCTCGTGCTTGAAGTAGTCGCCGAAGGAGAAGTTGCCCAGCATCTCGAAATAGGTGCCGTGGCGGGCGGTCTTACCCACGTTCTCGATGTCGCCGGTGCGGATGCACTTCTGGCAGGTGCAGACGCGGCGGCGGGGCGGCTCCTCCTCCCCCTTGAACCAGGGCTTCATGGGGGTCATGCCCGCGTTGATGAGCAGGATGGATTTGTCGTTCTGGGGTACCAGCGAAAAGCTGGGCAGGCGCAGATGGCCCTTGGTTTCAAAGAACTTCAGGAACAGCTCCCGCAGCTCGTTCAGGCCGTGATAGGGATGGCTCATGATCTTCGTCTCCTTTGTGTATAATTATTTTTTTACTACAATGTGACCTGTTCTTCCCGCCACTGGCGGCTCAGGGCGGCCGGCTCTGTCTCCACTGCCCCCCGAAAGCAAAAATCGCGCCCCGCACCCTGCGTACACAGGGGCGAAGCGCTGCTTCACGGTACCACCCTGATTCGGCGGAAGACCGCCCTCTCAGCCGTCCGGTAACGGGGACGAAGCGTGCCGCTCCACGCGGCCTGCTCGGAAGTGGCTGACACCGTGCCGGTCCCGACGGGCTCGCACCCTCCCCGTCTCGCTTTGCGGCGGCCGCAGCGTCTCTTCTTCGTCATCGCCTTTGAAAGATGCTGTTATTTTACCACGAACTGGGCCGTTGTCAACAGAAAATCTGATGAAATTTCAGGTTTTTGTGAGGTTTTCCTCTTGCCTTTCCCGCGCCGTCTGTTATACTTAGTGCTCGGTGTATTTCAGGAAAGGCGGCATATCTATGAGAAAGCTGTCGGAAAACGATCATATCGACCTTTACCGTCATCTGGCGTTCTGCGGGGTGGGCGGCTTCTTCGGCTGCTACGCCGTGCTGATACACAGCGGCGTGATGGGCAACGCCCAGACCATGAACCTGCTGGAGCTGGTCATCGATCTGCTGCGCTGGCAGCTGCCGGATCTGCTGCTGCATCTGGGAGCGCTGGCGCTGTATGTAGCGGGTACCATGCTGACGGTGCTGCTGCCTCACTGGTGCGGCGCGGATATGCACCGTGTCTCCCCCGCCGTCACGGCGGCCGCAGCGGTGGTCCTGTCTTTCCTGCCGCCGGAGCTGGACCCCTTTGTCGCGCTGTATCCCATCTTCTTTGCCATGAGCGTCCAGTGGAGCAGCTTCTCCGGCGCCCGGGGCTTTTACAGCTCCACCATCTTCTCCACCAACAACACAAAGCAGCCCTCGCTGGCGCTGGCCAGTTATCTGTGCGACCACGACCGCGCCCACCTGCGGAAGCTGTGGTTCTATCTGGCCACGCTGGGCTGCTTCCATATCGGCGCGGCATGGGCCTTCTTCGCGGTAAAATGGTGGTTTACCAGAGGCTCGCTGGCGGTGCTGCCGCTGGTAGCCTGGGGCTATGTGCTGGCGGTGTGCGAGCGGCGGCACGAGGCGTTGGCCGCCATGCCGGAGACCGAGACAGACAATGCCGCACAACCCACCTCCTCCGTGTGAGGAGCACCCTCAGGACAGCAAAAAGCGCCCACGTTGTGGGCGGTGACTTAGGAAAACATGGAAGCAAGGAACGGTGCAGCTTAACGGCTATGCCGTTCCTTGCTCTTTTTTACTTCTGTTGCGGGCATTTTCGATTGCCCGTGTGAAGCCAAATGCCCCGATGAAGTTACCATCGATTGACAAGGACAAACACGCCTGCCAGCGTGTCTTTCCGGCGCTTTTTGTCCTTTTCGCCTTGGCGGGCGCCAGCCCGCCTGCGTCTCAAAAGCCAAAAATCACTCGAAGATCCATCGCTGGCAGGTGCGGGCAGTTTTGCCGGAGCAGAAATGTGTCCAGACAAGGAAAGGCCCGCAGAGAATACTGCCGTATTGTCAAGAGGCTTGACGCGGTATGGGCGCATTTCTGCCCGTCAAAACCGTGTCTGCCCTTGTCAATCGATGGTATAGACGATGGTGATTTCCCGCGTTCTGGATTTCTTGTCAACATAGGAACATTCGATCCTGTCAATGAAAGCACGGAGAACAGCCGCGTCAAGCTCCCGCAAATCCGTATTCTTCTTCACGGCAGCGATAAACGCCCTGACTTTGGTTTTCTGCTGCTCCTGCTGCGGGGCGGTATTCTCCCCATCGGCGTCCGCGTTGTTCGCAAAATATCCCGCTAAGATATTGGCAGAGGTGACGGAAATACGGAAAGAGTACAAGGAGCTGTTTGATTTCCGAGACTGAGCGCACCGCAGCGCGATGCCACGACGTGCAAAAGCGTCCCGACAAGGTCGGGACGCTTTTGTTTTCCGCTATTTGCTGCTTTTTACTTCCACAGGGAGCACAGCAGGTCCGTGTAGGCTGAGGGATCCTCAATGGGCATACCCGCGATCAGCATGGCCTGGTGGTAGAACACCTCCGCATACTTCTTCGCGCGCTCCGGCTCCGTCGCCCGCGCCGTCTCGAAGGCCAGAAACGCCGGATGATCCACGTTGATCTCCAGGATGCGCTTGGCCTTCAGGCCCAGCTCTGGCTGGACTGCCGTGAAGTATTTCTCCATCTCGAAGGTCACGCCCTCGCCGCTGGTAAGGCACACCGGATGGGTCTTCAGCCGCGTGGATGCCTTCACGGTATCCACGCGGTCGCCCAGCTCCGTCTTGATGAAGTCGAACGCCTCCTTATAGTGCTCCGTCTCATCGGGCTTCTGCTGGTCGCCCAGCTCCAGATCGCCGTCGATGGCGGAGCGGAAGGGCTTGTCCTGATAGCTCCGCAGGATGTCGGACAGGAACTCATCCGCCTTATCCGTGAAGTACAGGATCTCCATGCTGTGCTCCTTCAGCAGCTCTGTCTGCGGCATATGGTCGATGGCCTCTACCGTGTCGCCGGAGGCAAAGTAGATGAACTTCTGGTCCTCCTTCATGCGGCTCACATATTCCGCCAGCGTTACCAGCTTCCTCTCCGTGGAGGAGTAGAACAGCAGCAGATCCTGCAGCGTGTCCTTCTTGGCGCCGTAGTTGTCCAGCGCGCACACCTTCAGCTGCCGGCCAAAGCTCTGCCAGAACGTCTCGTACTTCTCCCGCTCCTCCCTCAGCAGCCGCTCCAGCTCCGCCCGGATCTTCTTCTCCAGATTGGTGCGGATGATCTTCAGCTGCCGGTCGTGCTGTAAAAGCTCACGGGAGATATTGAGGTTCAGGTCCGGCGAATCCACCACGCCGCGGACAAAGCTGAAGCACTCCGGCACCAGATCGGCGCACTTGTCCATGATCATCACGCCCGCAGAGTACAGCTGTAAGCCGCTTTCGTAGTCCTCTGTGTAGTACCGCCCGGTGGCCTTGGACGGGATGAACAGCAGTGCCTTGTAGGTCACGGCGCCCTCGGCGGACACGGTGATGACGCTCAGCGGCGGGTTGGGATCGGCAAAGCGCTGCTGATAGAACTCATCGTACTCCTCCTTGGTCACGTCGCCCTTCTTCCGCTGCCACAGGGGCACCATGCTGTTGAGCGTCTCCCACTCGAACCGCTCCTCGTACTGGGGATCCTCGTCGGTGCTCCCCTCCTTCCGGACGGAATGGGGCATCTCCATGCGGATGGGGAAGCGAATGTAGTCGGAATACTTCTTCACCAGCTTATACAGCGTGTATTCCTGCAGATACTGGCTGTACTCGTTCTGCTCCTCGCCGTCCTCCTTGATGTGCATGATGATGTCGGTGCCCACCGTCTCCTTCTCGCAGGGCTCGATGGTATAGCCGTCCACACCGGCGGACTGCCACTTCCACGCCTGCTCCTGCCCGTATTTCTTCGTCACCACCGTGATCTCATCGGCCACCATGAACGCGGAGTAGAAGCCCACGCCGAACTGGCCGATGAGATCGGTGTCCGCGGCGGCCTCGCCGTCCATCTCCTGCCGGAATCTGAGACTGCCGGAGGAGGCGATGACGCCCAGATTGTTCTCCAGCTCGTCACGGTCCATACCGATGCCGTTGTCGCTGACGGTCAGCAGCCGCTTATCCTTGTTCAGAATCAGCTTGATGGCAAACTCATCCCGCCGGACGCCCACCTTCTCATCGGTAAGGCTGAGATAGCACAGCTTGTCGATGGCGTCGGAGGCATTGGAGATGATCTCCCGCAGAAAGATCTCCTTATGGGTATAGATGGAGTTGATCATCAGGTCCAGCAGACGCTTCGATTCCGCTTTGAATTCCTTTCGTTCCATTCAAGGTCCTCCCTTTGCGTTGATTTTGCTTCGCAGCATATCATCGGGGAGATGCACAGCGCACCTCCCCGTTGTATACGGATTGTGGGTCCGTCAGTCCTTCCGGCTGACCAGCCAGCCTACACAGGACAGCACCGCCACCGACGCGGACACGATCATCACGCCCTTGAGCGCCGGCGTCAGAAGCTTCTTCAGCTTGCCGCCCACACAGCGAGCCGCGCGCCCCGTCAGCCTTGCCGTCAGGCGTCCTGCCGCTGCCGCCGCGCTCCTGGCCGCGGAGAGGCCCAGCGACACGCCCTTTTCCAGCAGCGACAGCGCCATGCCCGCCGCCTTCCTGATCAAACCGGCCATCACAGACAGTATCTTTTTCATACGCAGCCTCCTAATTTCGTGATTTACCCCTATTATATCCGCGCTGCGGCGGTCTGTCAACGCGCCGCCCCTCCGTTTTGGGCATCCCGCGCCTATCGCATGAACCGGTCGATGGCGTGATTCAGCGTCTCGATAGGCTCCCGATCGTTGGCCTCCACCGCGTCCACGATGCAGGGAGCGATGTGATCCTTCAGGGGCACACGGCCCGTGCTGTTGAAGGGGGACGCCTGCGCTGCGCGCAGGCGTCCCCCTTTGGGTTGCGTTTACCGGCCGCTGAGATCGACGGCGTGGCGGATAAAGCTCATGGGCGGCACCGGACGGGGCAGCTCCATGGTGAAGGTCATCTGCGGTGTCTTCGGCTCCGTCAGCACCTCGCCCTCCGGCCCCCGCATCACAGGGACCACCATGGAAAACGGCTTGGTATCCGGCCCTACCACCTCCACGGTGTCTCCGGCGGCGAATTTGTTCCGCAGGCTCAGCGTGGCCACGCCCTGAGGCGTGCAGTCCGTCACCACGGCGCAGATCTGCCAGTCCCGCAGGTAGCGGGCATCCTCGTAGTACTGCCCGGGCTGGCCGTAGAAAAAGCCGGTGGCGTAGTGCCGGTGGCTGATATGCTCCACCTCATCGCGCCACGCAGGGTCCAGCGGCTCTCCGGCCGCCGCGGCATCCAGACAGTGGCGGTACGCACCGGTGACGATGGCGGCGTAATACGCCGACTTGGCCCGTCCCTCGATCTTCAGGCAGTCCACCCCCGCGGCCATGAGATCGTCCAGATGATCGATCATGCACATATCCCGGGAGTTCATGATGTAGGTGCCCTTCTCATCCTCGAACACGGGGAAATACTCGCCCGGCCGCTTTTCCTCCATCAGCGCGTACTGATAGCGGCAGGGCTGGGCGCACTGGCCGCGGTTGGAATCGCGGCCGGTCATATAGTTGCTCAGCAGGCACCGGCCGGAGTAGCTGACGCACATAGCGCCGTGGCAGAAGGCCTCCAGCTCCAGCGCCGGCGAAACGCGGGCGCGGATGGCGGCGATCTCCGCCAGACTCACCTCTCGGGCCAGCACCACGCGGGCAGCGCCCAGCTCGTACCACGCCTGGGCGCAGACGTGGTTGGCCACGGACTGTTGGGTGCTGATATGACGCTGACAGTGGGGCGCATAGCGGCCCGCCAGCGTAAAGGCTCCCAGATCCGCCAGGATCAGGGCGTCCACCCCCGCCGCATCCAGCTTTTCCAGATGGGCGGGCAGCTGCTCCGCCTCATCCCAGCGGGGCATGGTGTTTACCGTGGCGTGGACCTTCACGCCGTGGTCATGGGCGAAGCGCACCGCGCGGGGCAACTCCTCATCGGAAAAATTGCCCGCGAAGGAGCGCATCCCGAAGGACGTACCCGCCAGATACACAGCGTCCGCGCCGTAGAGCACGGCCATCTGCAATTTTTCCCAGTCCCCTGCGGGACTCAGCAGCTCCGGCTTTCTCATCATGAGTAGATGGGCTGATACTCCGCGCTGTTGATAAAGCGGAGATGCTCGTTGTAATCGCTGAAGAAGTGGCTCTTCTTATCCGTGCCCAGCGCGAAGAAATAGTAGTCCGTGTCCGCCGGATAGATCGCCGCCTTGATGGCGCTGAGGCCCGGATTGCAGATGGGACCCGGGGTCAGGCCCTCGTGGATATAGGTGTTGTAGGGATGGTCGATGGCAGTGTCGAAGGTCTTCACCCCGTCATGCACCATGATATAATTGATGGAGGAGCAAAGCTGCAGCAGCCGTCCGCCCTTTTCACTGTTGGGGTTCTCCAGACGGTTGTGGATGACGGAGCTGATGTTCTTGCGCTCTGTGTCGTCGCCGATGGACTCCCGCTCGATGAGGGAGGCCATGGTGATGATCTGCCGCAGGTCATAGGGGGACTTCTTGATGTCCTCCAGCATCTGCTGGCTGATCTCGTTGACAAACATGGTCAGCATGGTATCCACCGCATACACCGCCGACTTGTTCTTGTCGAAGGTATAGGTAGTGGGAAACAGGAAGCCCTCCATGCGGTCGATGCTGCCCAGCGTGTCGGAGGTCAGGAAGGAGTAGTTCTCGAAATCATAGTTGGCACAGGCATCCTCCAGCTCCGCCACGGTGGCCACGCCGTTCTCCGCCAGCAGGTCGATGATCTGCCGGACGGAATAGCCCTCCGGAATGGTGATCTGCACCAGGCCCTGCGCCTCCATCTGATCCCGCTTCCAGTTGTGCATATTCAGGATAAGGGCGCGGAAATCCATGTCGCTGTTAAGCTTATAGGTCCCGGGCTCCACATAGCGCTTATAGTGCAGGAGGCCGCTGGTCAGCTTGAAAAAGCTCTTGGAATTCACGAGGCCCGCGTCCTTCAGCTTTGTGGCCACATCGGACAGGCTATCGCCCTCCTCCACAACGATATCCACCTCCACAGGCGCCTTATTCAGCGAGCACAGGTCGTTGACCATCAGCCAGCCCACGCCCGCCAGCAGGCAGGACACCAGCACCACGCAGGCCAGATATACTACGGTGCGGGTGGAAACGCGGGGACTGCGGCGGCGCTGGCGGCGGCGCTGCTGGGACTCCTGACGGCGGATCTCCTCGGCATCCCACATGGCCGTCTCATCCTGCCGGTCGTATCGGTCGTAATTGGACATAACAAAAAACTCCTTTCAGGCGGTCAGCCGATCAGGTCGGCCACACGCGCCATGACATCGCGGTGGATCTCCTCGATGCTGCGGGGCTGGCCGCCGGCGGCGCAGTCGATCCGCGTCCAGCCGCAGCGTGCCACCACATGGGCCGCGTTCTCCCGGCAGCGGCGGAGGTAGTCCTCGTCCCGCTCGTGGATATCGGCGGTGGTATGGGTGTCCGACTCGCGGCGGCGCATCATGCGCTCCGTGGCCTCGGTGGGCATATCCAGATACAGCACACGGGTAGGCTCCGGCAGCCCCAGTAGCCGGTATTCGAAATCGAAGAGCCAGTCCAGAAATGCGTCCCGCTGCTCCGGCGGCAGCTTGGCCGTCTGGTGGACGGCGTTGCTGGTGGTGTAGCGGTCGGCGATCAGCAAGCCGCCGGATTCGTAGAACCCGCCCCAGTCCTGCTTATAGGAAGCATAGCGGTCCACGGAATAGAACACCGACGCAGCGTAAGCATTGACGTCACTGGGATCGGTGCCGAAGGCGCCTCCCAGATAGAGCCGGATCAGTGCGGAGGACTCCTCCTGATAACGGGGGAATTCCAGCTTGCGGAAGGGCACGCCCCGTTTTTCCAGCTCCTGACACAGCAGCGCCGTCTGGGTAGCCTTTCCGGAGCCATCCGTTCCCTCAAACACGATGAGCTTCCCCTGCATACCGTTCTCCTCCTCAGGCCGCAATGCCCCATGATGCCGGATATTATACCACAGCTTTCCCCGTTTGTCCATATCGTAGACACCAGCGCCGTCCGGCAAGCCGGGCGGCGCTGGGAGATGCGCTATGCCGCGGCCTTTCTCCGCCGCTTCTCCTCATAGATGGTGTTCAGCACATAGAGGATGACGCCTGCCCAGATGAACAGAAAGCTCACCAGCTTTTCGTGAGTCAGGCTCTCACCCATGATGGCGCCGCAGACGAGGGACAGCGTAGGGCTGATGTACTGGCAGATGCCGGTGGTCATCAGCGGCAGGTGCCGCACACCGATGGCGTAGAAGACCATGGGCAGGCCGGTGACGATGCCGCCGCCGATCATCAGCACCTGCTTGAGCGCGGTCATGCTGCCCATGCCGTCTGGCCCCATGCGGCAAAAGGCGATAAACAGCAGCGCCACAGGCGTCATCATCAGGATCTCCGCCGAGGTGGACACGATGGCGTCGATGGTCAGGCTCTTTTTGATGGCGGCGTACACCGCGAACATCAGTGCCAGCGCGATGGTGACATAGGGTACGCCGCCGAAGCCGGATGTGGACAGCGCGATGCCCACCGCGACGATGGCGAGGATGATGCAATGCCGCCAGCTCATTTTCTCCTTAAAAATCAGGGCTCCCAGCGCGAACACCACCAGCGGCTGAATGTAGTAGCCCAGGCTGCACTCCAGCACGCGGCCATTCTGCACGGCCCAGAGGTACACCATCCAGTCTCCAAACAGCAGCACGGCGGCGGGGATCTCCCGCCGGAGCGCCTGCCTGCTCCGGAACACAGCCCACAGCTGAGGCAGCTTGCCCTGCACCTTCAGAATGCACAGGCAGCACACCGCCGCCCATACGACGCGGCAGGCCATGAGGAAAAATGTGTCGATCTCGCCGCACAGGCAGGTACACAGATACCAATACAGCGGCTGGAACCCCCATAGGAAGAAGCACACCGCCATGGCCGGAAGCCCCTTGCGATAGTTGATGGTCTGCATACGCGTTTTCCTCGCTTTCGCCGAAAATCAGGCTTTTTCTCCATTTACAGCCTGCTGGAATTATGCTATGATACCGTCGATCAACAGGGGCAAACACGCCCCCGTCAGTCGATGGTAACATCCCACTTACGGATTTGCAAGAGAGATTTTCCCGCAAAGGAGCACATGATGCAGATTTTTGATATGGACGGCACCCTCATTGACTCCAACGGCATCTGGAAGGACGTGGACACCGCCTTTCTGGCCAGGCGGGGCCTGCCGTACACGAAGGAATACTACGAGGGCGTGGCCCACACCATCTTCCCGCTGGCAGCCAAGTTCACCAAAGAGTTCTGCCGTCTGCCGGAGTCGGAGGAGGCCATCATGGCCGAGTGGATGGACATGGCCGGCGACCTGTACGGCACGTCCGTACCGGTAAAGCCCGGCGTCACCGCCTATCTGGATCTCCTGCGCCGCAAGGGAGAGCGGATGATCGTGGTCACCAGCGCCGTGCCGGTCCACTGCCGCACCGCCCTGACCCATCTGGGGCTGATGCCCTACTTCGAGCAGGTCATCTTTGCTCAGGAGCTGCACCGCGAAAAGAAGGACCCCCAGCTGTGGCGGATGGCGGCAGACATGGCAGGCGCGGTGCCGGAGGACTGCACGCTGTACGATGACTCCGTGGAGGCCTGCCGCGGCGCGAAAGCCGCCGGAATGCACACCGTGGGGGTGTACGACCCCTTCTTCGCCGCTACGGAGCCGGAAATGCGGGCCGTATGCAGCCGGTACATCCGCTCGTTTGAAGAGCTGCTTTGAAAAAGGAGGAGAACAGCCGATGGCTGTTCTCCTCCTTTTTCAAAAGCTGCCGATAGGGATGGAGCCATCGTCCTGCCCCTTCTCAATGGCGTCGATGCGGACGTAGTAGCCCTTGCCGCCGCCCATGTCCACATGGACGCGATCACCCACCCGCGCGCCCATGACGGCGCGGCCCACCGGCGACTCCTTGCTGATCAGGCCCTTCAGCGCGTCCTGCCGCAGGGTGGTGACCAGCTGGATCCTCCGGCTCCTGCCCAGATTCTCCATAAAGAGCTCCACTGTGTCGTACAGGCCCGCCGTGTCGGCGGTGGAGCGGTCCTCGATGACCCGCGCGGTCCTGATCATCCGCTGCAAATAGCGGATGCGGGCGTCGTTGCGGTTCTTGTCCTGCTTGGCGCACTTATACTCGAAATTCTCGCTGAGATCGCCGAAGGCGCGGGCCGTCTGCACATCCTCGATCAGCTTGGGGCGCAGCACCTGCACGCGATAATCGATCTCCTCCTGCATCTTCTGCAGATCGCTGCGGGTCAGTTCGTCATTCATGGTCGTTTTCCTCCAATAGCGCCGCCAGACGCGCCAACGCCCGGGGCAGTTTTTCCATATCAATGCCGGAATAGTTCACCACCAGCACATGGGGCGGCGCGGCGGCTCTGTCGCGGTAGTACTCCGACAGCATGGCCAGCCGCAGCCCCCGCTCCTCCGCCAGACGCCGCAGCGCCCCGTCGGGCAGCGCCGTGTCCAGCGTCATCAGGAAGTGCAGCCCTGCGTCCTCCTCGGTGATGCGGACGCGATGAGCCAGCGGGCCGCTGCGGATGCAGGCGATGACCGCGTCCCGCTTCTGATGATAGCGCTTTCGCATCCGATTCAGGTGCTTTTCGTAGTAGCCCTCCGCCATAAAGCGAGCCAGGGTGTACTGCTCAAAGCCGGAGACGGTGCAGGCGTAGAACCCCAGCTTCTCCCGAAACGCCGCCAGCAGCCGGCGGGGCAGCACCATATAGCTGATGCGGATCGAGGGCGCGATGGTCTTGGAAAAGGTGTTCAGGTAAATGACGCGCCCTCCCTCATCCACGGAGAACAGTGTCGGGATGGGCCGTCCCACAAACCGGAACTCACTGTCGTAGTCATCCTCCAGAATAAAGCGGTCCGTCCCCTGCTCCGCCCAGTGCAGCAGCTCCTGACGGCGTGCAATGGGCATCACCAGCCCCGTGGGGTAGTGATGGCTGGGAGAGATGTGGACCACGTCGGCTCCCGCGCCCTCCAGTGCCGCCACCGACAGGCCCCCGCTGTCCAGCGGGATGTAGGACACCTCCGCCTGATTGCTGCGGTAGATGCGGGCGATCTTGCCGTAGCCCGGGTCCTCCACGGCGTAACGCTTGTCCCGCCCCAGCAGCTGCACCAGCATACTGTACAGCAGCTCCGTGCCGGCGCCGATGATGATCTGCCCCGCGTCCACCGCCATGCCCCGAAACTGCCGGAGATAGGCGGCGATGGCGCGGCGCAGCTCCGGCGCGCCCTGCGGCGGCATGGCGTACAGCAGGCTCGTCCCCTGCTCCAGAATGGTCTGGCGCATCAGCCGCGCCCACACGGTGAAGGGGAAATCCTCCGCCGCGATGGAATTGGTCACAAGGTCCATCTCCCAGCTCGGCTCCGGCAGCGGCGGAAGCTCTCCCGCTGTCTGCTGAGCCGCCAGCGGCCGCTGCACGGGGCTGACGTAGTAGCCCCGCTTTTCCCTGCCGTAGATGTACCCCTCCGCCATCAGCTGCTCGTAGGCGTTTTTTACCGTGATGACGCTAACCTCCAGATGGGCCGCCAAGGCTCTCTTGGACGGCAGCTTTTCCTCCGCTGTCAGACGCCCCGCCAGAATATCGTCCTTGATGCAGCGGTACAGCTGCTCGTACAGGCTGACGCCGCCGGTTTTTGTCAGGGGATAGGTAAGCATACGCCCTCCATCTGGTATTAACAAGAAAAATCAAAATGGATATTTTAATAATACCAGTTCCCACTATAATACAGCTTGACCGCGATTGCAAGAGCTTTTTGCTCCGGTGCGGAACTAATTTGTGAGGTGCAAGACCATGTCCGATAAGAAGATCAGAACGATGGTAACGGCTGCCGTGCTGGCAGCGCTGGCCTGTGTGGCCACGATGGTGGTGCAGATCCCCTCCCCGATGAATGGTTTTGTCAACCTTGGCGACTGCTTTGTGCTGCTGAGCGGCTGGCTGCTGGGTCCCTGGTGGGGCGCTGCCGCCGGAGGTATCGGCTCCATGCTGGCTGACCTGCTGCTGGGCTACGGCCACTACGCCCCCGGCACACTGGTCATCAAGGGTCTGATGGCGCTGGCCGCCGCCCTGCTCTACAAGGCGCTGGGCAAGAATACCGCCGCCTCTCTGGTCAGCGGTCTGGTGGGCGAGGTCATCATGGTCGCCGGTTACTTCGGCTATGCCGCGCTGCTGCTGGGCAAGGGCATCGGCGCCGCCGCCAGCGTCCCCGGCAATCTGGTGCAGGGCGCTGTTGGTCTGGTGGCCGGCTTCCTGCTGCTGCAGGTGGCGCACCGTACCCATCTTGAAGAAAAGATCGCCGTGTGATATACTATAAGGCGAGCCGCTTATCGGCTCGCCTTATCATTTGAATTTACGGGTAAACGAGGTGTTTTTTATGGCAGGTATCGTGCATGACGTGGAAAACAAGGGGCTTCTGGCTCAGGTGCGTCAGGAAGCGGCCAACGCCGCCGCCCAGCTGGCAGAGGCCGCGCGGCTCCGTCGGGGCCAGATCGTGGTGGTGGGCTGCAGCACCAGCGAGGTCGTGGGCAAAAAGGTGGGCAGTTGGTCCACGCCGGAGGTGGCCAACGCCATCTTCGAGGGACTGAACAGCGTGTTCGCGCCTATGGGCGTCTACATCGCCGCCCAGTGCTGCGAGCACCTGAACCGCGCCATCATCGTGGAGCATGAGGCTGTGCCCAACGGCGAGATCGTCAATGTGGTGCCCCAGCCCAAGGCGGGCAGCTCCTTTGCCACCGCTGCCTATCATGCCTTCCGCCACCCCGTTGCGCTGGAGGAGATCTGCGCCGACGCCGGTCTGGACATCGGCGGCACGCTCATCGGTATGCACCTGAAAAAGGTGGCCGTGCCGGTGCGTCTGGCGCAGGACCACATTGGCGACGCCATCCTGCTGGCAGCGCGGGTCCGGCCCAAGTTCATCGGCGGCGACCGCGCCGTATACGATGAGTCCCTGAAGGACGGCTACCCTGTGTTCTGATCCCATCCCGAAAAAACGCCCCGATGCTATCGGGGCGTTTTTTCACTCCACGGGAAAAATAAATTTCAGCGTCAGGAAAATCGCAAGCGCAGCCGCCGCCGCGATCAGCAGCACCCGTACCCGCCTGTGATCCTTCTCTGCCAGCTCCTTGTCCTCGTGCTCATTTTTATACCGGACATAGGACCACGCCGCACCCAGCAGGCACAGCAGCGGCACGAAATACAGTCCGACCAACGCCACAAAAGCCATCCGTATCCCTCCTTACACGTTGCTGCCAGTATACCGAAAAGCCAGCCCCCCGTCAAGCCGGATGGCAAAATATCGCCCTGCTCCGCAAAATTCTTGTATTTCGCCGCGGCTTCCCGTATAATCAGAAAAACATTGGCGCAGGGCAAACTCGCCCGTCCATGGAAAGAAGGTCTCCCGATGAAGGTATATCTCAATGATCCCATTGCGCCGTCCGCCATAGAGCGCCTACGATCACGGGTGGAACTGGTGGACAATTTTGACCATCCGGAGGAGCTGGACGCCATTATCATCCGGCAGCAGTACTGCCGTGCGGACGTGATCCGCCGTGCGACACGCTGCAAGCTCATCCAGCAGCACGGCGCGGGCCTTGACCGCATTGACACAGAGGCGGCTGCCGCCTGCGGGATCCCTGTAAAAAACACCCCCGGCCTCAACGCACGGTCTGTGGCGGAGTACACCGTGGCCATGCTGCTGGACCTGTCCCGCAAGGTCACGGCGATTGACAAGAAGGTGCGCGCGGGCCTGCTCCCCCGCTTCGGTCTGTCGGAAACCGTAGGCCGCGAGGTATCTCACAAGCGTCTTGGCCTCATCGGCAGCGGCCACGTTGCCCGGGAGGTGGCTCAAATCTGCCGCGATGGCTTTCACATGGAGATCTGCTGCCACAGCGCCCACCACAGTAGCGCGGCACTGCGGGAGATGGGCCTTATCCCTGCGGGCTTTCAGGAGCTGTTTTCCACCTGCGACTTTGTCAGCATCCATTGTATGCTGACGCCGGAAACGTATCATCTGGTAAACGCTCAATGCTTCGAAGCCTGCAACCCTCGTCTCATTCTGATCAACACCGCCCGCGGCGGTCTGGTAGATGAGCCGGCACTGTATGAAGCACTTGTCACCGGAAAGCTGGCCGCTGCCGGTCTGGATGTGTTTGAAGCGCAGCCGCCCGCTGTAGACAATCCTCTGCTCTCACTGGAGAATTTTCTGGCAGGGATGCACGTTGCCGGCAGCACCCATGAAGCGCTGGAGCGCAATGGGAAAGCCGTGGTCGATTCGGTGTTCGAGGCGCTGGGGATCAATGGCTGATACGCCTCGCCTCTTCTGAATCTGCGGTCTCCCCCCTGCTTGCTTTTTAATCAGTCGCCCCCGCTCACGCCGCCGCTGGCATGGAGACGCCGCATAGAAGGAGAAAGGAAAAAAGGACGCCCCTGCAACAAGCGTTGCAGGGGCGTCTTCCATGTTGGCGCTACCTATCTTCCCGGGCCGTCTCCAGCCAAGTATTGTCAGCAGAAGCGAGCTTAACTTCCGTGTTCG
>CAKTOK010000004.1 GCA_934589835.1 uncultured Oscillospiraceae bacterium | reverse complement strand
TTTACCATCTAATGAACGGCAAATTCTGCGGCGAGGCATGGGATGCCATCAGCCGATATGTCTATGCGGCGCTGCAAGGTGGCTCCATTATGCGTAAGTGGACAAATGACGACAGGATGATGATCGCCTGCTGCAATGACGGCACACGCCCTGTTATCTTCAAAATAGAGCGGATTGATATTCCGGATAGCGAAGAAGAAAAGCAATGGCTGGAAAAGCAGAATTTTAAGAACACGGCAGATGATGCTTATACAGGCTGACAACTTTCAGTTTGTTGAACTATCAGTTTACTTTTACTCCTTGCAAATCAACACATTTCAAACGGTCTGCTGCGGCAGGCCGTTTTGCTTTTCAAGGAGGTGTTCAGCATGGCAACCACGCGCCTGATGCCCCTGCACACCGGCAAAGGCCGCACGGTGGGACAGGCCATCCGCGACATCATCGACTACACCGAGAATCCGCAAAAGACGGACGGCGGCAGGCTGATTACGAGCTGGCAATGTGACAGCAGGATCGCTGACGCCGAGTTCCTTTTCACCAAAAATCAGTACATCCAAGAGACCGGCAGGGTGCGCGGCGAGGATGATGTGATCGCCTACCATCTGCGGCAGTCCTTTGTCCCCGGAGAGATCACACCGGAAGAAGCAAACCGCTTGGGCTGCGAGCTGGCCAAGCGGTTCACCAAGGGCAATCACGCCTATATCGTCTGCACCCATATCGACAAAGCCCACATTCACAATCATGTGATCTGGAACTCCACTGCGCTCAGTCAGACCCGCAAATTCCGAAACTTTTGGGGCAGCAGCCGCGCCGTGCGGCGGCTCAACGACACCATCTGCATCGAGAACGGCTAGCGGCATCTTTATAGGCTGAATGCTCATTAACAGCACTTAATCTATGGAATAATCGATAACACCTGTTAATCTCATTGTTCATCCCCCAAGAGCATTTTTTCGACCTTTCCTTTTGCATCCGAAACAATCTTTTCAGCCTCCATTTGTAATTCAAATGCACGTTTTCTCATTTGAGCTACATGAACAGCAATCTCTTTCTGTTTCTTTTGTTCCGGCAGAAGAATAGTCTGTGTGAAATATTCTTGCATTATTAGATTTCTAATGCCATTTGTTTGAGTTTGCATAACTTCAGTGATTTTAATATTATGCATTAAACGCAGATACTCAAACACATATTCCGGTACAGCTTTTTTATCATCGATTCGGATACGGTGAATAAAATTGCTGAATGCCAACGGATAGTTATCAAGCATATCTTTCTCTACAAATGCAACACGTCCGACCGGTTGATCCTCGCTACCTCCTGATTTTTCAATTAAAATGTCTTTTTCATTCAGTTCAATTTTACTAAACGATGCCTTTTTGTATTTTCTGAATTTAGTCCTGTTATTCTCTAAATTCAAATTGAACTTATTATCAAATTCTGTCCCTCTGATTGTTAAACAAGAAATCAAATCGGGATCTTCAACGGTGTCATCCAACCCCCAATCTCCTGAAACATCATTTAATACTACTTCTTTCAGCAACATTCTATTGTATGGTGCTGATTTTATTGCCTCAAATAATTGTTTATACTTATGGCTATATTTTCGAGGATCAAACCTACCACCTAACATATCATTGGCATTAATATAAAATGTCCTGTTTGCTAAATCGTCACATGGCTTCAAAGGCAATGCTATATTAAGCGCATTAAGCATATAGTAATTAATGCTGTTAAGTAATTCATCTGCTTCGCTTTTTTTCTTTTCGGCTTGTTGATGAGCTTCTTCTATGGCCTTAATAATATCATTTTGTAGCGACTTGCAAACAGTAGGTATTATAACTTTACCTAATTGTTCATTATTTAGATACGATTGTGCTGTTTTGGTTGATAATCTGTAAAGCTGAATTTGACCCAATTTTGAGTCCAAAAAAACGGCAACAAATTTAGGTGAAAATCGCAAATCTGAAATTGTGATTTTGGTTATATTCTGATTTATATTTCCCTGTTGTTCATCTCTCTCAATAAAACCTATTCTTCCTAAAGTCGCTCCAACAATGGCAACTAACACATCTCCCGTTCTACATCTTGATCGAGATAGTTTCTCATCAAACTCCTCCGATATGTATTGTTTTTTTTGCATCTCCATTAAACCGATATCTTGTGAGCGATAATACAAAACACCAGTTTGTTCAAATTTTCCTTCAGACGGGGTAGAGCCATTTGCAAATTTTTGTGAGATAAACAACAACTTCTGGTGTTCCATGCCTTTCAATCTTTCAATATATTTTAATACTGAAGGCACATAGAACTCAACATCAGTTCTTCCTTCCAATTCGCCCCAATTTATTAAAAACAATTTATTCTCATCAAAATTGGGGCTTAGAGAAAAAAACGATCTTTGCCGTTTTCAATTGCTTCTATAAATTTACTTAACTCCTTAGAAATTTCTATTAGTTCGTTATTTCCTGTTTCCTTTCCTGTGGCGTCGAAGCCTATATCCTCAGCAATTGCCATGAGAATAGGATAATTAATTAACGATTTCTTATATTGCTCCTCATAAGATTCCGTTAATAATTCTTTGACTTTTTCTATTTTTTCATCAAATCCATCAATAACAGCCTGTTTTTCGTCTTTGAATCTTTTTGTGTCTTCATCAGAATCCTTTTCGGCGGTCTTAATTAATTTATTGTACTTAGCTGTTTCTTTTTTCTTCTGTTCCAACAAATTAAATAATTCCATGCCATTATCGGATTCTGCCAGCAAAGAAGATTGTATGCCTGTTCTAACTGACTGGCGTTTTTCTTTCTCTTTTTTGCTGTACTTTTTCAAGAACACCACAGAGCTTTTTACTCCGGCTCCTGTTGCCATAAATGCAGTTTGAGGCATGGAAACAACAGCGACAACACGGAATGTGTCACTGATATAATCACGAACATATTGCATACTGGAATTTGTTAAAATACCATCGGGCAAAACAATTGCCAAATAACCGCCATCAGCAAGGTATTGCTCTGCCTGTTCAATGAAGAGAACCTCGCTGCTTTGACTCGGACGATCTGCGGCTTTGCTCGCCGGATTGAGCCAATCCACATCTTTAGTCGCTAAAGAATATTGATGTAAATAAGCTTTTTCTGTTTGTTTAATAACAGAACCAAAGGGAGGGTTCGTAATAATAAACTCAAAAGAATTCCGTCTAAAGCCCGAATTGCCCGTTTTCTCCTGCAGAACTTCGGGAGACACTAAACCATCAGATACCACGACATTAGTATGACCGTCATCGTGAATAATCATATTCATTTTGGCAGTACGTGCGATTTGCTCGTTAATCTCAATTCCAAAAAGATTATTCTCTGCGAAATTATGCCAAAACGGCCACCATCTTTGATATTGTTTAATATCGGTTTTGTAATCAGGGTATTTATCAGTTGCAGCTTTACGCACTTTATCTAAGGCGTGCAACAAAAATCCACCACTACCGCAAGAAGTATCTAATACTTTGCTTTTATTGGTAATAGGAAGACTATCGACAATAAAAGATACGATGTTTCTCGGTGTGAAATACTGTCCAAAATCGCCACGGAAGAATGAACCCATAAAGGTTTCAAATGCACGGCCTTTACTATCAAGGTCAGTACTTAATAAGTCAACACCCTCTAAATAACTTACAACAGTTCTTGCTTTGGATGCGTTTAATTTTATGTTATCCTTGAAGATTTCGGGATCGTTCTTTCTTTCGCCAATCTGACGACCTTCTTCATATAAAGCAGTCAATCGCTTAAGAAGTCGCTTGTTGGTTTCCGCTTCAGCCCTAGCCTTTGCTTCTTCTGTGTTGTTTTCCGGTTCAACGGGGATTACCTGAAAATCATAGGGTTCTCCAACATCTCGATCTTTTTTCTCGTCAAATATTTTACAAAAGATTAATTTATCAAGCTCGTCAAAAGCTTCAGAGGGGTTAAGCTCACCGCCACCCCAAAGTGCTTGATGTGCTTGCTTGAATATATTAGTCAATTCGCTTTCAGTAACTTTTGCGAGAGGAAACAATTGTTGGCCACTTGCTGTAGAGCCACCATTATAGGCATATTTGTAGGAACTAAGCTTTTTAACACCGTGCTGAGGGATATCGGAAACAGTTTCCCTAACACTGCTTTCTTTATCAAACTTGAAATATGCATTTTTGATTCCTGATGTAGTCCATACATATTTGATAGTTCCTGCAGTAAAGTGAGCATACGAAAAAGCCTGATTGGTAGCTTGTGCAAATTCTTGCTCAGAAACATCTTCTTTTTTGCATTCGATGACAATAAGTGGAGACGTATGGTTGCTATCGTTATAGACAAAGATATCCGCCTGCTTTTTTGTGGAACCGTCCGTAACAGGAACATATAACCCGATTTTTTCTACAGGGTATTTATACCAAAGGACTAATTTGCAAAAAATTTCTGCTTGAACTTTTTCCTCAGGATTTTTATAATTTCGAGTAATATTGTGATGAATATACGTAATAACGTTTTCATCTTCCGTAATATGAATTAAACCTTTTTTAATACCTTCTTGTGTATAGATTCCGTAACTCATTTTTTCCTCACTTTCAATAAACATCATATCACCCCAATCGGGCCGATTAGGCTATCTCTGTCAAATGCAGAGAGGCGCTCGCTCATGCAGAGCACAGAGGATGTGCTGAGCACCGAGGGCGATTTACCGATAACACTTTTATTTTAAAACTGCAAATTCTTATTGCCCCAATCAGCGTTAAAAAACATAATATAGTAGATTGGTATATAAGTTATTTTGCCGTTTTGTGTGACATTTCTTTCGTTAGATACAACGAATGCTTTTTTGATATGATAATCTTCGTTTTGAACAAATGTGTTCAATGCACTATGCACGGTATAGTCCTTACCGGACTTTACTTCAATCGGCACAGCAGAAAGGCTGTCATAGTCATCAATAAGATAATCAACCTCACCCTTGCTTCGATTGTCATAATAAAAGAGTTTATAACCGTGAGCGATTAATTCGCTGGCAACAACTGTTTCATAAACAGATCCCAGATTGATACTTCTCTCATCATTCAGCACAGCTCGGATGTTATTTCCGTAAAGAATACCCGTAAGAATACCGACATCATTCAGATAAAGTTTCAGCAGATTCTTTCCGGTAGATTCGATCAGGGGGAATGTCGGATTAGAAATCGCCTGAACATTCAGTGCGATACCTGCGCTTATAAGATAATCGAATTCATCGGCATAATTATTGAACGTCTTGCCCCTCTTGTTCTCAATGCTTTGTACAACAATTCTTTTTTTCTTATTCTCCATATTAGAGGGGATAAGGTCATAAATTCTACGAATCTTCAATTTCATTTCATCATCGTATTTGGAAGCATCTGCTGCATAGTAATCATGAATTTCATTTTGTATATCTCGGACTGCCTGAATGTTTTTTGTTTCAAGATAGGTATTGACCGCATCGGGCAATCCGCCTACAAGCAAGAACTTGCGGAATAAATCCAGCATTTTATTGTGCATGGACTCGTCTAATGCCTCAAATCGTTCAAACTTTTTGCGCATTGAGGAAATCGCAAGTTCGTTCATTCCGTTAGCATAGAGAAATTCCTCAAAATCCAGTGGGTACATTCTAACCTTTCGAATGCTGCCCATTGGGATTGATGTGGTTTGCGATAGCGTAACACCTAAAAGCGATCCGCTTGCAATATAAGTGAACTTATTATCCTGCGACAAAAATTTGAGCAGAGTGAGTAAATGAGGATAAGCCTGAATTTCATCAATAAAAATCAGTGTGTTTTCTTTATTCTTCATTTTATTTCCTGCAAGCATACTGACTTGCAGATAAAAATCTTCAACGGTTTTCGTATTTTCAAAAAGGCGGTCGCCCAAAGAATCAGCAATCATATTGATTTCTATATAGTTTTCAAAAAGTTTTTTACCTACATAATTAATGATGTAGGTTTTGCCAATCTGACGTGCGCCGTCGATTAAAAGAATCTTTTTAGAATCAGATTTTAAATGCTCTTCAATGAGAGATTCTATCTTACGATATAACATAAAAATTCCTCCGTCAAAACTTTTCAAATGTATTATAGCACAATAACAATGACATTTCAATACAAACTTGCGATAATTTTTATGACATTTCAAAGTAAAGAGATGGAACCCCCAGCTAAAATGAATAAATCTTCTATTTTAGTCGAGGATATGTGTTATCAGTGTTTAAAATGAATTTTCACTTTCAAGAGCGAAAAAGTGAAAACTCTGTGAAAATTCACTTTTTGAAACGAATTAACCTACACGATTCTGGATGTCGTCCGGCATAACCGGTGCTTTTCACGCACTGCCAAAAGCGTGATTTTGAGCTGAAAAATCGCTCGGTTCTATTAAAAATTCTAATAGACTTTTCCGGAAATCCGTTAGAACTCCGCAAAATCGCAGAAGACTTTCAGCCCCTGTTTTTCACTAGTTTTTTTGATACAAAAGTGAAGAGAACCCTTTAAACATCGCTGTTTTCGGAGTTCTCTTTTGTGGCTTTATCTTCCGTCAAATTCCGCTAAGTTCGTTTTTTGACACTTGACTCGAAATCGTTTGATCCGCAAGGGTCCGTGGGTTCGAATCCCACCCACTCCGC
This sequence comes from uncultured Oscillospiraceae bacterium, assembly GCA_934589835.1. Lineage (GTDB taxonomy): Bacteria > Bacillota > Clostridia > Oscillospirales > Oscillospiraceae > Vescimonas. The sequence goes on along the minus strand of CAKTOK010000004.1, from coordinate 58,429 downwards.
CATTTTAAGCCTGTAAACCATGCGTTTGCAGGCTTTTTTCTTGCCCTTTTAGGCAATGCTTGATCCCTCAAGCGGTTTCTCATCGGCTTTTTTGGCTCTCTCCTTTTCGCTGTTGGGAGAACAAAATTCCAAGCCACTGAGCATTGCGTCCGCCGAGGTCAGCTTCGAGCTGTAATCCAGATGTGCGTAAATGCTTGCCGTCGTTGCGAAGTCGCTGTGACCGAGCCGTTCCTGGATCTGCTTCATGGAAACGCCGTTTGCCAGAAGCAGTGAGGCACAGCTATGTCTGGAATAACTACCGGTTCATGTTCGGGCTGTTGTCCACGATCAAGTGACCTGGAAGCGGATTTCATGCGGCCCTGTTTCAGCCCGACCGTTCCGTCGTGATGTCGTTGATTCAGTTGTTATAGGAACTCGCTTCGATGTTCTTCAAACAAATCAGGGTGGAGAAATCTATCACCCCGCCAGATAAGGACTCATACCGTGCTCGTGCAGCCATGCCGTTGCTTTATTCACAACGGCTTCCGGCGCATCCTTAATGCCACAGATGGCCTTTTACACGGAGGCCCAGAAAACAGCATCGGGTGTCTGGGAGATTTCCGTTTCTCCATATTTGATCCTGTAGGCCTCGATCTTCTTTCGGTCAAGGCTGAACAGCCCTCGTTGCGCTCTTTTACAAAATCCTCTACGCCAATATCTGAACGGTGCTATGACGGGCAGCGGTTTTACAGGCAGGGCATCATACCCCGTCAGGCGGTGGATACCATGGGCGCGGGCGACAGCCTTATCGCCGGATTCCTCCACGGCTATCTGGAGGGATTGGATCTCCCCGCGTGTATGACTGCCGGCGCGCAGTGCAGCGCCGTGACCCTGTCCTACGAGGGCGCCTGGTAAGGTGAAACGGGCAAAAAGCGCCCCCACGGCTTCGCCGTGGGGGCGCTTTTTCTGCCTTTTTTACCGGCCGGTCATGACCGTCATGACCTCCAGCTCCTCGGGGTTCAGGGTCTTCTTCATGGCAAGGCCCTCGTCGATATCCACATCGACGATCTGCTCGCCCCGGGCGCAGATGATGCGGTTGGTCTTGCCCTCCGCCAGCAGCTGCACCGCCTCGTAGCCCATGCGGGTGGCCATCACGCGGTCCTTGGCGCTGGCGTTGCCGCCGCGCTGGATGTGGCCCAGAATGGTGACGCGGGGATCCAGCCCCAGCTTCTCGCGGATCTCCTCGCCCACGGCGATGCCGCTGGCCGCGCCCTCGGCCACCACGATCATGAAGTTGGTCTTGCCGCTGAGCCGTGCGCGGCGGATCTTCTCCGCCACATGGCGCTCAAAGTCGTACTCCCGCTCCGGCACCAGCACCGCCGTGGCGCCTACGGCCACGCCCACATACAGCGCCAGATAACCGGCGCGGTGGCCCATGACCTCCACCACGGAGCAGCGCTCATGGGACTGCATAGTGTCCCGCAGCCGGTCGATGCACTCCACCGCCGTGTTGGCCGCCGTGTCAAAGCCGATGGTATAGTCGGTGCAGACGATGTCGTTGTCGATGGTGCCCGGAATCCCCACCACGGAGATGCCGAACCTGGACAGATCCTGCGCGCCGCGGAACGTGCCGTCGCCGCCGATGGCCACCAGCCCGTCCAGTCCCAGCAGCTTGCAGGTGTTGGCCGCCTTCTGCTGCCCCTCCTTGGTGCGGAACTCATCGCACCGCGCGCTGTACAGGATGGTACCGCCGCGGTTGATGATCCGGCTGACGCTGGCGCTGTCCATCTCCATGAAGTCGCCGGCGATCAGGCCCGCATAGCCGCGGCGGATGCCCACGCACTCAATGCCGCGGGTCAGCGCGCTGCGGGTCACGGCGCGGATACAGGCGTTCATGCCCGGCGCATCGCCGCCGCTGGTCAGTACCCCGATACGCTTGACTGCATTGTTCATAAGTCCACTCCCTTTTCTCAACGACCGGCGAGCCTGCGTACGCAGCCTCCGGTGATCTCCCGATAGCAAACTGCCGCTCGCGGCCCTTTGTGGGGTTTGCCGCTGGCATCCCTGCCGGTCGGTTCTTTTCCGCCACATTGTACCATATGTTCGGTCTGTTTGCAACAAGCAATCCCAAAAACCTTTTGGACAAACCCCTCTTTTTGTGCTATACTGCCTCCGTGATGTTTCCTTGCCGCCACGCCGGCGGCCTCCCCTGCGGCCCTGTGCCGCCTGTATTTTTTCGGAAAGGACGAACCGCCATGCATCCTCAGTTCACCGAGCTGACCCCCCGCTGGTTCAAGCGGGCCTTTGTCTACACCGGCTCCATCGGAGAGTTCCGCTACCGCTTCCGCACCGACAAGGACGCGGGCGTGCTCCATGCCGCCGTCTACTCCGACCTGTGCTACGAGCTGGCGCAGGATGTGGTGGAGCAGGACTTCCCCTGGGACGATGATGGCGTGACCCTGCTGAAGGACTGGCTCCAGAGCCGGTATGAGGACTACTGCGCCCGCCACGCCTGAGGGCCTGTTTTCATCTTCCGGCCCGCCTCCGCTTTCTCATTTTTGGAACTTTTCCGGCCATTTGGCGTTTTTCTTCATGATGAAGCATCCGTCAACGCAAAACGGGGGCAGCGCCCCCGTTTTTTTCTGTTTCTCCCTTCAGCGATCCCGCCACGCGCCGCGGGTCAGCAGCGCCAGAATGGGCATCAGCTCCAGACGTCCCATCAGCATTTCCAAGGACAGCGCCAGCTTGCTCAGCGGCGACAAAATGGAAAAGTTTTCCATCGGCCCCAGAATACCAAGACCCGGTCCCACGTTGCTGATGCAGGTCAGCGACGCGGCGAAGGACTCCTGAAAGCCGTAGTTATCCCAGCTCACCACCAGCGCACCCGCCAGCATAACCACCATATAGGCCATGATATACGCCCCCGTGGAGGACACCACACGCTCCTCCACCGGCTGGTCGTCCACCTTGATAACGCTGACGTGGTTGGGATGGACCATGCGCTTCAGCTCGCGGACCAGCGACTTCCACAGGATCAGCACGCGGGAGAGCTTCATGCCGCCGGCGGTGGAGCCGGCGCAGCCGCCGGTGAACATCAGCACCAGCAGGGCCATCCGGCAGAAGGTGGGCCACAGGGCGAAGTCCACCGTGGCAAAGCCGGTGGTGGTGATGATCGTCACGGTCTGAAACGCCGCGTCGGTGATAGACTCGCCCAGCGGCACGCCGGCCTGCACCCACAGGTTCAGGCAGATCAAAAGCGTAGTGCCCAGCACCACCGCTGCGTAAACCCGCAGCTCCTCGCTACGCAGGGCGGTACGGAGCTTGCCGGTGACAGCCAGAAACAGCAGGGAAAAGTTGACGCCCGCCAGAAACGAGAACACCGTCACCACCCACATCACCGCCGGACTGCTGCCCGCAAGAGACGTGTTGTTGATGGAAAAGCCGCCGGTAGCCATGGTGGTAAAGGCGTGATTCACCGCCGAAAACCAGCTCAGGCCCGCCACGCGCAGGCACAACGCCTCCATAGCCGTCAGGGCCACATAGATACCATATAATATTTTGGCGGTGCTGCCCACCTTGGGCACCAGCTTGGACTTAATGGGGCCGGGGCTCTCCGCCCGCATCAGATACACCGCGCCGCCCTCCAGCTTGGGCATCAGCGCCAGAAACAGCACCAGCACGCCCATACCGCCCATCCACTGGGTCAGGGAGCGCCACAGCAGCACGCTGCGGGGCAGATGCTCCACCGCGGGGAGCACCGTGGAGCCGGTGGTGGTCAGGCCGGACACCGTTTCAAAAATGGCGTCCACATAGCTGGTCATGGCGCCGCTCCACACATAGGGCAGCGCGCCGGTGAGGGACAGGGCAATCCAGCCCAGGGCCACGGCCATAAAGCCGTCGCGCCCGTGCATCTGGCGCTTGCGAACCGGTACCAGATGCAGTGCGCCGCCCAGCAGGATGCACAGCACTGCCGTACCGAAAAACGGCATCCAGCTGTCGCCGCACAGCACCGCTGCCAGCAACGGCAGCGCCAGAAAGCCCGCCTCCACCCACAGCACATAGCTGGTGATATTTGCGATCAGACGAAAGTTCATGTCAATACCTCAAAGCCTGCCGCACAGCGCGGCAAAAGCAGGCATCCCTCGTCCGGCCGCACGGTCGGCGGAGATGCCATTTTCATGTTGGATTATAGCCTCCGTACAAGGCTCTGTCAAGCGCCGCAGGCGGCGAGGCGCGCGGCGAACGTCCGCGGGCGGCGGAACGTCCGCAGGCGATTGTCTCCTGCGAGTAGAAAGTTTCGTTACAATACAATATTTTGTAGGAATAAAAGTATGTATGTTAAAATAATTACATTCAATAATCCGCCGTTTTCCGGCATTTTTTCATTTTCCCAAGAACTTTTTTATTTTGATTGACTTTTTCTGTTTTTTGTGGCATTCTTACTTTTAAGCAAGTTGTCTGTTCTGTTGTGCCGGACGTATGTCCTCGCAACGCAAACGAAAAGGAGGGACCTGTCTTGAGCAGACTTGACATCAAGAGCCCCAGCCGCGCACAGACGGTAGTGGATAACCTCTACCGCGATGTGGAGCGCCGCATTGCCGCCAGCCCCCCGGGCCTATGTCCCGTGGATATGTCGCTGTCGTTTTTACAGCTGTGTCACGCCCAGTCCTGCGGTAAGTGCGTGCCCTGCCGGATCGGTCTGGGCCAGCTGAGCAAGCTGATCGCCACCGTGCTGGACGGCACCGCCGATCTGGGCACCATCGACATCATTGAGAAAACGGCCCGCACCATTGTCAACACCGCCGACTGCGCCATCGGCCGCGACGCGGCCCGTCTGGTGCTGGACGGTCTGGACGGCTTCCGCGACGACTACGAGGAGCACATCGTCCACCACCGGTGTCTGGCGGGTCTTCAGCTGCCGGTGCCCTGCGTGGCGCTGTGTCCCGCCGGCGTGGACGTGCCGGGCTACATGGCGCTGGTGGGCGAGGGCCGCTGCGCCGACGCGGTACGCCTGATCCGCAAGGACAATCCCTTCCCCACTGCCTGCGCCTACATCTGCGAGCACCCCTGTGAGGCGCGGTGCCGCCGGAATATGATCGATGACGCCATCAACATCCGCGGCCTGAAGCGCTACGCCGTGGACCACGCAGGCGACGTGCCCCAGCCTTCCTGCGCGCCGCCCACCGGCAAGAAGGTGGCCATCATCGGCGGCGGCCCCAGCGGCCTGAGCTGCGCCTACTATCTGGCGCTGATGGGCCACAAGGTCACGGTGTTCGAGGAGCGGGCGAAGCTGGGCGGCATGCTGCGCTACGGCATCCCCAGCTACCGCTTCCCCCGCCACCTGCTGGACGCGGAGATCGACTCCATCCTGTCTCTGGGCATCGAGGCCCACACCGGCGTGACGGTGGGCGTGGACCTGTGGGTAGAGGAGCTGCAGAAGGAATACGACTGCCTGTACATCGCCATCGGCGCCCATCAGGACAAGAAGGTAGGCATTCCCGGGGAGGACAGCAAGAACGTCATCTCCGCCGTGGAGATGCTGCGCTCCATCGGCGACGACGTGATGCCGGACTTCACCGGCAAGCAGGTGGTGGTCATCGGCGGCGGCAACGTGGCCATGGACGTGACCCGCAGCTCTATCCGGCTGGGCGCGGAGAAGGTGACGTGCGTCTACCGCCGCCGCATCGAGGATATGACGGCGCTGCCCGACGAGGTGACCGGCGCCATGGCCGAGGGCGCGGAGATCGAGACGCTGATGGCGCCCACCCGCATTGAGGCCGACGAGAACGGCTGTGCCGCGGCGCTGTGGGTCCAGCCCCAGATCATCGGCGAGGCTGACAAATCCGGCCGCCCCCGCCCCAACAAGGCGGACCTGCCGGAGATCCGGATCCCTGCGGACATCATCGTGGTGGCCATTGGCCAGGGCATCGAGATCCAGGGCTTCGAGCAGGCCGGCGTGCCTATTAAGCGGGGCGTGTTCGTGGCGGGCCTGTCCGGTCAGGTGGGTGACATGGATAACCTGTTCGCCGGCGGCGACTGCGTCACCGGTCCGGCCACAGCCATCCGCGCCATCGCCGCCGGTAAGGTGGCGGCGGCCAATATCGACGTGCATCTGGGCTTCCGGCATGAGATCGAGGTGGAGGTGGATATCCCGTCCCCGCGGCTGAACAACCGCGGGCCCCACGGGCGCATCAATACCACCGAACGGGAGGCCTGTGAACGCCGGTGTGACTTTGAGGACATCGAATGCGGTCTGACGGAGGAGGGCGCCCGTACCGAGGCGTCCCGCTGCCTGCGCTGCGACCACTTCGGCTACGGTATTTTCAGAGGAGGGAGGAACGTCAAATGGTAACGCTGACCATCGACGGCCGCGCCGTCACGGTGCCGGAAAGCACCACCATTCTGGAGGCGGCACGCTCCATACATATCGACATTCCCACCCTGTGCTACCTGAAGGGCATCAACGAGATCGGTGCCTGCCGCCTCTGCATGGTGGAGGTGGAGGGACAGCCCCGCCTCGTCCCCGCCTGTGACAACGTGGTGAACGAGGGCATGGTGGTCCGCACCAACTCCCCCCGCGTCCGGGAGGCGCGGCGTGTGAACCTGCGGCTGCTGCTGAGCCAGCACGATACCAAGTGTACCAAGTGTACCCGCAGCGGCAACTGCAAGCTCCAGCAGCTCACCAACGACTACAACCTGCTGGGCGAGCACTACATCGACGATCTGCGGAACGCGCCCCCGGACTTCTCCAACCCCGTGGTGCGCATTGAGAACCGCTGCGTCAAGTGTATGCGCTGTATCCAGATCTGCGACAAGGTGCAGACCATGGGCATCTGGGATCTGATGGGTACCGGCTCCCACACCACCGTGGGCGTGGCCCGTACCCGCACGCTGGGCGAGAGCGACTGCACGTTCTGCGGCCAGTGCATCACCCACTGTCCCGTGGGCGGCCTGCAGGAGCACGACGACACCGGCAAGGTGTTCGACGCGCTGGCGGATCCGGAGCGCATCACCGTGGTGCAGATGGCTCCCGCCGTGCGGGCGGCCTGGGCGGAGTTTTTCCATCTGGACCCCAAATACGCCTCGGCGGAGCGGATGGTCACAGCCCTGAAGACCATGGGCTTCGACTATGTGTTCGACACCAACTTCGCCGCCGACCTGACCATTATGGAGGAGGGCAGCGAGTTTCTGGAGCGCTTTACCCACCGGAACAAATACCACTGGCCTATGTTCACCAGCTGCTGCCCGGGCTGGGTGCGGTTCGTCAAGAGCCAGTTCCCCGCCTATATCGGCAATCTGTCCACAGCCAAGAGCCCCCAGCAGATGTTCGGCGCGGTGGTCAAGAGCTACTTTGCCGACCAGCTCAACGTGGACCCGAAGAAGCTGTTTGTGGTGTCTATCATGCCCTGTACCGCCAAGAAGGCGGAGGCGGCGCTGCCCACCATGAAGGACGCCTGCGGCGACCGTGACGTGGACGTGGTGCTGACCACCCGCGAGATCGTCCGGATGTTCCGCGGCGAACAGATCAACCCTGCCGTGCTGCCGGAGACGCCCTTCGACAGTCCGCTGGGCACCGGCACCGGCGCAGCCGTGGTGTTCGGCGCCACCGGCGGCGTCATGGACGCCGCGCTACGCAGCGCCTACTATCTGGTGACCGGCAAGAACCCCGACCCCGATGCGTTCCACGCCGTGCGCGGCATGGAGAGCTGGAAGGAGGCCGTCTTCACCATCCCCGGCGCCGGCGACGTGCGCGTGGCGGTGGTCAGCAGCCTCGGCGCCACCCGCAGGCTGATGAACGCCATTGACGCAGGCGAGGTGGACTACGACTTCGTGGAGGTCATGGCCTGTCCCGGCGGCTGCGCCGGCGGCGGCGGGCAGCCCATCCACGACGGGACGGAGATGGCCGCCAGCCGCGGCGATGTGCTGTGGTCCATCGACAAGAATGCGCGGATCCGCTTCTCCCACGAGAACGGAGACGTACAGGAGCTGTACAGGGAGTACCTGCGCCAGCCTCTGGGCCATAAGGCCCATACGCTGCTGCACACCGACCACTTTGGATGGAAAATGCCCAGCGGCCACTAAGCACAAAAAAGAAGCCCGCGCCCCGAAGGGCGCGGGTTGCTCTTTTGCGGAGGAGTGTCAGCGCTTCAGCGCCTTGCGGATGACGGGCGCGATGGATACGGCGATGACGCCGCCGATGGCCGCCGTTACCAGCTGAGGCCAGGAGAAGGACGCAGACATGGTGGCAGCCGCCGCCTCCGGCAGGGCCAGCGAGGGGATCGCCACCTTGGTGACCAGCAGGAACAGCGCCAGAAACTTGCACACGGCGGCCGCGGCCACCGCCAGATAGCTGCGGATGCTGAGGGGCCGTCTGCCGGCCAGGAGGTGGAGCAGCACTACCAGTACCAGATTGCCCACGGCGATGAAGGGCACGATCACCAGCTTGGCAGGGCCAACGCCCACCAGAAACGCGCAGAAGGGGCTGGCGATGGCCACCACCGCGCCGCACCAGACGCCGCCCACCAGCGTGGACACGCCCAGCACCAGATTGACGCAGGAGCCGGTGACAAACTGGCCCAGCGGCTTGGTGGCCCATTGCAGCGCCACCAGCAGCGCGATCATGACCGCTGTTTCCGCGATCCAGACAGTTTTATTTTTCATGTTGAAACCTCTTCCCTTTTGTTTTTCTTTATGATACCATGTCCGGCAGGAAATCACGTTGCTATGGCAACGAAAAGGAGGCGGTATCATGGACATCGATGTGGCGCTGCTGCGGCGGACGGCGCTGTTTCAGGGTATGGCGGACGGAGACATCCGGCGGCTGCTGGACTGCCTGCACTGTCCGGTGCGGCGGTACGGGCGAGGCGAGTTCCTCTGGCACGCGGGGGACGCGGTGCCCATGGCGGGCATCGTGCTGAGCGGCGGCGTAGACGCTGTGCAGTACGGCGAGGACGGGCGGGCGGTGCTGACGGCGCGGCAGGAGCAGGGCGGCGTGTTCGGAGACCTGCTGATGGCGGCGGGGCAGGCCAGTCCTCTGTCGCTGGTGGCGTCCGCCGAGGGGGCGGAGGTGCTGTTTCTGCCGCTGGAGGGCATTCTGTCCGACTGCGGACGGGGCTGCGCCTGTCATGTGGCGCTGCGGCGAAGCCTGCTGGCGGAGACATCCCGCAAATTCTGGCAGCTGCGGCAGCGGGTGGCGTACCTGACGGAGCCGCAGCTGCGGCGGCGCATCCTGCTGTTCCTCCGCGACCGGCGGGACGAGACGGGCAGCGACTATTTCCGCGTGCCCTACTCCCGCCAGGAGATGGCGTCGCTGCTGGGCGTGAACCGCAGCGCCCTGTCCCGCGAGCTGGGCCGGATGCAGCGGGAAGGGCTGCTGGAGTTTTACCGCAGCAGCTTCCGGCTGCACGAGCCGCCGCGGAGCGGATCGCCGGCCTAAGGAAACGCGCTCTCCGCATACCGAGCGGAGAGCGCGTTTGGTTCACCTCAGCAGGCCTACGCCTAATATTGCGGCGCCCAGCACCACCAGCACCACGCCGGTGGCGCGGTTCAGCGTTTTGGGCGACGCCTTGTTGGCGAAGACGGCGGCGATACGGGCCCACACCAGCGTGAAGGCGACGCACAGGCCCCATACGAGCCAGTCGGGTGTTCCGCCGATGACAAAGTGGGAGACGGCGCCGGTGAGGGCTGTGAATGTCATGATAAAGACGCTGGTGCCCACCGCCGTCTTCAGCTCGTAGCCCAGCACGCTGGTAAGGATCAGGAGCATCATCATCCCGCCGCCCGCGCCGATAAAGCCGCAGATGAAGCCGATCAGTGCGCCGCACAGCAGCGACTGGACCGCCCGCTTGCCGGCAGACACGCCCCGCATCGCCTCCTTGGTGGTCATGACGGGGCGGACGATGAACTTGACGCCCAGCAGGAACGTCATGAACACGGAGAAATTACCCATGGTGGCGGACGGCACCAGACTGGCGATATAGCTGCCCGCCACCGTAAAGGCCAGCACGCTGAACATCATAATAAGGCCGTTTTTCACGTCCAGATTTTTGTTTTTATGATAGGTATAGGCCGAGACAGCGCTGGCCAGCACATCCGAGGACAGGGCGATGCCCACCGCCATATAGGGGTCCATGCCCAGAAAGGTGATGAGCATGGGACTGATGACCGCCGCCGCGCTCATACCGGCAAAGCCGGTGCCGAGGCCCGCGCCCATGCCGGCGAAAAATGTCACAAGAATGATCTTTAACACAGACATATCATCGCTCCTCCTTCAGGATCGTGTCCAGATTCCGATCCATAACTGCCAGCGCGGCCAGAAACTGTGTCCGCGTCTCCTCCGACGTGTCGCGGAACAGGCTCTCAAAAAACGCCTTTTGCATCCTCTGGCCTCGCCGGATCACCGGTATCGCCCGTTCCGTGCAGACAAGAGCTGTCTTGCGGCGGTCACCCGCCACCGGCTGCCGCGCCAGATACCCCTCGCGCACCAGCCGCTCCACATTGACGGACACCAGATTGGCCTTGATATGCCGGATCTCCACAATGTCCCGGGCCGTCCGGTAGTCCGGATTATTGCCCAAAAACAGCAGGATGTCGAAGGCTGTCTGCGGCAGGCCCAGTTCCCGGCACAGCGGTCTGCACACCGCGCCGTAGGCCAGCGACAGCTTCTGTGCAAAATCTATGCCCAGCTTCATGATTTCGCATCTCCTTCAATTTTGTATTGTTCAAATTTGCAATAAAATGTAGCACATACCTCCTGTCCTGTCAAGCAGGCGCGCAAAAAAACCGCCGCACAGCTGTGCGGCGGATTTTTTGTAGCAGAGAGAGCTTACGCCTGACCGGCCTTGACGCGGTCGAACTCGCTCTCCACGTCTGCGTTGGGCTTCTGGGTCAGCAGGGACACCACCACGATGACCAGTGCGCTGAACAGGAAGGCGGGCAGCAGCTCATACAGGCCGAACACGCCGCCTAGCGGCTTCAGCACGCCGCGCCAGAAGAACACCATGGCGCCGCCGGCTACCATGCCGGCAATGGCGCCGGCGCGGGTGGTCCGCTTCCAGAACAGGGAGAACAGCATCAGGGGGCCGAAGGCCGCGCCGAAGCCTGCCCATGCAAAGGCGGTGATGCCGAAGATGGTGGAGTTGGAGTTCCATGCGATGGCCATGGCCACCAGTGTAATGAGCATCAGGGTGATGCGGGAGCACCACATGACCTGCTTCTCCGTGGCGTCCTTCTTCACCACGCCGCGGTAGATATTCTGGCTGACGGCGCTGGCGGTGATGAGCAGATAGGAGTCGGAGGAGGAGATGGCCGCCGCCAGCACGCCGGCACAGGCAAAGCCCGCCAGTATGGGAGGCAGAAAGCGGATGGCCGCGTCCACAAAGATGTTCTCTGCATCGCTGTTGGACAGGTAGTCCAGACCGATGATGCTGCGGCCCACGATGCCGATGAACACGGCGGCCGCCATGGAGATCACCACCCAGACGATGGCCACGCGGCGGGAGAGCTTCAGCTCCTTCTCAGAGCGGATGCCCATAAACCGCAGCAGTACCTGGGGCATACCGAAGTAGCCCAGTCCCCAGGCAAGGCACGACACGATGGACAGCACGCCGTAGGGCTTGGCGGCGCCGAAAACGTCCACCTCCGTGGTGGAGGGCGTGGCGGACTGGACCAGTGAGAAGAAGCCGTCGATGCTCTGAGCATTCTGAATGGCCGCGGACATACCGCCGGCAGCGCCCACGGATAGGATGAGGATCATCACCAGCACTGTGACCATGACCACGGCCTGCATGAAGTCAGAGGCGCTCTCCGCCAGAAAGCCGCCGAGGAACGTGTACAGCAGCACGAATGCCGCCGCCACGATCATCATGCTCTGGTAGGACAGGCCGAACAGGTTGGCGAACAGCTTGCCGCAGGTGCTCAGGCACTGGGCAGCATAGACGGAGAAGAAGATGATGATAATAAGAGAGGACAGCAGCATCAGCGTCTTGCGGCTCCCCTCGTGATACCGCTTGGAGAAGAAGTCCGGCACGGTAAAGGCATCCACAGCGATGCTGTAACGCCGCAGGCGGCGGGAGGTGATAAGGAAATTCAGATAGGTGCCCAGCGCCAGACCGATGCAGGTCCAGCCCGCATCGGCCAGACCGGTCCAATAGGCAAGGCCGGGCAGGCCCATCAGCAGATAGCCGGACATATCCGAGGCCTCGGCGCTGAACGCCGTCACCCACGGGCCAAGGCTGCGGCCGCCGAGGAAGTACGCCTCCGCATCCTGATTGGCGCGGCGGGCAAAGACGATACCGATGACGATCACCGCCAGCATATACAGGGCCATGGCCAGCAGATGCTGCAAATTTGCTCCATCCATAGGGAAACTCCTCTCTTGACAAGCGACACATGAAGATTTATAATGTGTGTCATAAAAATTTTGAATGCATGGGCGTATCATAGCACTGTGCATCCAAAAAAGCAAGGGGAAATTCACAAAATGGACACAAAAAAGTATGCCGTTGTCGAAAAGGTGGTGGAGCGGGCGTCCCTGACCAAGGCGGCGGAGGAGCTGGGGCTGACCCAGTCCGGCGTGAGCCATATCGTGGCGGCCGTGGAGGCGGAGCTGGGACTGCCGCTGCTGAAGCGTACCCGCACCGGCGCACGACTGACGCCGGAGGGCGAGCGCATCATGCCCCATATCCGCGCCATCGTGGCGGAGGAGCGGCTGCTGCGCCAGACGGCGGAGGCGCTGCACACGCTGGTGGCGGGCAAGGTACGGGTGGGCACATTCACCAGCGTGGCCACCCACTGGCTGCCGGCCATGATGATGCAGTTCCAGCAGGAGCACCCGCAGGTGGAGTTTGAGCTGTTCAACGGCGACTACCACGATGTGGACCGGTGGCTGGCGGACGGCAGCGTGGATCTGGCGTTCGTGGCGCTGCCCGCAGAGGCGGACAGCCGGTGCGTGCCGCTGTACCGTGACGAGCTGGTAGCGGTGCTGCCCCGCGGCCACCGGCTGTGTGCCCTGCCGGTATGCCCTGCGGCAGAGATCGCCAGAGAGCCCATCATCTCGCTGCTGGAAACATCCAACCACGATGTGCGGCGGGCGCTGGACACGGTGGACGCCAAGCCGGACATCCGCTTCCGCACCAAGGACGACTACGCCGTGATCGCCATGGTGCGGCAGGGGTTGGGCGTGAGCATCATGCCGTCTCTGCTGCTGCGGGGCAACAATGAGGGCGTGGAGCTGCGGCCTCTGGACCCGCCGGCCTACCGCACCATCGCGCTGGCTGCCGGCAAGGTGGACAGCGGCCCCGCCGCCCGCTGCTTTTCCGAATTTGCCAGAGCGTGGGTGCGGGACAACGCATAACGAAAGCGAGGAGACGCGGAGCGTCCCCTCGCTTTCGTTATTGCATCTTTCGGGCCTGCGCCAGCAGGGCCTCCCGCTCATTGGGCAGCGCGCCGTCCAGCACCTGTGCCAGCAGGGCCTCCAGCGTCCGGCCCACGGCGGGGCCGGACAGACCCAGCGCCAGCAGGTCGTTCCCATTCACCGCCAGCTCCCGCAGGGAGAAGCAGGCCTGCTTTGCCAGCAGGCCGTCCAGCAGGGCCTCCGCCTTGTCGATCTCCGCCAGACGGCCGCGATAGGCGGGGTGCTGGGCCAGATTGTCGGCCCGCTTCACGGCCAGCAGACGGCGAAGCGTCCCCTCTCCCAGCCGGTGGACGGCGTGGGCGATGGCCTTCTCCGTCCGCGGAATGTCCCGATCGTGCCATTGCACCAGCGTCACGATCTCCCGTGCGGTGCGCTTATCCATCCGCAGGCGGCGGCATATCTCCTCCGCCAGCGCCGCCGACACCTTGGGGTGGCCATAGAAATGACCCACGCCCTGCTGGTCTACGGTGAAGCAGGCGGGCTTGCCTATATCATGGAGCAGCATGGCCCAGCGCAGCACCGGCTCCGGCGGCACAGCGGCCACGGCGTGAGCCGTGTGCTCCCACACGTCGTAGCAGTGGTGGCGGTTCCGCTGATCCAGCCCCACGCAGGGCAGCAGCTCCGGCAGAAAGCTCCCCAGCACATCGGGATAGGCCAGCAGCACCGACAGCACATGGCTGCCGCACAGCAGGCGGTCCATCTCCGACAGCAGCCGCTCAGCGGCGATGTCCGCCAGCAGCGGCGCCTTCCGCCGGAGAGCGGCGGCAGTCTCGGCCTCTACGGAGAAACCCAGCACAGCGGCGAACCGCAGCGTCCGCATGATACGCAGGGCGTCCTCGTCAAAGCGGCGGTCCGGCTCCCCCACGCAGCGCAGCATACCGCGCCGCAGGTCCTCCCGTCCGCCGTGAAGGTCTGTGACCACGCCCCGCCGGTCCATGGCCATGGCGTTGACGGTGAGGTCGCGCCGGCACAGATCCTCCGCCAGTGAGCGGGAAAAGCGCACGGCATCGGGACGGCGGTGGTCGGAATAGGGCCCGTCGGCACGGAAGGTCGTGACCTCTATGGGCAGGCCGTCCTGCCGCACCGTTACGGTGCCGTGGGGCAGCCCCGTGGGGATACATTGGCCCGCAAACAGGGCGGCCACCTGCTCCGGACGGGCGGCAGTGGTCACATCCCAGTCCTTCGGCACGCGGTGAAGCAGCGTGTCCCGCACGCAGCCGCCCACGGCGTAGGCGGCGAAGCCCGCCTGCTCCAGCCGCGCCAGAACGGCGCTGACCGCCGCAGGGAACATATCGACCGCCTCCTTTCGCCGCGAAGCCGCAGGGTCCGTCAAAAATGCCGGTTGCACTTCCCGTTGGTGTGTACTATAATTAGGTGTTGCCAGTTAGAATATAACCGTAACGACTCTATCGTATCACAATTTGCGGAATTGTCAATTTCCGTGCATCCTATTCCGGCGCTCTGCGCCGTTTGGAGGTCTTTTCTATGATGCATCCCGCTGCGGATATCCGCACGCTCCTGCACCCGGGCACCCGCGTCCACCTGGCCGGTATCGGCGGCGTATCCATGTGTGCGCTGGCCGAGGTATTGCAGGGCATGGGCCTTGCGGTGCAGGGCTCCGACATGACGGACAGCGACACGGTGCGCCATCTGCGCTCCGTGGGGATCGACGTGACCATCGGCCACTCCGCTGAAAACCTGAAAAACTGCGATGCGGTGATCCGCACCGCCGCCATCCATGACAGCAACCCCGAGATCGCCGGCGCCATTGCCCGGGGCATCCCCGTGTACGAGCGGGCACAGGCCTGGGGCGGCATCATGCGGGGCTACCGCAACGCCCTGTGCGTCTCCGGCACCCACGGCAAGACCACTACCACGTCCATGGCCACCCACATCTTCATGGCGGCCCAGAAGGACCCCACGGTGATGATCGGCGGCACGCTGCCGCTGCTCCACGGCGGCTATCGGGTGGGACGGGGCGACACCATCATTCTGGAGTCCTGCGAATACTGCAATTCCTTCCTGAGCTTCTTCCCCACGGTGGCAGTGATCCTCAACGTACACGCCGACCATCTGGACTTTTTCAAGGATCTGACGGACATCGAGCACTCGTTCCATCAGTTCGCGGAGCTGGTGCCGGAGGGCGCCGGCCGCGTGGTGGTCAACCGCGACGATGAGGGCGCACAGGCCGCCGTGGCGGGGCTGGACCGTCCCCTGTTCACTTACAGCGTCAGGGATCGCAGCGCCGATTGCTACGCCGACAACGCGGCGTTTTTCGATGGGTGCGGCGACTTTGACGTGATGATCCGCGGGCAAAGGTACGCCCATGTGTCCCTGCACGTCCCCGGAGCCCATAATGTGTCCAATGCGCTGGCCGCCGCCTCCGCCGCCTATCTGCTGGGCGTGGACGGCGATGCCGTGGAGGCGGGCCTGTCCACCTTCACCGGCGCGGGCCGCCGCTTTGAGCACAAGGGCACCTATCATGGGGCCGAGATCTACGACGACTATGCCCATCACCCTGACGAGGTGGCCGCGCTGCTGAACGCCGCGGCTCCCCTGCCCCACCGGCGGCTGATCTGCGCGTTCCAGCCCCACACCTACACCCGCACCGCCGCGCTGTTCGATGATTTCGTGCAGGTGCTGCGGCGGCCGGACCGCGTGGTGCTGGCGGAGATCTACGCCGCCCGTGAGAAAAACGAGCTGGGCATCTCCTCCCGGGACCTGGCCGCTCAGATCCCGGGGGCGGTGTACTGCTCCACGCTGGAGCAGGTGGCCGATGAGCTGGCCCGTCTGGCCCAGCCGGGTGATATGATCCTCACCGTGGGCGCCGGCGACATCTATCGGGCCGGTGAGCTGCTGCTGAAGCGGGGTGCCGCAGAATGACCATCTCCTTTGTGTACCATAACAGCCGTCCGGAGGGCGAGCTGCTGCCGCAGGAGGCCGCAGCCTTCGACCTGCTGGACCGGTTGGGCGTTGACTATGACCGCGTGAGCCACGATGCGGCGTTCAACATGGACCTGTGCGCCGAGGTAGGCCGCGCGCTGGATGTCAGCGTATGCAAAAACCTGTTTCTGTGCAACCGGCAGAAGACCCAGTTCTATCTGCTGTGTATGCCGCCGGACAAGCCCTTCCACACCAAGGATCTCAGCGCCCAGATCGGGTCCGCCCGCCTGAGCTTCGGGCCGGAGGAGCTGCTGTGGGAGCTGCTGCGCTGCACCCCTGGCTCCGCCTCGGTGCTGGGGCTGGCCAACGACACGGAAAATCGGGTGCAGCTGCTCATGGACCGCGAGGTGTACGACGCGCCCTGCTTCTCCTGTCACCCCTGCATCTGCACCAGCACCCTGCGTCTGCGGACGGCGGACGTGCTGGAAAGGCTGCTGCCCGCCACGGGCCATCCCCCCATCATCGTCGAGCTGTAAAAATGATCGCACCGGCACGGGCCGGTGCGATTTTTCTGCGGCGATATCCACAAATCCACTTGCAAATGAAAACGTTTTCATGTAGAATAGCACTATTCCCACCGGCGCCGTGCACTCCACTTCTTGTGCGGCGGCGGCAAATGAAAAGGAGGAATTGACCGCTGTGGCTGGCGGTGCGGCAATGTGGAGACTTGCCGCAAGGCGCGAGGGACATTTTCCGCCCCGCGTGAGACTGCCGTTTGCGGAGGCAGGGCAGTTACAGTCAAGACGAAATGGCAAAGGTGATCCTGAAGGACCTGAAGAAGGTCTATCCCAACACCGAAAAGAAGAAAAAGGCCAAGAAGGGCGAGGAGCCGGAGAAAAAAAACAATCTTCAGATCACGGAGGAGGGCGTTGTGGCGGTCCAGCAGTTCAATCTGGAGATCGCCGACAAGGAGTTCATCGTGCTGGTGGGCCCCTCCGGCTGCGGCAAGTCCACTACCCTGCGGATGATCGCAGGTCTGGAGGACATCACCTCCGGCGAGCTGTGGATCGGCGACAAGCTGATGAACGATGTGGAGCCTAAGGACCGCAACATCGCCATGGTATTCCAGAACTATGCGCTGTATCCCCACATGACCGTGTATGAGAATATGGCGTTCTCCCTGAAGCTGAAGAAGGTCCCCAAGGAGGAGATCGACAAAAAGGTCCGCGAGGCCGCGGAGATCCTGGACATTACCCAGTATCTGGAGCGCAAGCCCAAGGCCCTGTCCGGCGGCCAGCGCCAGCGTGTGGCCATCGGCCGCGCCATCGTTCGGGACCCCGCCGTGTTCCTGATGGACGAGCCGCTGTCCAATCTGGACGCCAAACTGCGTAACCAGATGCGCGCGGAGATCATCAAGCTGCGCCAGCGCATCGACACCACGTTCATCTATGTGACCCACGACCAGACCGAGGCCATGACGCTGGGCGACCGCATCGTCATCATGAAGGACGGCTTCATCCAGCAGATCGGCACGCCGCAGGAGGTGTTCGACCATCCCGCCAACCTGTTTGTGGCCGGCTTCATCGGCACGCCGCAGATGAACTTCTTCGATGCCCGCCTTGTCAAGCAGAACGGCAGATACGCCGTATCCGTGGACGGTATCACCGTAGAGCTGGCCGAGGATAAGCAGGCCCGTCTGTCCGCCAAGGATGTGGCGGAGCAGGATGTGGTGCTGGGCGTCCGGCCCGACCATATCATGCTGTGCGCCGACGGCGTCAAGGGCAAGGTGGACGTCAGCGAGCTGATGGGCTCGTCCGTGCATCTGCACATCTCCGCCGGCGGCCACGATGTGGTGGTGATCGTACCCACCAACGGCAATGCCGCCCACTTCCCCATGGGCAGCGAGGTCAACATGATCTTCGGCGGCAACGTGGCCCATGTGTTCAGCAAGGAAACGGAAAAGAATCTGGAGTGGTAACGCACCCCTATAAAGAGAAAAGGGATCCCCGTCCGACAGGACGGGGATCCCTTTTCTCACGTCTGCTCAGAACTCGAACACAACGCCTACCACGGCGCTGGCCAGAATGAAGAGGATGGGGTGCAGGTTTTTGGTGTACCTGACCCAGCGGGTCAGCACCAGCAGCACCGCCGCCAGCGCGATGGCCTTCCAGTTGAAGAACGCCAGCCCCGCCGCGCCGGTGTTCACCAGCGCGATGAGCACCACGGAGATACCTGCCGCCGCCACCAGCGCCGTAGACGCCGGACGCAGGCCGTAGAACGCGGCGCTGACCCACTTGCTGTCGCGGAACGCCTTGAGGAACGCGGCCACGATGAGGATCACGACGACGGAGGGCGCCACAAGGCCCAGCGTGGCAACGAGCGCGCCGCCGATGCCGCCGGTGGTAAAGCCCACATAGGACGCCATGTTCACGCCGATAGGGCCAGGGGTGGACTCGGACACCGCCAGCATATCCGCCAGCTGCGCGTGGGTGAACCAGCCGGTACGGTCGGCCATATCCTGCAAAAACGGGAGGGTTGCCAGACCGCCGCCCACAGCGAACAGGCCGGTCTTGAAGAATTCCCAGAAAAGCCGGAGATACAGCATCAGTCAGCCCTCCTGATCAGGTTCTGGATGACGATGCCGCACAGGGCCGCCGCCGCCACGAACAGGATGGGCGACAGGTCGGTGAGCAGCGAGGCCACCAGCACCGCCGCGAAAATCAGAGCGGCGGGCCAGTCCTTGACGGAGCCCTTCAGCAGCTTCAGCGTGGCGTTGAAGATCAGCACGCACACGCACACGCGGATGCCCGCGAAGGCGTGCTGCACCCAGTCCAGATGGGAGAAGCTGTTGATGACGCCGGCCAGCGCCGTGATGATCACCAGCGAGGGGAACACGATGCCCGCCGTGGTGATGATGCCGCCCAGCACGCCCCGCTGCTTCTGCCCCACGAAGGTGGCGGTGTTGACGGCGATGATGCCGGGGGTACACTGGCCGATGGCAAAGTAGTCCACCAGCTCCTCGTCGGTGGCCCAGCCCTTGTTCTCCACCACCTCCCGCTGGAGGATGGGCAGCATGGCCATACCGCCGCCGAAGGTCATAACGCCCACCTTGGCAAAGGTGAGAAACAGGTCGCAAAGTAATTTCACAAGATCACCTCATTCAGAATAGCCGTACAGGCCGCGGACCGATACCTCCCCGCCGTACAGCGTCTCCGCCGTGCCGTCATCGTACCGGACCGTCAGGCCGCAGCGTTGGTCGATGCCCTCCGCTGTGCCGGTACGCGCCGTACCGCCGCAGGTCAGGCGCACCCGCTGTCCGATGTTGACGCAGCGGGTGCAGTAATCCTCCCGCCAACGGGCGGGATCGGGCAGGATCTTGTCGTGCAGCTCCGCCAGATGCCGCACCAGCGCCTGCGCCAGCGCATCCCGAGACACGCTGTGCCCCAGCTCTGCGCCGAGAGACGTGGCCATGGCGGCCACATCGGGCGAAAAATCTGCCGCCGTCTGGGACACGTTGACGCCGATGCCCACGATGACCCAGTCCGGCTGGCCGTCCGGTCGGAACGCGGACTCCGTCAGGATACCGCAGACCTTTCTGCCGCCCAGTATCAGATCGTTGGGCCATTTCACGCCGCAGCGCAGGCCGCAGACATCCTCCACGGCGCGGCAGACCGCCACCGCCGCCAGCGGCGTGACCATGGGCAGCGTGTCCGCCCGCAGGCCGGTGCGCCACAGCACCGACAGATACAGTCCCAGCCCCGGCGGCGACTGGAAGCGGCGGCCCATGCGGCCGCGGCCCTCCGTCTGGCAGTCCGCCGTCACCACGGCGGCCATCACGCCCTCCGCCGCCAGGCGGCGGCACTGGGTATTGGTGGAATCCACCGTTTCGTAGCGGTACACCGGAACGTCCATGACCCCACCTCCTTATCCCCGCTATGTTACCACGATTCGTGCGGCCTGTAAATAGCGATACCCACTGATGGCAGGCAGAAGCGTCGGTGATGGATTTGTTTGATTTTGCCAAACGGCGCCGCGCTTTTTTGTTGGTTTCTTGTCGCAGAAATGTATTGCTTTTTGGGGAAATGGCCCGTATAATAGGCAGGACAAATGAGAGGAGGGACTGCCATGACCTGCAAGAATGTGACGAAAAAGCGGACGGCGGCTCCCACTGTTTCCATTTTTGATCGTGTTTCCTTTGACCGGTGATTTTTTCACCGGTCCTTTTTTTGGGTCTGTTTGCAAGTAAGTGGAAATAAACGTATGAAGAAAGAGAGGAACTGTCACATGAACAAGAAACTTGGACACGACGCCATCTACGACGCCCGGGAGCTGGGCACGCCGCGGATGCTCCTGCTGGGCCTGCAGCACCTGTTCGCCATGTTCGGCGCCACGGTGCTGGTCCCCATTCTGGTCACGGGCTACGGCCTGCCCCTGTCCATCCAGACCACCCTGCTGTTCGCCGGACTCGGCACCCTGCTGTTCCATGTCTGCACCAAGATGAAGGTACCCGCCTTTCTGGGCTCCTCCTTCGCCTTCCTGGGCGGCTTCCAGGCGGTAGCCAATCTGGACAGCGGCAAGTTCGCCGCCATGACCGGCGCGGAAAAGCTTCCCTACGCGCTGGGCGGCGTGGTGGTAGCGGGCCTGCTGTATCTGGTGCTGGCCCTGCTGTTCAAGCTGGTGGGCGCCAAGAAGGTCATGCGCTTCTTCCCCCCCATCGTCACCGGCCCCATCATCATCCTGATCGGTCTGAACCTCTCCGGCACCGCCGTGTCTAACGCCTCCTCCAACTGGTGGCTGGCCCTGTGCGCCATCGTCATCATCATTGTCGCCAACATCTGGGGCAAGGGCATGGTCAAGATCATCCCCATCCTGCTGGGTGTGGTGGGCAGCTACATCGTGGCCCTGATCTGCGGTCAGGTGGACTTCACTGAGGTTCACAGCGCCGGCATCGTGGGCCTGCAGCAGTTCGTCATCGCCAAGTTCGACGTGACCTCCATTCTGGTGATGGCCCCCATCGCCATCGCCGCCATGATGGAGCACATCGGCGATGTCTCCGCCATCTCCTCCACCACCGGCAGGAACTTCATCGAGGACCCCGGCCTGCACCGCACCCTGCTGGGCGACGGTCTGGCTACCGCCTTCGCCGGTATGTTCGGCGGCCCCGCCAACACCACCTACGGCGAGAACACCGGCGTGCTGGCCCTGAGCCGCGTGTACGACCCCCGGGTCATCCGCCTGGCGGCACTGTACGCCATCATCCTCAGCTTCTCCCCCAAGTTTGACGCGCTGGTGAACTCCATCCCCACCGCCATCGTGGGCGGCGTCAGCTTCGTCCTCTACGGTATGATCTCCGCCGTCGGCGTCCGCAACGTGGTGGAAAACCGCGTGGACCTGACCAAGTCCCGCAACCTCATCATCGCCGCGGTCATCTTCGTCTGCGGTCTGGGCTTCAGCAGCACCGGCGGCATCACCTTCTCCGTGGGCAGCGCCGACATCACCCTGACCGGTCTGGCCATCGCCGCGCTGGCGGGCGTCATTCTGAACGCCATCCTGCCCGGCAACGACTACGAGTTCGGCAAGAGCGTCGAGGGCGACGCCAGCGCCGACCTGGGCAGCTATTAAGAAGCGGCCTCAAACACATAAAAAAGGAACAGGCTCTTGTGAGCCTGTTCCTTTTTTATGCGTTTTCCTCCTCCGGACGCTCCGCCCGTCCGTACAGAACGGCCATGCGCCGGATCTTCGCCGCCAGCTCCGGCGTCAGCTCGCCGGGCAGCAGCCGCCATTGCCAGTTGCCGCTCCGGGTGCCCGGGACGTTCATGCGGTGTCCCTCTCCCAGCCCCAGATAGTCCTGCATCTGGGCCACGAACAGCTCCGACACGCTGCTCATGCCGCCGCGGATGATGCCCCAGTGGAACCCCTCCTCCTCGGTGAGGGCCAGATACGCCTTGGCGTAGGCGATATCCTCGGGCTTTGCCTCCTGACGCCACAGCGCCAGCGGGCTGTTGTCATGGGTGCCGGTGTAGCAGATGCAATGCTCCGTGTAGGTGTGGGGCAGGTAGTTGCTGGTATCCCGTGAGTCAAAGGCGAACTCCAGCACCTTCATGCCGGGCCAGCCGGAGTCGTGAAGCAGCTGCTGGACGCCGGGGGTGGGATAGCCCAGATCCTCGGCGATAAACTCCAGCTGAGGGAACCAGCCATTGAGCCGCGCGATCAGATCCATGCCCGGTCCGGCCACCCACTTGCCATTTTTGGCCGTGCTCTCGCCGTAGGGCACCGCCCAATAGCTGTCGAAGCCGCGGAAATGGTCGATGCGAATGACGTCGTACAGCTTACCGGCGCCGTCGATGCGGCGGATCCACCAGCCGAAGCCGTCCTCGCGCATCCGGTCCCAGTCGTACAGGGGGTTGCCCCACAGCTGGCCGTCGGCGCTGAAATAGTCGGGCGGCACGCCGGAGACGGCCTCGGGGATCAGCGTCTCGTCCAGCTGGAAGAACTCGGTCTCTGCCCACACATCGGCGGAGTCCATGGCCACATAGATGGGCAGATCGCCGATGATGCGGATGCCCAGCGAGTGGACATAGTCCCGCAGGCTGTCCCACTGCTTGAAGAACAGATATTGCAGATAGGTGAAAAATGCCACATCCTCCCGCAGCAGCGTGCGGTATTTCTCTACCGCGCCCTCCTTCCGCAGACGGATGTCATCGTCCCACTCGGTCCACGCCTTCATGCCGAAATGGCGCTTGCAGGCCATGAACAGTGCGTAGTCCGGCAGCCAGCGGGCGTTTTTCGCCGCGAAGGCGGCCACCTCCGCGCTGTCCCGTTCCCAGCCGCGCCGGAAGGCCTTACGCAGCAGGTCGAACCGCTTTTCATAGATGCGGCCGTAGTCCACATGGCGCGGGTCTCCTCCCCATTTGCACCGGCTGCATTCCGCCTTGGTCAGCAGGCCGTCGGCGATCAGCAGCTCAGGGTCGATAAAATAGGGGTTGCCCGCGTAGGCGGAAAAGCTCTGGTACGGCGAATCGCCGTAGCTGGTGGGGCCCAGCGGCAGCATCTGCCAGTACTGCTGCCCCGCCGCGCGGAGAAAATCCGCGAAGTCATACGCCGCCTGACCCAGCGTGCCGATCCCGTAGGGGGAGGGCAGCGAGGAGACGGCCATCAAAATACCACTGGAACGTTTCATGCTCTCAAATCACTTTCTTGCTCTTCTTTTTCCAGACATTTCGCCGGAAACTTATTTTTCAGTGAGGGAACGGGGCGGGCCGCAGCCCGCCCCGCGTTCTCCTCAAACAAACGATCTTAGCCCTTGACGGCGCCGGCGGCCACGCCCTTGATGATGTGCTTCTGGCACAGCAGGTAGAAGACGATGACCGGCAGGATGCTCAGCAGGATCAGCGCCATGGTGGCGCCCATGTCCACCTGACCGTAGCTGCCCTTCAGGTGCTGGATGACGATGGGGATGGTCATATACTGGGTGCGGTCCAGTACCAGATACGGCAGCAGGAAGTCGTTCCACACCCACATGATCTCCAGCACGCCCACGGAGATAAAGGTGGGCTTCATCATGGGCAGCACCACCAGAAAGAAGGTCCGCAGCGGGCCGCAGCCGTCAATGACGGCTGCCTCCTCGATCTCCAGCGGGATGGATTTCACGAAGCCGGAGAACATGAACACGGCAAGGCCCGCGCCGAAGCCCAGATAGATCACGGGGATGGTCCACGGCGTGTCCAGATGCAGCTTGTTGGCGGTACGGGACAGGGTGAACATCACCATCTGGAACGGCACCACCATGGAGAACACGCACAGGTAGTACACGATCTTACTGACGAGGCTGCCCACGCGGGAGACATACCACGCCGCCATGGACGTGCACAGCAAAATCAGCGCCGAGGAGACGAGGGTGATGAACAGGCTGTAGAACACGGCCTTGATGAACGGGTAGTTGCCGAAGGTCATACCCTTGATATAGTTCTGCAGTCCCACGAAGGAGTTCTCGTTGGGGAGCGCAAACGTCTCGGTGTTCACAGCGGCATTGCTCTTGAAGGAGTTCATCAGCACGATGAGGATGGGCAGCACATAGATGATGCAGATCACGACAAACGCCACGGTCAGCGCCATCTTGCCGCGTTCATGCTTTTTAGCGAGACTGGTCTGCATTACTGCTGCACCTCCTTCTTACGGGTAGCCTGGAGCTGGATGAGGCCGATGGCGGCCACGAGGATGAAGAACATCACAGCCTTGGCCTGCCCCACGCCGCGGTTGTTGCCGCCGCCGGAGTAGAAGGCGTTGTAGATGTTCAGGGCCAGCATCTCCGTGGTCTTGATGACGCTGCCGTCCGGCTGCTGCAAAAACGGGCGGCCGCCGGTGAGCGCCAGGTTCTGGTCAAACAGCTTGAAGCCGTTGGTCAGAGTCAGGAAAATGCAGATGGTGAAGGAACTCATCATGTTGGGGATGGTGACTCTCCACAGCATCTGCCAGCTGTTGGCGCCGTCGATACGGGCAGCCTCCAGCATATCCTCGGGAATGGACTGCAATCCGGCGATGTAGATGATCATCATATAGCCCACCTGCTGCCAGCACATGAGGATGATGAGGCCCCAGAAGCCGTACTTGCTCTCCAGCACCACAGAGGTGTTGTACTTGACGAGGATACCGTCGAAGATCATGGACCAGATATAGCCCAGCACGATGCCGCCGATGAGGTTGGGCATGAAAAACACAGTGCGGAACAGGTTGGAGCCCTTGATGCCCTTGGTCAGGAAATAGGCCACCGTAAACGCCAGCACGTTGATGAACAGCACCGACACGAAGGCGAACAGCGCCGTATACCAGAAGGCGTGGAGGAAGCTGCTGTCGGAGAAGGCCTTCACATAGTTGTCAAAGCCCACCCACTTCCACTGGCTGGTCAGCTTGAACTTGCAGAAGGACAAAAATGCGCCTTTCAGGAAGGGATACAAAAATCCGATGCAAAAGGCGGCAAAGGTGGGCAGCAGGAACAGCCACACCATCCGTTGAATGGGCCGTCGGATCAGACGGCTGCTGAGGGCCGCCGGATCCTGCTTTCTGTGTAATCGCTTCATTCTTTCACTCCTGTTCTGCGTTATTGTCATGGCGAAAGCTCTTAGCCGAAGCCTTCGGCCAACAGCTCACGCCACCACGGATATGGCACAGGCGGGGCGGGCGATCACGCCCGCCCCGCCTGTATCCTTTGTGTCAGTGAGACTTAGTGCTCGTTGGCGTACTGGGTAGCCCAGCCTTCCACGAACGCGGTCTTGACGTTGTCCCAGCTGCCGGAGCCGGTGGTGTACTGGCTCAGCGCATCCACGACAGCGGCGCGCCAATCGTCCACAGCGGGAGTCCAGTTGAACGCCCAAGTGACGGTGTAGTTGCCGTTGGCAATGTACTCATTGGCCTGTGCGAAGAACACGTTCTCGGGGGTCTTGGCGTTCTTGAAGGGGCAGGGACCAAACTGCTCGGCCAGCATGGTGGTGCCGGCGTCAGAGGTGACGACCCAGTTCATGAAGTCCAGAGTGGCCTTGATGTCCTCCTCGGAGGCGTTCTTGTTGACAGCCCAGCAGTTCTCGGTGCCGCAGCACAGAGCGGCCTTCTCCTCGCCGTCCACGCCGCAGTAGATGGGGATCATGGCCAGATCGTCGGGGTTCATGCCGAACTTGTCGGCGGAGGTCAGATTGCTGTACTCCCAGGTACCGTTCTGATAGAACACAGCCTCACCCTGGCCGAACTCAGCCTCGGCCTGATCGCCGGTGGCGGACAGCAGGGCGGCGCCGGTGGTGGCGGAGTCAGTGATGTACAGATCCCAGATGCTCTTGAAGTTGTCCAGATAGGTGCCCTTGATGGTGGCGGGCTGAGCGGTGACATTGTCATCGCGGAACTCGTAGTACAGCGGCATATTGGCCAGATGGCCGGAGAAACGCCAGGAGGAGGAGCCGTCCAGACCGGCGGAGGTGAAGGCATCGAAGCCCAGCTCGGAGGCACGGGCGTGGATGTCATCGGCAACGGCCTTCAGGGAGTCGAAGTTGGTGATCTCATCCAGAGAGTGTCCGGCCTTCTCCAGCAGGGCCTTGTTGACGATGATGCCAAAGGCCTCATAGCAGTAGCCGATGGATACGGTCTCGCCGTCGGCGTTCTTCTGATCGAAGTCATGGGTGGTCATCTGGTTATACACATCGGTGCCTTCCAGATTGTAGCAGAACTCACCATAGCTGTTGACAGCGCCCACATTGCCCACCTGGAACATGGTGGGAGCAGTGTCCTTATCCATCTCGGCGGTCAGCGTGGTATCGTACTGGCCGGAAGCGGCGGTGACGACCTTGACAGGCACGCCGGTCTCGGCGGTGTAGGCTGCGGCCAGAGTCTGCCACGCGGCATCGGACTCGGGCTTAAAGTTCAGGTAATACACGCTGCCGGTAGCGGCAGTGTCGCCGCCCTCATTGGGATCGGCATCGGGCTGCTTCTGCTCGCCGCAGGCTGCCAGAGACAGCGCCATGACGAGGGCCAGAAGCATTGCAAGAAACTTCTTCATTTCAGATTACTCCTTCAATAAATTTATTTTCACGCCATTTCCGGCGCAAAAACCGAATCACAGGGACTTGACGGAGCGCCCCTCCCTCAGCTGGGTGGGCAGCACCTCACAGCAGTGGGCGCCGTGTCCGCGGATCATGCCCAGCAGGATCTGGGCGCTGCGGCGGCCCATCTCCTCCATGGGCTGGCACAGGGTGGTCAGCGGCGGCTCGATGTAGGCGGACAGCTCCAGCCCGTCGATGGCGATAACGGAGCAATCCTCCGGCACGGCGCGGCCCGCGTCCCGCAGAGCACGCATGGCGCCGATGGCCATGGAGTCGGCAATGGCGAACAGGGCCGTAAAATCCGCGCCCTGCCGCAGCCTTTCGCTGACGGCGGCATAAGCGGCCCGAATGTCGAAGCTGCCGGCGCACATGACCAGCTCCTCGTCCAGCGGGATGCCGTGGCTCTCCAGCGCCTTGCAGTAGCCCTGATAGCGCAGCTGGCTGATGGACTGGTCGTCCGGACGGCAGATCAGCGCCGCGATGCGGCGGTGTCCGTGGTCGTACAGGTGCTCCACGGCCTGTTGGGCCGTGGCCTCATCGGCGATGGATACGGCGGAATACTCCCCCGTGCGGAGCGTGCCGTACTGGTTGGAGTAGGAGCAGCATACGAACGGCACATTCAGCATAGCCAGATCCTCCGGCGTGTAGTCAAAACGGCCGCCCAGAAAGATGATGCCCTGCAGGCGCTTTTCCCGCTCCATGACGGCGGCTCGCTGCACCTCATCGGCGCAGGAGGGAATCTGCTGCATCACCAGCGAGAAGCCTGCATCGGTGACGGTCTGCTCAATGGCCTGAATGATGTCGGTATAGAACGGATTGGACACGCCGCGCACCACAAGGCCGATGGCCTCGGACTTGGTACGTACCAGAATACGGGCGCTGTCGTTGGGGATGTAGTTGCAGGCCTCGATGGCGGCCTGCACCTTCCGGCGCACATCATCGCTGACATCCGGCTTGTCGTTCAGCACGCGGGATACGGTGCTGACGCTGACACAGCACTGCTTCGCAATGTCCTTGATGGTCATGCCGGTAGATCCTTCCTGTCGTAATTTGCGGAGGACCCTCACATTTTCGGAAACATTACCGGAAACGTTACCGTCCTTACGGTGCTTATGGTAGCAACTTTGTCCGCCAATGTCAATCTTTTTTTACATTTTTGCCGAAACGCACAGAAACAATGTATGGTTTCTTGTGAAAATCACAAGGAACGCGCCGAGCGGCGCGTTCCTTGCCGTATCTTCTCTTACTTCTTGCCGTCCAGCGCACGCAGCAGGTCTGCCAAACCGCTCTCCCCCACCACGCGGACGCCGTTGTCCCGCAGCAGAGCCGCGGCTGTGCCCCAGCCCGCCGTCAGTGTGCCGGTGAAGCTGCCGTCATAGATCTGCCCGCTGCCGCAGGAGGGGCTGCGCTCCTTCAGCACCGCCGCCGTGCAGCCGTACAGCCGCGCCAGACGCAGCGCCTCCTCCGCGCCCCGCCGGTACTGGGCCGTCACATCCGCACCGGCGGCGCTGACCACCTGCCCGTTCCGCTGCTCCGAGGGAGCGCGGGGCGTGGGCAGCCCGCCCAGCTGCTCGGGACAGACCGGCACGGCCAGCCCCCGCTCCGCCAGCCGCTGCGCCAGCGGATGGGGCTTGCTCTCCCCATCGTACCGGCAGGCGCAGCCCAGCAGGCACGCGCTCACAAGGATCATAGCGCCAGCTCCTTTCCGTTCAGGGCGGCGTAGGCCAGGCGCTCTCCCTCGTACCGCAGCTTTAGGGAGAAAAACGGCGTGTCCGGTGTGCGGATCAGGTCCAGGAACAGCTTGTCCCCCGCCCACTGGGGCAGCGCCGCCAGCGCGTCCTTGTGCAGCCATTCCAGCACGCCCTCATTGCACTCGTGGATGGCGCCGGTCCAGCCGGTGGCGGTGAACAGGTGCATATACTCGCCCTCCCACTGGTCGGATACGAAGGTGATGACACCCCGATAGCGGTAATCCGTCAGGGTCAGCCCCGTCTCCTCCAGCGTCTCGCGGCACACGCACTCCTCGGGGCTTTCGCCCTCCTCGCACTTGCCGCCCACGCCGATCCACTTGTCGTGGTTCAGGTCGTTTTCCTTCTTGACGCGGTGCAGCATCAGGTACTCGCCGCGGGGGTTCTCCAGATAGCAAAGGGTGGTATTCTTCATGGCCGCTCCTCCTGAAATACGATCTCGTCATAGCCGGTCTCATCATCCTGCTCCACGCCGCAGCGCCAGCCATCCTGCTCCAGCAGCACCAGCTCGCAGGTGGTGTTGATGACGGTCCCCTCCATCAGATGACCGCCCAGCGTGGTCAGATCCTCCCGCGCCAGCGCGATGTGCAGATGACACCGCGCCGCGCTGACCGTGCCCTGCAGTGCCACGATCTCGCAGGGCTCGTCGAGCTGCCGCACCGTGACACCGGAGGCGTCCCGCACCCGTGCTCTGGTGACGCAGCCCACGCCGGACAGCACCACCGCGCAGCACAGTGCCTCCCGCTGGGCCAGCTCCTGCACGGACCGCAGCAGATCGTCGCCCCGCCGCAGCCGCACACAGACGGTCCGCATCGCGCATCCCTCCCCTTTTTGATTTACAAGCTCTGCTGTATAGTATATAATGAGAGCCGTTACAAAGCAAGAGCCACTCACGGAGGAATGCATGATGTCAACGATACAGCCCGGGCGCTACCGCCACTTCAAGGGAAACGAATACGAGGTCATCGGCGTCGCCCGCCATTCGGAGACGCTGGAGGAGCTGGTGGTCTACCGCGCCCTGTACGGCGACGGCGGCCTGTGGGCGCGGCCCGCCGCCATGTGGACCGAGCCGGTGGAGCGGGACGGCTATCGCGGCCCCCGCTTCGTACCGGTGGGGGAGCAATGATGGTGGACTACACCGTGCGCCGCTCCGACCGGCGCACGCTGGCGCTGGAGGTGACGCGGGAGGGTACGGCGCTGGTCCGTGCGCCGTACTGTGCATCGGACGCGGACATCGCCCGCTTTGTGGAACGCCACCGCCGCTGGCTGGAGGCCCATCTGGCCAGCCGACAGGCGTATCTGGCCAGCCACCCCGCCCCTGCAGCGGAGCAGATCGCTCTGTGGCGGCAGCAGGCGAAGGACCGTCTGCCGGAGAAGGTGGCCCAATGGGCCGCCCGCATGGGCGTCCGGCCCACCGGCATCACCGTCACCTCCGCCCGCACCCGCTTCGGCAGCTGCTCCGGCAAAAACCGCCTCAGCTTCTCCCTGTACCTCATGGCCTATCCCGAGGAGGCCATCGACTATGTGGTGGTCCACGAGCTGGCTCACATCCGGCATCACGACCACTCCCCCGCCTTCTATCGGGAGGTGGCGCGCTATCTCCCCGACTGGCGGCAGCGCCGCGACCTGCTGCGGCAGTGACCGCTCCGCTTTCCTGTTGACAGGCGGCGCCTGTTGTGCTATCATTCAGTTAAATCCGTTTAACCGCCGAGAGGCGGTTTCCTTCAGGCTAAGAGTTAGAGCGACTTAACCGATGGATACCGACACGCAAATGCGGCACACTACACCGGAAGGAGGCATCGTATGTCGGAGGAGATCATCGTCAAGCAGGCCGCGCCCACGCTGGCCGGCATCAAAACCGGCAGCCTGTTCCCCTGTCCGTGCAGCGACCGCAGCGCCCTGCTGGCGGACGTGCGGCGGCTCAACCGGCAGCTGGCCCCCAAGGGCCTGTGCCTGCTGCCCATCCGGTTCAGGGATGGGCAGGCGC
This sequence comes from uncultured Oscillospiraceae bacterium, assembly GCA_934589835.1. Classification (GTDB taxonomy): domain Bacteria; phylum Bacillota; class Clostridia; order Oscillospirales; family Oscillospiraceae; genus Vescimonas. The sequence goes on along the minus strand of CAKTOK010000004.1, from coordinate 27,835 downwards.
TGCTGTACCTCTACCGCCCCGCCGAGCTGCACCGCGACCTGCAGGACCATCTGGCCCAGCGGATCTTATCAGACGCGGGCTACCCCTGCGGCGGCTGCGGACGCTGCGTGGCCCAGCTAATTCGCCGCTTCCGCGAAAGCGGCGAGTTCCCCCATGAGGTGGGCCTGTTCCTCAGCTATCCGCCGGAGGATGTGCAGGGCTTCATCGACCACCGTGCCTGCGATTTCAAGTGCGCGGGTCTGTGGAAGGTGTACAGCGATGAGGAGCGGGCCAGGCAGCTGTTCCGCCGCTTCAAGCAGTGTACCGAGGACTACTGCGCCCGCTGGCGGGCCGGCTCGGACCTCGGCCAGCTGGCCGTGGCCGTATAAGTGCAGCAAAAAACGCCGTCTAGACGGCGTTTTTTGCTGCATGGGGCCGCGTGCGCTGCCATGCATCCCGTCAAATCCGGTTGTCTGTGCCCGCCCATTGTGCATCCGGCAGAAGTGTGCTACAATGGCCGCAGTACAGAAAAAGGAGCTTCCGCTTATGCGACTGATCTCATGGAACGTCAACGGCCTGCGGGCCTGTCTGGGCAAGGGCTTTCTGGATTTCTGCGCTCTGGCTGACGCCGACATCATCTGCCTGCAGGAGACGAAAATGCGGCCGGAGCAGGCCTCCTTCCCGCTGGAGGGCTATCACCGCTTCTGGAACAGCGCCGACAAGGCCGGCTATTCCGGTACCGCCGTCTTTACCCGCCGTCCGCCGCTGTCCGTGACCTACGACTTCGGTGCGGACGTCCACCGCCATGAGGGGCGCCTCATCACCGCGGAGTACGAGGACTTCTTTCTGGTTTGCTGCTACACCCCCAACTCCAAGGACCAGCTGGCCCGTCTGGACTACCGCATGGCGTGGGAGGACGATCTGCGGACCTACCTGCTGGAGCTGGACAGCCGGAAGCCCGTGATCTACTGCGGCGACCTGAACGTGGCCCATCAGGAGATCGACCTGAAAAACCCCGGAGCCAACCGGATGAACCCCGGCTTTTCCGATGAGGAGCGGGCCAAGATGACCCAGCTGCTGGGCAGCGGCTTCGTGGATACCTTCCGCGCCCTGTACCCCCAGCGGACCGGCGCCTACTCCTGGTGGAGCTACCGCTACCACGCCCGGGAGAACAACGCCGGATGGCGCATTGACTACTTCATCGTATCCCAGCGGCTGCTGCCGCGGGTGAAGAACGCCGACATCTGGCCGGAGATCACCGGCAGCGACCACTGCCCCGTGGTGCTGGAGCTGGCGGACGCATAGAAAGGCAGGACCCCGTCTCGCGTGAGACGGGGCCCTGCTTGTTCTTTGGAGGGGTTCCTGCTCCTGCGGCAGCGCCATGGCCGCGGCCATACCCGCGGGGATAAACCGTCCATGGGCAGCCGTACCGTGCGAAAACCGGATGCCACGTTCCTATCGCTTCTCCTGCTCCTTATTTATACGGCCTGCCGTTTTTGGATCTTCTCCTCCGCGCTGTCCGCCGCAGCCGCCGGACAGCGCGTAATGCGGATCTCCTCGATGCGGTGATTCTCCACCCGCGTGACCTCCACGGTCAGCTCGCCGCAGGTGAAGGCCTCCCCCGCCTCCGGCACGCGGCCGAACTGCTCCATGACCCATCCGCTGACGGATACCATCTCCGAATCGGTCTTCAGCCGGAAATACGCGGCCAGATCGTCAAGCTCCATGGCGGCATCCACCAGCCATGTCTCCGGTCCGATCTTGCGGAGAAGGACCTCCTCCTCATCGTGCTCGTCCCAGATCTCGCCCACCAGCTCCTCCAGAATGTCCTCCATGGTCACGATGCCGCAGGTGCCGCCGTACTCGTCCACCACCACGGCCACATGGGTCTTGGCCTGCTGCAGCTTTTTCAGCAGCAGCCGGATCGGCTCGTTCTCCAGCGCGAACACCGGCGGGGAAATGATGTCGGCCAGCGGCTTCTCCGTTACGCCGCAGCCCACATAGAAGTCCTTCTGGTGGACGGTGCCCAGGATGTGGTCGATGGAATCCTCATAGATCAGCAGGCGGGAATATTTGGTCTTTGTGAACAGTGCGGCTACCTCCTCCTTGCTGGCGGTGACGGGCAGCGCCGCCAGATCCACCCGATGGATGAGGATATCCTGCGCCTCCTGCTCGGAAAAGCCGATGGCGTTTCTCAGCAGCTCGCCCTCGTCCCGATCGATGCTGCCGTCCTGCTGGACCTCGTCCACCAGCATCAGCAGCTCCTCCTGGGACATCTTGCTGTCGGCGCTGAGGCGAAACACGCGGGCCAGCAGCTTTTTCCACAGGGAGAACAGCAGGTTCAGCGGCAGCAGCACCCAGATCAGCACCCGCAGGGTGGGGGCGGACAGCATGGCGCATTTTTCCGCACAGTCCTTGGCGATGCTCTTGGGCGAGATCTCGCCGAAGATCAGCACCACCACCGTCACCACCACCGTAGAGATGGTGGCGCCCGCGTCGCCGTAGTGCCGGACAAACAGCACCGTGCCGATGGACGCGGTGGCGATGTTGACGATATTGTTGCCGATGAGGATGGTGGACAGCAGCCGGTCATACTGCTCCAGCAGACGCAGCGCCAGCGCTGCGTTTTTACTGCCCTTCTCCGCCATGGTCCGCAGTCGGGTGGTGTTGGCGGAGGAGAAGGCCGTCTCCGTGGCCGAGAAATAGGCGGACAGCGTCAGGCATACCGCCATGATGATGATACAGGTCGTTGTTGACAAGTGATGTAGCTCCTTTCCTGTCGTCTGTTTTTTTGCGGGCTGTGTAGGCGTTCAAACGTGCCTATAAGCGCAAAAAAGCACGTCTGCCCCGCGAAGCGCAGCGCAGATATGCTGACAAAAACAGATGGCAGTTCAGGTCGTCACCGGGATGGTCGCCGCCGTCAGTATCCATATAGGGATGACTCCTCCTTATCTCAGAATAATTGAGAGCAGTATACCAGAAAATCGGCGCACAGTCGAGTTAAGGAGCCGCAAAGAAAAGGACCGGCCGCCCCGCAGGGCCGCCGGTCCTTCTGCACCGGATTCAGTTCCACCAGCTGCTGGTGAGTCCCTCACCATCGTCGGTGCTGCCGCCGTTGGGCGCATTGCCGTCCGGCGCGTTGTCCTCATCGTCGCTGCTGCCGAAGAAATCATCCCAGCCGTCCCAGTCGAACCAGCCGTCCACCAGCATGAAGTCGTCCTCCGCCTCGATGTCCTCGAAGCCCTCCAGCCGCTGGCGCTGATAGTCCAGCTTGGAGCCGGTGGCCATGGTGGTCTCGCCGTTCTCGTCGGTGAACGCCACGGTGTAGATGGGGCTGGTGTGCATCTCGCAGTAAGCCGACGGCGCGTTGTCCGCCGCCACCAGCGCCGTGTACACGCGGCTGCCGCGGCAGTCCTCGGCGCAGCTGTCCGTGGCCAGCAGTCCGCTGTCGGCGCAGACCTGCACCTGCGTCAGACCGGAGCACGAGAAGAAGTCCTTGTCCTCCAGCTCCGCATGGATGCGGCTCATGGCCTTCTGCCACATGGACGCGGCGGGATTGCCGCTGGCCACGATGCGCTGGTTGTGGGCATAGCCCACCCACACGGCACAGCTGTAATACGGGGTGTACCCCACGAAATAGCGGTCCTGGTCGTTGTTGGTGGTACCGGTCTTGCCGGCCACGTGCATCCCGCTGATCCGGCCCTCATAGCCGGTACCGGCGTTGACCACCTCCTGCAGAAGGCTGTTCATCAGCGCCGCCGTGGTGTCCTTCATGGCCACCTGAGACTTGGCCTCGTTTTCCAGCACCACATTGCCGTCGGCATCCTCCACGCGAACGAAGGTGTGGGGCGCGGTGTAGATGCCCTCATTGACAAAGGCGCCGAAGGCCGCCGCCATCTCCTCTGTGGTAACGCCGCGATCCAGACCGCCCAGACCCATATTGCCCACCTGCTGGGAATCCTGGAATGTCAGAGTGGTGAAGCCCAGCTTGTTGGTCATGAAGTCATAGGACCGGCCCGTGCCGTACTCCTGTACCACACGGACGGCGCAGGTGTTGGTGGATTTGGCGATGGCCGTGTGCAGCGGGGTCAGGCCCATGTAGCGGCCATTGGAGTTCTTGGGATACGCTGTGTCGTTCAGCACCAACACAGGGTAGTCGTCGATGGTGCTGGCGCCGTTGATGGTGCCGTCATCCAGCGCCGGCGCATAGACGGAGATGGGCTTGATGGCGGAGCCGCATTGCCGCGTGGACGTGGCCCAGTTCCAGCCGCGGTCCACCGTCTTGACGCCTGCGCCGCCCACCATGGCCACCACATAACCGGTGTAGGGATCCACGATGGTCATGCCGAGCTGCAGCTGCTCCGTCTGCTTCTCGCCGCTGGCATCGGTATAGCTGGCCGTATACGGCAGGTTGTCGGTATCGGAGCAGACCTCCTCGGCGATCCTCTGATAGTCCGGATTCTGGGTGGTGTAGATCTTATAGCCCTTGCCGTACACCATCTTGACCCCCTGCTCCAGCGCGGTGGTCACAGAGCCGTCGGCATCGGTCACATCCGTCAGCCCCAGCTTCTCCACCAGCGCCTTGGCCACGTCCTCGATGACCGCGTCGGTGAAGTAGGACTGGCTGGCCTTGGTGGTCTTGGGCTCGTCCTCCTGTTGAGAGGGGAGCGGCTCCTCCGGTGTGGTGTCCACAGCAGTCTCCTCCTGCTGCTTGTCGGGGTCTGCACCCACATAGTCGCCCAGAATGGTATAGCCGTTGGTAAACGCGAAATTCTCCGCCTTGGCCTCCTCATAGGCGGCCTCGTCGATCTTGCCCTGCTTGAGCATAGCGCCCAGCACCAGCAGCTGCCGGTCGCGGTTGTTTTCACGGCTCCAGGTGGCCTCCATGGGGTCGTACAGCGAGGGGTTGTTGGTGATGGCGATGAGGCTGGCGCACTCCGCCAGCGTCAGCTCCGACACGTCCTTATTGAAATAGGTGAGCGCCGCCGTCACCACGCCGTAGCAGCTGTGGCCGAAATAGACCTCGTTGAGATAGGCCTCCAGGATCTCGTCCTTTTCATAGCGCTTCTCCAGCTCCAGCGCACGGTAGATCTCCATCACCTTGCGCTTCACGGTGTTCTGGTTGTCCTTGGTGACATTCTTCACCAGCTGTTGGGTGATGGTGGAGCCGCCCTGCACACTGCCGCCGAACAGGGTGCTGAGAATGGCGCGGCCCGTGCCGTACCAGTCCACGCCGTGGTGGGAGCAGAACCGCCGGTCCTCAATGGCCACGGCGGCCTCCTGCAAGTATTTGGGGATCTGGTCCAGATCGGCCCAGATGCGGTTCTCCGAGTCCAGAAACAGCGTATGGTACATGGTCCACTCACCGGTGGACGGCTCCTGATAGTACAGCTCCGTGGATACCCTCGACTCGAACTCGTCCAGATAGATCTCCACCTTGCCCCGCATCGTACTGTTGATGTAGGCGGAGAAGATTCCGGCGAAGATGGCGCCGGTCAGTACGAGCACCAGCAGCAGCGTTCCGATGATCCGTCCGGCCTTGCGTCCGCCGCTGCGGCGGCGGGTCTGCGGGCGCTCCCGCTCGCTGCTGTCTATGTGTTTGGCGCTCTGCTGCGGCCGTTCAGTGTGGGCGGCCGGCCTTCTGCGTCTGGGTCCTTCCATCACAGGGCACCTTCCTTTCTTTGTTACTCAGTGTGGGATGCGGGTATTTCCCCGCGAAAGCCCTATAAAAACCCACTATAAGGATTATTTTACCACGCCTGTCAACTGTGTAAATTCTGATATTTGGCGAAAAATCATCCTCTGCCGACTGCGAATTCCCTCATTTTACCCGTTTCCGGCTGTTTTCAGTCCTCATGCGCCGGAAAATCCGCCGGAATCGCGCTTGCTTTTTTCCGCCGGACCCGTTATGATGTAGCCATGCACCACTATGAAGGAGGTTTTCCCATGAGCGAGGAATTCGGCCCCAATTTTATCACCCTGACCGATGAGGACGGCAACGAGATCGAGCTGGAATATGTGGACGCCATCGAGGTGGACGGCCAGACCTATATGGCCTTTTTCCCCACGGTGGACGACGATGCGGACGAAGCCGCCGCAGAGGAGTTCGGTCTGGTGATCCTCAAATCCATCACGGAAAACGGTGAGGAGCTGCTGAGCACGCTGGACAGCGACGAGGAGCTGGACCGCGTCTATGACCTGTTCATGGAGCAGCTCATGGACGACGAGGACGGCGACAACTGAGGAATTGCCTTTTTCTTCCCGCCCTCTTCCGCCTTTATCCGACGGACGGAGCTGGTACACTATAAGGAGAGTCCGGCGGGCGCGGCGACGTGCCCGCCCTCAGCGATGGGCAGCGGTCTTTTTTATCCTGACATTGGTTATAGGGGACGTCGGATCAACAGATGGTTTGCAGGCCTCCCGGCTGCGCGCTGCGGCTGGAAGTTGGAAGCAGTAAAGTCAGTTGGAGACGACCCACCTGCGAGTTGTGCAGGTTATAACTTGGCCGCTGCCCATCGCTGAGCGCCGCCTCTGCCCTGTGCGGAGGCGGCGCTTTTTTCTCTGTTTTGCAGGTTTTCCCCGCCATTTTCTGCCGGAACAGGACCGCCCTTCCGGAATGTTCACAAATTCCCGCCGCTTTCCCCCTTGCGGAACGCCTGATTATCCTGTATAATAATCAGGCATTTTATCACCAAGGGCGTATTCCGCCCGTTTTTGAGAGGAATGAAGCAAATGAGCGCATCAAGAGAAAAGAAGAACCGTCAGGATCTGGCCAGTCAGGGCATTCAGGACCCCAAGGCCATCCGCGAGGCGGAGGAAAAAGCCAAGCAGCGCAAGACCAGCCGTCTGTACGGCGCCATCGCCGTGGTGTTCGTGCTGGTGGCCGCCCTGCTGCTGGTGGTGAACTCCGGCGTGCTGCAGCGCAGTGCCGCAGCCGTCACCATCGACGGCGAGAAGTACACCTCCGCCCAGCTGAACTACTACTATAAGGGCCTGTACAACGGGATCGCCACCTCCGGCTATGCCAACTATTACGGTCTGGATACCAGCAAGTCTCTGGACAGCCAGACCATGAGCTCCATGGCCAAGATGCTGATGGGCGTCACCGATGAGGGCGACATCACCTGGGATCAGTATCTCCGCGACTACGCCATCCGCCAGCTGTCCATGCAGGTCATGGCCGCCAAGGAGGCCGATGCCAACGGCATGGGCGCCGACGATGATATCCGCGCCGAGGTAGAGGAGACGCTGAACAGCCTCACCTCCGGCGCCAAGAGTCAGGGCTACACCCTGAAGGCCTACCTGAAGCTCCTCTACGGCAGCACCATGACCGTCAGCACCTTCCGGGAAATGCTGACGCTGGACGAGGTGGCCACCCACTATATGCAGCACTATCAGGAGGACCTGAGCTATACCGCCGACCAGCTGGAGCAGTATTATCAGGACAACAAGTCCACCTTCGACGTGGCCTCCTATGAGTATATCTACTTCAAGGGCAGCGCCGCCTCCACCACTGATGCCGACGGCAACACCGTGGAGCCCACGGAGGAGGCGTCCGCCGCCGCCAAGGAAGCCGCCGCAGAGGCCGCTGCCGCCGCGCTGGAGCGCTATCAGGCCGGTGAGACGCTGGCGGCCATCGCCAAGGATTATGAGGACATCGGCACCTACGGCTCCGTGGACGCCGGCTCCAACAACGGCTCCGCCATGAACGCCTGGGTGTTCGACAGCGCCCGCAAGGCCGATGACTGCGCTATCGTGGACGATGATCCCAGCTGCTATCTGGTGCTGTTCCACTCTATCGGCCGTCAGGAGTACAGTTCCGTGGACGTGCGCCACATCCTGTTCCAGGTGGACTCCTCCTCTCTGGACAGCAGCTCGGAAACGTATGACGCCGACCTGCAGGCCCTGAAGGACGCGGCCAAGGCCAAGGCCGAGGACGCCCTGACCCAGTGGCAGTCCAACGGCGGCACCGAGGACGCCTTCGCCGCGCTGGCCAACCTGCTCAGCGAGGACACCGGCTCCAACACCAACGGCGGCCTGTACACCAAGGTCCTCAAGGGTCAGATGGTCACCGAGTTCAACGACTGGTGCTTCGATCCCGCCCGCAAGACCGGCGACACCGGTATCGTCTACAACGAGGGCAGCTACACCGGCTACCATGTCATGTACTATGTGGGCGAGGATATCCCCGCCTGGCAGGTCACTGTGGAGAAGGCGCTGGTCAGCAAGGACTACAACGACTGGTGCGAGTCTCTGGTGGAAGCCGCCGGCGCCCAGCAGGAGAGCGGCATGAAGTACGTAGGCTAACTGCATGAAGGAAGCGTTTCTGCGTACCCAGATGCTTCTGGGCGCCGACGCGCTGGACAAGCTGTCCCGCTGCCATGTGGCCGTTTTCGGCCTTGGCGGCGTGGGCAGCTATGTCGTAGAGTGCCTTGCCCGCAGCGGTGTGGGCGAGCTGACGCTGGTGGATCAGGACACCGTGTCCGTCACCAATATCAATCGCCAGCTGTACGCCCTGCACTCCACGGTAGGCCGGTACAAGGCGGAGGCCGCCGCGGCCCGCTGCCGCGACATCTCCCCCGATATCCGGCTCCACCCTCTCTGCGCCACCTACGACGCTGCCCACCGCGACGATTTTTTCCATTCCCATTACGATTACATCGTGGACGCCATCGATCTTGTCAGCTGCAAGCTGGACCTGATCGAGCAGGCCCGTCTGCGCCGCATCCCCATCCTGACGGCACTGGGCACCGGCAACAAGCTGGACCCCACGTTGCTGCGGGTGTCCGACATCTCCGAGACCAGCGGCTGTCCGCTGGCCCGGGTCATGCGTAAGGAGCTTCGCAGCCGTGACATCCGCCACCTGAAGGTGGTGTTCAGTCCGGAGCCGCCTGCCGAGACCCAGCAGCTGGAGACGCCGCCCCCGGGACGGCGCTCCGTCCCCGCCAGCGTGGCGTGGGTCCCCGCCACCGCGGGTCTTCTGATGGGCAGCGTGGTGGTCCGCGACCTCATCAACGGAGGAGGTCTGATCCCTTGATCCTCACAGGTACATTGGTCAATACCGCCGCCATCGCGGTCGGCGGTCTGGCGGGCACCTTCGGCGGCAAGCTGCTGCCCGCCCGCATGAAAAACACTCTGCTGTCCGGCGCGGGCCTTCTCTCCATCGGCATCGGCGTGTCCGGCCTGTCCTCCGGCAGCAACCAGCTCATCCCCATCCTGTCCCTGATGCTGGGTGCCATTGTGGGCGAGCTGCTGGGCATTGAGGAGGCCGTGGAACGGCTGGGCAGTTGGCTTCAGCATCGCTTCCGCGGTCTGGGCCGCATCACCGAGGGCTTCGTCACCGGCACGCTGGTGTTCGCCGTGGGAGCTATGGCCGTTATGGGCGCACTGGACGGCGGCCTGAAGAATGACCACACGGTCCTGCTGGCCAAATCCGTTATTGACTGCGTATCGGCCATCGCCTTTTCCAGCTCTCTGGGCATCGGCGTGGCCATTGCCGGCGTCAGCGTCCTGCTGACGGAGGGCCTCATGGCTCTGCTGGCCTCGCTGGTGGCCCCCCTGCTCACCGAAGCGGTGCTGGCGGAGATCACCTTCACCGGCTCCCTGCTCATCATCGGCATCGGCCTGAACGTGCTGGGCGTAACGAAGCTGCGTATCCTCAATATGATGCCTGCCATCCTGTTCCCCATCCTGCTGTGCCGCTTCCTGTAAGCCATACGAAAACGCGAAAAAACCGCCCTCCGGCTGATGGCCGGAGGGCGGTTTTTTCCCGTATATACAGCGGGTTCAGCCGCTGTTTTTTTATTTGCCGTACAGCTGATAGATCAGCCAGTTCAGCATCCGCGCCGGCAGCACCTTCGTCAGGAACACGAAGAACTTATAGTCGATGCGGATGGCATACAGCGGGTGATGGTTCCCCTCCCGCAGCGCCACCTTCGCCACATAGCCTCCCGCCTTGGCGGGATCCATGCCCGTTTGCTCGTCGTGCTCCATACGGGCCACGGAGCGGCTGATACGACCCTGATAGATGTCGTCCCCCTCGCCGATCTTCCGGCGCGCCGCCGTGAAGCCGGTGTGGATATCCCCGGGCATGACGGCGCACACCGTCACCCCGAAGGGCCTCAGCTCATTGGCCAGCGCCATGGTGTAGGCGTTCACCGCCGCCTTGGTGGCGGAATAATACGCCTGGAATGGGATAGGCACCGGCGCCGCCACGGAGCTGAGGTTCACGATGCGGCCGCGGCCCGCCGCCCGCATAAGGGGCGCCACCGCGCGGTTCATATTCACCATACCGAAGAAGTTCACGTCGAACAGCTCCTTGGCATCCGCCGTGGCGGTGAACTCCACCGCGCCGGAGATGCCGAAGCCGGCGTTGTTCACCAGAATGTCGATGCGCCCCTCCCGCGCCATGATCTCCGCCACGGCGGCGCGGACCGTCTCCTCCTTCGTCACGTCAGCAACGATGTGGTGCAGTCCCTCCACGCCCTGGGCGCGGCGGGACAGCTCATATACGGTGCAGCCGGCCTCCTTCAGGGCCAGCGCCGTGGCCCGTCCGATGCCGGACGTGCCGCCGGTGACGATGGCAACGCGGTTACTCATGAGCCATCACCTCGCCGATAATGTCCATAGCCTCGTCCAGCAGCGCCTCGGTGTGAGTGGCCATATAGCTGGTACGCAGCAGCGCCTCGCCCTCCGGCGTGGCGGGCGGCAGCGTGGGGTTCACATATACGCCCCGCTCATAGATGTCCGCCGCCACCTGCAAGGTCCGGTACGTCTCGTAGGTATAGATGGGGATGATAGGCGTAGGAGCCTCCAGCGCCGAGGGCCGGATGGTCAGCCCCCGCTTCGTCAGACCCTCCCGGGCGTACATACTGAGCTGGCGCAGCCGCTCCGGCAGCTCCGGATGCCGCTCCAGCACCTGCAGCGCCGCCAGCGCCGTGGCGCAGTTGGCCGGTGGGATGGACGCCGAGAAGATGAACGGGCGGGAGTTGTGGCGCACGAACTCCGCCACCTCCGCCGAGGCGGCCATGTAGCCGCCCAGCGATGCCAGCGACTTGGAAAACGTGCCCATATACACATCCACCTTGTCCTCCAGCCCAAAGTAGCTGGCGGTGCCGCGTCCGCCCTCGCCCAACACGCCCAGACCGTGGGCGTCGTCCACCATCACCCGTGCGCCGTACTGCTCCGCCAGCGCGCAGATCTCCGGCAGCTTGGCAATGTCGCCGCCCATGGAGAACACGCCGTCGGTGACGATCAGCGCGCCTGCCGTCTCCGGCACCCGCTGCAGGCACTTCTCCAGCTCCGCCATGTCGCTGTGGCGGTAGCGCAGCATCTTCCCGTAGGACATCTGGCAGCCGGCGTAGATGCTGGCGTGGTTTTCCCGGTCGCAGATCACATAGTCGTGCCGCCCCACCAGCGCGGAGATAATGCCCACATTGGACTGGAAGCCGGTGCCGAATGTGACGACCCCGGGCTTACGCAGAAATCTGGCCAGCGCGTCCTCCAGCTCCAGATGCATCTCCAGCGTGCCGTTGAGGAAGCGGGAGCCGGAGCAGCCGGTGCCGTACCGCTCCAGCGCCCGGATACCGGCCTCCACCACCAGCGGATCGGTGGTCAGCCCCAGATAGTTGTTGGAGCCCAGCATGATGCGGCGCTTGCCCTCCATCATCACCTCCACGTCCTGCCGGGACTGGAGGGCGTGGAAGTAAGGATATACCCCTTTCTTCTTCAGCTCGCCGGCCAGAGACGGCTCATAGCACTTTGCGAAAATATCCATGAATGCTTCCTTTCTCATTCTAATAACGCTTATTATGTACGGCGCTTCCGTTCACCGGAAGATGTTGTATTTTTTTATGCAAAATATTATATAGAATGAAAAAGCACTTGTCAACGGCCTGTTACCGGCCGATGTAGTCGATGACCCGCAGGATGCCGCGGGACAGCGCCGCCGCGCCGCACATGGTGCATAGAATGGAAATGACGGTCATATCGGTCCCCTCCTTTGTTTGGATGTCTCCACTTTAGCAAAGGAGCTGTCCCAAAAACGGGACAGTGCGCCGCCGCGCCGCAGCTCATGGCCACGCAAAAGCTGTGTGCGCGGCAAAAGCCCCGCGCCGAAGGGCGCGGGGCTTTCCCGTCTTCTATACGTCTCTCAGTGGCGACCCACACGGCCCCACTCGTCCGGATCCTCGTACACCAGATGGATGTCCTCCAGATACGGCGTATCCATAGGGTTGCTCATGGGCGCCGCCGCCTTGTAGCGTTCCAGATTCCGACGGGACTTCTCCGGCGGCTGGACCGTGCCCGCACCGGCGATGCACCCGCCCGGGCAGGCCATGCCCTCCAGCAGATAGCCGTCGTACTTACCGGTCCGCGCAATACGCAGCATCTTCCGGCACTCCTCCAGACCCTCGGCCGCCACCGTCTTGACCTCCGCCTCCGGATGGAGCCGGTGGATGACCGCCTCCACGGCCTTGGCCACGCCGCCGCCGGCGGCAAAGCCCACGCCCGGTGCGGAGGCCTCGTAATGCGCGGCATTGTCCTCGATCTGGGAGAAGTCGATGCCCTTGGCATCAAACATACCCCGCAGCTCTTCAAACGTCAGCACGAAATCCACATCGCTGCGGATGGTCCTGCGGCTGGCCTCCAGCTTCTTGGCAGCGCAGGGCCCGATAAACGCCACGCGGCAGTCGGGGTTCTTCTGCTTCTGCAGGCGGGCCGTCAGCACCATGGGCGTCATGGTCATGGAGATGTAGGGCGCAAAGCCCGGGAATTCCTTCTTGGCCATGACGGACCACGCGGGGCAGCAGGAGGTCGCCATGAACGGCTGCTTCTCCGGCACGTCGCGCAGGAACTCCTCCGCCTCCTCGATAGCGCACAGGTCCGCGCCGATGGCTACCTCCACCAGTGCATCGAAGCCCAGCAGCTTCATGGCCTCGCGGATCTGGCCCGGCGTCACGTTGTCGCCGAATTGGCCCCAGAAGGCGGGGGCGATGATGGCCACCACCTTGTCGCCCTTCCGGATGGCGTGGATCAGCTGAAACAGCTGCCCCTTGTCCACGATGGCGCCGAAGGGGCAGTTCACCAGGCACATACCGCAGTTCACGCACTTGTCGTAGTTGATGTCCGCCCGTCCGTACTCGTCCTGCCCGATGGCGTGCATCCCGCAGGCCTCCTGACAGGGGCGGGTGAACTTGATGATGGCCTGATAGGAGCAGGCCTCCTTGCACTTGCCGCACTTGATGCACTTGCTCTGGTCGATGACCGCTTGCCCGCGCTCGATAGAAACAGCTCCCTTGGGGCAGGCGTTCTGACAGTGCCGCGCCAGACAGCCCTGACACGCATTGGTCACCTCAAAGTGGGTGGGCGTACAGGCGTTGCAGGCGTACTTGATGACGTTGATCAGCGGGGGATCGTAATATTTCTCGGCAATGGCGCTCTCCTCCACGCCGTCGGACAGCAGCGTATGCTCCGACACCGGCCGCAGGGGCAGGCCCATGGCCAGCCGGATGCGCTCGCCCACGATGGCTCGCTCCAGAAAAACGGACTCTCGCTGGCGGCCGATCTCGCCCGGCACGATCTCATAGGGCAGCTTCTCCATACGGGTGTAATCTCCGCCCTCATAGGCCAGCTTCGCCACCTCGGCAAAGACCCGTTTGCGGATATCCGCCACGCCGCATTTGATGTTTCTCATGTTTCTTTCTATCCTCCCAAACAGGTATCTATCCTCACTTTGTATTATACCTGTTCCCTCGCCGGAAAGGCAATATCCGCGGCATGAGAATTTTTTTCACCCTGCGGATATATTCTCATGCAATATGACCAGACGGCCGTCATATTTTCGGCATCTGCCTCTCCTCCTGTAAATATTCTGGGAAGAAAGTTTTGAAAACAGGCCATGAACGCCATCACAGGAAATTATTTTCTCATCAAGAAACCGTCGATTTTCCCCCCTCCGCCTCCTGCCGCATCGCCGTCACAGCCGCCCCTGCAGCGCCTCCTCCAGCTTGCCCAGCGCCTTCTTCTCGATGCGCGAGACATAGCTGCGGCTGATGCCGTACAGCGCCGCCACCTGCTTTTGGGTCTGGGGCAGCCGGCCGTCCAGTCCATAGCGTCGCCGGATGACGTCCGCCTCCCGCTCCGTCAGCACCTCGGCCACCAGACGCCGGATAAGCTGCCGGTTCTCCTTGTCCTGCAGCTCCTCCAGCATGGTGTCCTCCTCTCCCACCACATCGCCGAGATACAGAGCGTCACCCTCCGGCCCTGTCTCTATGGTGTCCGACAGCGACACCTCTCCCTGCAATTTCCGCTGCGCCCGAAAATACATCAGTATCTCATTTTCAATACATCTGCTTGCATAGGTAGCCAGTCGAATGCCCTTGTCGGCGCGGAATGTGTTCACCGCCTTGATCAGCCCAATGGTCCCGATGGAGATCAGGTCCTCCTGATCGTCCGTCTGGGTGTAGTACTTTTTGATAATGTGCGCCACCAGCCGCAGATTGTGCTCCACCAGCTGGTTCCGCGCCTCCATGTCCCCTTCGGCGCATCGCCGCAGGCACTCCCGCTCCTGGGCGGCGGTCAGCGGCTTGGGAAACGATCCGGCCCCGCCGGACAGGTGCAGCGACAAAAACAGGCTGTTGCACAGCAGCAGCAAAACAGCTGAGATCATATCGGCATACCTCCCTTTTCCATGAGCCTATGCGCTCAGAACAAGTCCCTATGCCTGCTGCGAAAACGCCGTTTTCCCCGTTGCAGCCCGTCGCCGGATGTGCTACACTTGTGGTATCATTTACCAAAGGAGGCCATCGTCATGGAAACGGCACGTTCCCGCTTTCTGCGTTATGTCACCTACTATACCACCTCGGATGCGTCCACCGGCGCCTCCCCCTCCACGGAGCGGCAGAAGGAGCTGGGCCGCGTGCTGCTGACAGAGCTGACGGCGCTGGGTCTTACCGGCGGCCGCATGGACGGTGCCGGCAACGTCATCGCCACCCTGCCTGCCTCGGCGGGCGTCACTGCACCGGTGCTGGCCCTCATTGCCCACATGGATACCTCCCCCGACGCCCCCGGCGAAAATGTGACGCCCCGCATCGTCCGCTATCAGGGCGGCGACCTGCCCCTGTCCGACACCGTTTCCCTGACGGAGGCGCTGTGCCCGGGCCTGTCCGCTCACGCCGGCGAGGAGCTGATCGTCACCGACGGCGCCACCCTGCTGGGCGCTGATGACAAGGCGGGCATCGCCGAGATCATGTCCGCCGTGGAGCTGCTGCAAGGCCGCCCCCACGGGGAGCTCCGCGTGGTGTTTACCACCGATGAGGAGATCGGCTGCGGTGTGGACGGTCTGGATGTGGCGGAGCTGGCCTGCGACTACGGCTACACCGTAGACGGCGGCCCGCTGGGCGAGATCGAATATGAGAATTTCAACGCCGCCTCCGGTGACGTGACGTTCCGCGGCGTCGGCGTCCACCCCGGCAGCGCCAAGGACGTGATGGTCAACGCCGCCACGGTGGCCATGACGTTCCATGCCATGCTGCCGCCGGAGGAGGTGCCGGAGAAGACCGACGGCTACGAGGGCTTCTTCCACCTGCACGAAATGTCCGGCAACGCGACCGAGGCCGCGCTGCATTACATCATCCGCGACCATGACCGTGACCGGTTCGAGGCGCGGAAGGCCCTGTTCCACCGCTGCGCCGATGCCATCAACGCCCGCTACGGCGCGGGCACGGCCACCGCCGTCACCACCGACAGCTACTATAATATGAAGGAAAAGATCCTGCCCCACATGGACCTGATCCGCCGTGCAGAGGACGCTTTCCGTCAGAACGGGGTAACGCCCCGCTGCGTTCCCATCCGCGGCGGCACCGACGGCGCCCGCCTGTCTTGGGACGGTCTGCCCTGCCCTAACCTGTCCACCGGCGGCTACAACTTCCACGGCGTACGGGAGTGGATCCCCGCCGCCAGTCTGGACACCATGGCCGCCGTGCTGGCGGATCTGGCCGCCGGCTTCGTTGAGTGACACGCGGCTCCGCGCCGCTCCACATTGAATAGCTCCATATTGAACAAAGGAGGTTCCCCCATGATCTCGATGGATATGCTCTACGATGCCCAGCGGGTGCTGGCCCCCGTCATCAACCGTACCCCCGTGGTGCCCACCAAGGGCATCGTCCCCGGCTGCGACTTCTATCTCAAGGCCGACTGCCTGCAAAAGACCGGCGCGTTCAAGCTGCGGGGCGCGTACTATAAAATCGCCACCCTCTCCGACGCGGAGAAGGCACGGGGCGTTATCGCCTGCTCCGCCGGCAACCACGCCCAGGGCGTGGCCTTCGCCGCCCGCGACATGGGCATCCGCGCCACCATCTGCATTCCCGAGGGCGCGCCCATCTCCAAGATCGAGGCGACCCGCAGCTATGGGGCCAACGTGGTGCTGGTGCCCGGGGTGTACGATGACGCTTACGCCGAGGCGGTGCGCCTGCGGGATGAGCAGGGGCTGACATTTATCCACCCCTTCAACGATTACCATATTATGGCAGGTCAGGGCACCATCGGGCTGGAAATTCTGGAGCAGCTTCCAGACGTGGACGTAATCTTTGTGCCCATCGGCGGCGGCGGGCTTATTGCGGGCCTTGCCTATGCCGTGAAAAGCCTGAAGCCCGACTGCCGCATCGTTGGCGTGCAGGCCGCCGGCGCTCCCAGCATGGCGGAGTCCCTGAAAAAGGGCGAGATCATCACCCTGTCCAGCGTAGACACCGTGGCCGACGGCATCAAGGTCAAGACCCCGGGCGACCTGACGTTCGCCATGTGTCAAACGTATGTGGACGAGGTGGTGACGGTAACGGAGGGCGAGATCGCCAGCGCCATCCTGACAGTGCTGGAAAAGCAGAAGCTGGTGGCGGAAGGCGCCGGCGCCGTGGGCATTGCGGCCGCTATGTACCACAAGGCCGACATCGAGGGGAAGACCGTCTGCGCCCTGCTGTCCGGCGGCAACGTGGACGTCACCATGCTGGAGCGCATCCTCACCCGCGGCCTTGCCAAGGAGGGCCGCACCGTGACATTCTCCACCGTGCTGCCCGACCAGCCCCACGCGCTGGCGTCGTTTCTGGAGGTGGTGTCCTCGCTGGGAGCCAACGTGCTGGACGTGAACCACGAGCGGCGCAACACCCGCGCCGCCATCGGCTCCTGCGTGGTGCAGCTGTCGCTGGAGACCCGCGACAAGGCCCATATCCGGGAAATTATTTCCAGTCTCCGCCGCAAGGGCTACGAGGTGTCGGAGCAGGGGTGACCGGCTCCGGCGGCGCTGGAAAATCTGTCAATAACTGGAAATTTATATGGGCTTTTCCGCCGCGTCATTTCCGAAAACGGCGGCGCTGAAAATGGAAAAAAATGGCGTGTTCCCAGCTGGGAACACGCCATTTTGGCTTCCTCTTTTTTCCGGTTTTTTTCCGGTTTTCTTCCGGTTTACTTCCGGTTTTTGTTCCTGATTTGCTTCATGATGAAGTTCCTGTTGGCGTCAAAGCATCACCGGCGTCGTGCGCCAGTCCTGTCCGGGGGCCATCTGGCCTGCCGATGGGCGGGCCAGCACATACAGATCCGTGCAGCGGCTCTCCACGGCGAACAGCGCCGCCGCATCGGGCCCCAGCGCCGCCGCGTCCGCCGGCTTCGTCAGTACCGGCGCGCCGTGATCCCGCATCTGCCGCAGCAGACGCCGCCCCGCCTCGTTGGCGGCCAGCACCCGCAGATACGGCACGCGGTCCGGCGGCTCCGGCAAATCCAGCCACGCCGCCAGCACCAGCCGCCGCAGGCGGGCCATGGGATAGCGCTTGGTCTTGGCGGCGGCCAGCACCTCCGTCAGCGTGGCGCCGGTGCGGGCTGCCTGATACAGCCGGTTGCCCAGCCCCTCGCCGCCGCGGTCCAGCCGCCGCCAGTCCGCCTGTGTCATGGTACGCAGACGGGCGAGAATGGCCCGCTCACACAGCGCCCCATCGGTCAGGCGGCCCGCCGCCTGCTGCCGCCGCAGTACCTCAGCCGCCGGAGGAGGCAGGTAAGCCGCCGCTTCCTGCCACGCTCCCGCCGCCAGCAGGCGGCGCAGGTAGGAGGCGGAGGCAAAGCCTCCGGAGGGCGCCTGGCCGTGCTGCGCGCCGGTGCGGCGCACCGTGCGGGCGGAGAGGGGGGCGCGGAGCCGCCGGAGGGCCCGAAGGTACTCCACCGCCAGCGTATTATTGGGGCTCTCCAGCAGGGATGCGTCCGCCGGACCCAGCAGGGACGCCAGCGCGTGCTGGCGGCGGGCGGCAAAGGGACGGCCGTCCTCCGGCAGCGCCGCCAGCGCCGCCGGAAAAGCGGGGCTCTCCAGACAGTCCGCCGCCCGCGTCAGGGCCGCCAGATCGCCGGACTCCGAGCCGAACAGCAGCTCCGTCACCACGCCGGTGCGGCACAGCAGATCCACGCCGCCCTGTGCGAAGCGCTCCGCCGTGGCCATGGCCCAGACGGTGGGCAGCTCCAGCACCAGATCAGCGCCGCAGGACACGGCCATCTCCGCCCGCGCGCATTTGTCCGCCAGCGCAAAGCCGCCGCGCTGGGTAAAATTGCCGCTCATGGCGCAGACCACCGCCGAGGCGCCGCCGTCGCGGGCCTGCGCCATCAGGCGGGCATGGCCGGTATGGAGGGGATCGTATTCACAAATGATGCCTGTCACGGACATGGTTGCTCTCCTTTGTGCAATTCGGGCGGGATTTTTTACGGGGCGGGCTGCTTCGCGCAGCGGGGCGGGGCAGCTCCTTTTTTCCCTTATTATAGACAGCGGAGGACGGCGGCGCAAGGGGGAAAGCGCCTCCTACGGAGAGACGCTTGACTTTTGGGGGGAAAGGCCGGTACAATAGGGGCACTGTGATCAAAGGAGGACACGACCATGCGGATCGGGTTGCTGTATGCCATGCGGGGCGAGATCGAGAGCTTGCTGACGGCGGAGACGCCGCTTTTGCAGGAGAAGGCGGGAGCGGCGTTCTACCGCATCCGAAAGGACATCCTCGCCTGCTGCGGCGGCGTGGGCAAGGTGAACGCGGCCATGGCCACCCAGCTGTTCATCGACCTGTACCGCCCCGACCTCATCCTGAACGTGGGCGTGGCGGGGTGCTTTGAGAGCGCGCCCATCGGAACGCTGGTGCTGGCGGACCGCTTCGTGCAGCACGATGTGGACACCTCCGCCGTAGGCGACCCCGTGGGGCTGGTGTCCACGGTGAACCGGATGGACTTTCCCGCCGCCTGTCTGGCCGAGGCCAAGGCGGCGCTGGACCGGATGGGCCTGCCCTATCGGGTGGGCTGCGTGGCCACCGGCGACTGGTTCGCCGTGGCCGGACAGCGCGCACAGTGGATCGCCGACACGTTCCACCCCCTGCTGGCGGAGCTGGAGGGGTGCGCCGCGGCGCAGGTATGCTGGCGCAACGGGACGCCGTTTCTGGCGCTGAAGGCCGTGTCCGACTGCATTCTGGAGCACCACGACTCCTATTTCGACTTCCCGCAGGTCATGGGAGACGTGAACCGGACGGCGCTGGCGCTGGCGGAGCGGCTGCAGCAGGGCTGAGCGGCGGCGAAGGGCGCCGCCGCAGGGCAAAAAAGCGGATTTTTTTGTGAAAACAGCGGGGTTTCCTGTTGACAACGGGAGGCTCCGCTGTTATACTTGATAAGCCGCTTTGAATGGGTATCAAGCTCCGGCGCGTCCGGACGCCCCCGACAGCGAGTCCGTTATAAAGGAAAGGCAGGTGCAACAAGTAATGCAGGCTATTATCGTGACTGGCGGTAAGCAGTACAACGTCAGCGAGGGTGACACTCTGTTCATCGAGAAGCTGGACGTCAACGCTGGTGATTCCGTGGTTTTCGATCAGGTGCTGGCCATCGTGGACGGTGAGAACACCAAGTTCGGCACTCCCGTGGTGGAGGGCGCGAAGGTGGACGCCACTGTCGTCAAGAACGGCAAGGGCAAGAAGATCCGTATCTTCAAGTACACCCCCAAGAAGGGCTATCGCAAACGGCAGGGCCATCGGCAGCCGTACACCAAGGTCGAGATCGGCAAGATCACGTTCTAAGGCAGTATGACCACTGTCACATTCCTCACGGAGGAAGCGCGCATCATCGGTTTTGATGCGGAGGGACACAGCGGTTACGCGGAGAAGGGCGAGGATATCGTCTGCGCCGCCGTGACCAGCGCCGTGCGGCTGGTAGAAGCCACCGTCAACGACGTGATGGGGCTGTGTGCCGCGGTGAAAGTCAACGAGAAGGACGCCTCCATCTCCCTGCGGCTGCCCGGCGGGCTGGCGCAGACGGCGGAGAGCACGTGTCAGAACCTGCTCACCGGTCTGATGGTCTATCTGGCGGAGCTTCACGACGAGTATCCGGATCATATCGAAGTTCTGGAGGCGTAAAACCCTCCTGTTCCCGCGAAAGTATCTTACAGAAAGGATGGTACTGAAATATGCTGAACATTTCTCTGCAGTTCTTCGCCCATAAAAAAGGTATGGGCTCCACCAAGAACGGCCGTGATTCCGAGTCCAAGCGCCTTGGCCCCAAGCGCGCTGACGGGCAGTTCGTGCTGGCCGGCAACATTCTGGTGCGCCAGCGCGGTACCCATATCCACCCCGGCACCAACGTGGGCAAGGGCACTGACGACACCCTGTTCGCCAAGGCTGACGGCGTCGTCCGCTTTGAGCGTCTGGGCAAGGACCGCAAAAAGGTCTCCGTCTACCCCGCTGAGTAAACACACAGCAAAAGCTCCCGCCACCGGCGGGAGCTTTTTTGTTGACCTTTTCCCCGTTTTCGGGTAGAATACATATATTATGGGTCGGTAGGTACATTTTTCAGATACAGTGAGGTAAGCACCATGGCAACTGGTTTTATTGATAAGGCGCGGATCACCGTGCGGGCCGGCAACGGCGGCAACGGCGCAGTGGCGTTCCATCGTGAGAAGTACATCGCCGCCGGCGGGCCGGACGGCGGAGACGGCGGCAACGGCGGCTCCATCCTTCTGAAGGTGGACGACAATATGTCCACGCTGATGGATTTCCGCTACAAGCGCAAATATGTGGCCGGAAACGGCGTGGACGGTCAGGGCGGGCGCAAATCCGGCAAGGACGGCGAGAGCCTGACCATCCGCGTGCCCCGCGGCACGCTGGTGCGGGACGCCGAGAGCGGCGAGATCATCAAGGATATGTCCGACGACACCCCCTTTGTGCTGTGCAGGGGCGGGCGCGGCGGCTGGGGCAACCAGCACTTCGCCACCCCCACGCGGCAGGTGCCGCGCTTCGCCAAGGCGGGGCTGCCGGGCGAGAGCCACGATGTGATACTGGAGCTGAAGCTGCTGGCGGACGTGGGACTGGTGGGCTTCCCCAATGTGGGCAAGTCCACGCTGCTGAGTGTGGTCAGCAAGGCGCATCCTAAGATCGCCAACTATCACTTTACCACGCTGTACCCCAATCTGGGGGTGGTGTATGTGGATGAGGGCGTCAGCTTCGTGATGGCGGATATTCCGGGCATCATCGAGGGCGCCAGCGAGGGCGCCGGGCTGGGCCACGACTTCCTGCGGCACATCGACCGGTGCCGTCTGCTGGTGCATCTGGTGGACGTGTCCGGCAGCGAGGGGCGGGACCCCATCGCGGACTTCGACGCCATCAACGCGGAGCTGCGGGAGTACAGTCCGGAGCTGGCCGCGCGGCCCCAGCTCGCCGTGGCCAACAAGACGGATCTGCTGGCGGACACGGAGCAGCTGGACGCGTTCCGCGCCCACGTGGAGGCGCTGGGCTACGAGTGCTTTGCCATGTCCGCCGCCACCCATCAGGGCGCGCGGGAGCTGGTGCGGCGCATCGCCCAGCGGCTCAGTGAGCTGCCGCCGGTGACGGTATACGAGCCGGAATACGTGCCCAAGCCGCCGGTCATCGACACCACGGAGCCGCTGCATATCCAGCGGGAGGACAATACCTGGCTGGTGGAGGGGCCGTGGCTCCAGCGGCTTATGGGCAACATCAACTTCTCCGACTACGAGAGCCGGATGTACTTTGACAAGATGCTGCGCCAGAGCGGGCTGTTCGACACGCTGGAGGACATGGGCATTCAGGACGGCGACATCGTGAGCATGTACAATCTGGAGTTCGAGTATCAGCGGTAATGGGCGGCGCCCCATTGCTCAGGGCAGGTATGACGCAATACCTGCTATGAGCAATGGGGCGCTGTTTTTTGATGAGGCGCTTTTTATGGATTGAGGATGACGGCGGCGGTACAGATACCGCCGTCCACCTTATATTGGACCTCTCCCTGATAACGGGCGGCGGAGGATACGATGCTGTCGATGCCGGTGCTGCGGGCGGCGGGCAGGCCGTTTTCCAGCTTCAGTCCGGCAGCGCAGGGGTTGCTCGCCGCGATCACCGTTTTGGCCCCCACGTTCCGGATGCGGACGCGGATAGGCCCGCCGCTGCCTGCTGCGGTGCAGGCGTTCAGCGCATTTTCCAGAAGATTGGCGAGGATGGCCACAAAGTCCACATCGGCCACGGCGGACTGCGCCGGTGTGTCCGCCTGCGCGGAGAAGGTCACGCCCGCCGCCTGCGCTCTGGCGGCGTAGGAGCGCAGGAGCTCGTTGACCATGGGGTGCGGGCACCATGCGGGAAAGCTCTCGACGCTTTCCTGCGCCTGCTCCAGATAGCGCAGGATGCCCTGGGTATCGCCTGTCCGGGCCATGGCCGCGATGCAGGCATCGTGGTGCCGTTTGTCGTGCCGGATGCGGCGGCTCTCCTGCTCCGCCCTGCCGGCCGCCTCCACATAGCTCGTCAGATACTCCACCTTCTGCTTGACCAGCGCCTCCCGCGCCTCTCTACGCATATAGGCGATGTTGCTGATGCTCAGGACGCTCACCGCCGCAAAGGTGCATACCGCGACGCAGAAGATCAGCAGCGTCTCCGGCACCACTCCGTTGTCCAGCCGTATCCACGACATGAGGGCCGCGAACAGGAACAGGTAGATGGCGGAAACGGCGCTCAATATCCGCCAGCTCCGCTTCTGGAAGCCGCTGACCTCGCGGAACAGCGGCCTGCCGTATTTCCGGCAGATCAGCAGGAACGGCAGCGAAAGGGCGATGTGGAGCGCCGTGCGTACCAGATATTGAACGGCCGGCGCGCTGTCCGGCAGGAGGAAGTAGCAAAGGTACAGGCCGCCGGACCAGGCGATGCAGCACACGCAGAAGAACGTGATGAGCAGATAGATCTTTTTCCAGAAGCCGTCTGCGGATACGGCGATAAAGACTCCCGCGTAGCTGAAAAAGCCCACTGTCAGGGACACCGGCAGCCGCAGGGGCACCGGCAGAAGGCCGAAGCACACATACAGATTCACCAGCAGGGCCAGCCCCTCCAGGCTCCACAGCAGCGCCGTCTTTTTCACGGAATAGCGCCGCTCCTGCATCAGAAGGCCGGCCGTCAGCAGCGTTGCGAAGATGGCAAAGCCCACATAGAGGATCCTTCCGATATAGTGGGGGTCCGTCATCAGCCCTTGACCTCCTCCAGATAAAAATCAAAATACGCCTGCCTGAGCTGAGCGCGCAGCCGCCGCGGAACGGGGATGCGCTCGTCCGTGTCCATGATAAGATCCGCACCGGAAAAGCACCGGACATGGCTGAGATTCACCACATAGGAGGCGCCGCAGGGGACCATGCCCCGCCGCCCCGCAAGGCAGTCCTGCAGCTGGGCGGCGGACAGGCGCGCCGTCAGCTTTTCGCCGGAGGACAGCGCAAAGATGCGCCGCTTGCCGTCTGTCTCGATATACAGGACATCCTCCAGCGCGATGCGATGCAGCGCTCCCTCGCAGGGCAGCAGGAACCATGTCCGCTCCTGCCGCAGGGCAATGACACGGTCCAGCGAGTCGCTGAATTTCTCCCTTGTGTAGGGCTTTTGGATATAATCCGCAGCATGGAGCGAGAAGGCGTCCACCGCGTAGTCCGAGCTGGCCGTCAGAAAGATGATGTCCGTGCTGGCGCTGCACCGGAGGATATCCCGCGCCAGCTCCGTCCCCAGCATACCGGGCATACAGATATCCAGCAGGGCCACGTCGGGACACCCCGTTTTCTCGAAGGCGTCCAGCATGGCAAAGGCGGAGGGATAGGCGGTGCAGGTGATGCCGTGCTCGCTATGGGCGTCCGCATAGGCCCGCAGGTCCTCCGTGATGCGCGTCCGTTCTCCGGCATCGTCGTCACAAATGGCTATTCTCAGCATACGCTCGCCCCCTCCGCCGTGTTTCGTCACATCCTGCATTATATCATATACCGATATGCGCCGCTTCGCAAGAGGCAGTCTCTCCCGCTGCCGCCGGTATGAGGACGCGGCTGCCGTGACGCGCGGCGCTGCCGCCTCCGGCAAATGCGCTTTGCAGCAGAAAAGAGCCCCCTGTATGCCGGGGGTCATAAGGCAGCGAACAGCCACAGCAGCTTGCACTGCTGTGGCTGTTCTTGTAGTTTATCCGGCCATATGATAATATGGAGCCGAACAGACCTGCAAATCGGAAGTTGATGAGGAACAGAAACTTTGAATTTAGTGGTGCGATTGATGAGAATTATTGAAGTCAAAGAAGATAAAAAACAATATCTTGATTTGCTGTTATTGGCAGATGAGCAGGAAAATATGATAGACCGATACCTTGATAAAGGCAAAATGTATGTGCTTGATGATAATGGGATTAAATGCGAGTGCATCGTTACCGATGAAGGAAATGATGTGCTTGAAATCAAGAACATTGCAACTGTTCCAGACTATCAAGGCAAAGGTTATGCAAAATCCTTAATTGATTTTATCGTAGAGAACTATAGAAAGCAATATGCTATTCTACAAGTAGGAACAGGTGATAGCCCATTGACAATACCATTTTATGAAAAGTGTGGGTTTGTCCGTTCGCATATCATACCAAATTTCTTTACAGATAATTACGACCATCCAATATATGAGGATGGAGTACAGTTGGTGGATATGGTGTATCTGCAAAGGCAGTTATAAAGAAACTTCCAGTTTGTCGAACAGATACAAGGGCGCACTTCTATACGTGTAATCCCCGTATGTACGCTCTGTGAGACGGAACACCCCGGACACCTGAATGTCCGGGGTGTTTTGCGTCGCTGCGTTCCGAACAAGGAATTGTATCCCTTGCGCCGCTTTGCAGCTATCCTCCTAAGGCAAAAGGCGTGACTTTCTTCGTGGCACGCTTTTTGCATATTTTACTGTCTTATGGCTCCCTGCGAAAGCACAGGGGACTCTTTTTTTGCCGGTTCTCAGGCGGATGCCGGCCTATGCGGCCCGCAGAGCCGGACTTACAGCATACCTGCCGCCTGCATGGCCTGGGTCAGGTCCGCGATGATATCCTCGGCATCCTCCAGACCGATGCTGAAGCGGAAGAAGCCCTCCCGATAGACGGCGGGATAGTGAGGCAGCTTATCACTGTTTTTATCATAGTAAACGATCAGGCTCTCGATATCGCCCAGCGATACGGCGTGCGTCACCAGCTTCAGCGCGTCCAGAAACCTTTCGTGCTGCTGCTCGCTGCCCTTCAGGTCGAAGGAGATCATGCCGGAGTACTGGCCGTGCATCAGCTGCTCGGCCAGCTCATGCTGGGGATGGCTCTTCAGGCCGGGATACCACACAAAGCGGGTGGCGGGGCAGGCCTCCAGAAATTCCGCGACTGCCATGGCCGCCGCGCTGTGCTGCTTCATCCGCAGCGGGACGGTGGAAAGCCCCCGCGCCACCAGCCAAGCGTTGAAGGGGCTGAGGATGCCGCCGTAGTTGACCATGGCCAGCTCCTTGATCTGGTCGATCAGCTTCCGGCTGCCGAGGACGCAGCCGCCCAGCGAGTCGCCGTGGCCGTTGATATACTTTGTCATGCTGTGGATCTCCAGATCGGCGCCATGCGACAGCGGACGGATGCAGATGGGGCCGGCAAAGGTGGCGTCCACGCTCAGCAGCGCGCCGGCCTTGTGGGCGATGTCCGCGATGGCGTCAAGGTCGCTGATGCCGGTGGTGGGATTGCCCGGCGTTTCCACGTGGATGAGCCTGGTATTGGGACGAACCGCGGCACGGACAGCCTCGGTATCGGTGGTATCCAGCAGCGTTACCTCCACGCCGTATTTCTTGGGCAGATATTCCCGAAACAGGAGATTCGTGGCGCTGTAACAGACCTCGGAGACGATGGCGTGATCTCCGGAATTCAGCGTGGTGGTAAATACGGCGGCCAGCGCGGCCACGCCGCTGGCAAATACGGCGCCGTCCTCCGCGCCGGTGAGGGCGCACAGCTTATCCTGCAGCACCATCTGGTTGGGGTTGCGGTTGCGCTGATAAATGTTGCTGTGGATACCGCTCCAGTCCACCGGCGTGCCATCCGTCGGAATGCGGTAATTGGAGGTCATGTAGATCGGCTCGTTGATGGCGCCGAAGGAATCGTCCTTTCGTGCGCCGCCATGGACGGCCAGCGTATTGATGTGAAGCTTTCTATCCATTTTCTTCTCCTTCCGGCAGCAAACGGCCTGTTGCCTGTCTTTGTTGTAAGCCCATCATAGCACCGGAAAATCAATTTGTGAAACGAATGATTTTTATATTATTGATTAAAACTTTTAATTGATTTTCAGGGAAAATCTGGTAGTCTGTAAGGGAAAGGAGAGATGCAACGTGGAGATCCGCTATCTGAACGCCTTTTTGCACGTGGCCTCGCTGCAGAACATCACAAAAGCGGCGGCGGAGCTTGGCTATTCACAGTCTGCGGTCAGCATACAGATCCAACGGCTGGAGGAGGAGCTGGATATGCCTCTGTTTGACCGCATAGGGAAAAACGTCTATCTGACGGACTTCGGCCGGTCGCTGCTGCCCTATGCCAGAAGAGCCGTGGCCGCCGTTTCGGCGGTGGAGAGCTTCGGAAAGTCAGACGACGCGCTGAGCGGAGCGCTTTGCATCGGCATTACGGACTCGCTGTTCGAGCTGCTGATGAAGGAGCTGCTGCTGACGTACCACGCGCGCTTTCCCCGCATCCGGGTGGAGCTGCTGGTGGACACCACCGAGAATCTGACGCAGCTTTTGCAGCAGGGCACCATTGACGCCATGTGCATCATAGACGATCCGCTTTCGCCCACGCAGTGGAATATCTGGCAGCAGACGGAGACGCCTATCGTGCTGGTGGCCAATCCGGCGCACCCACTGGCGCGGCGGCGTTCCGTCGATATCCGCCGGCTTTCCGGCAGCGAGCTGATCATGATGGAGAAGGGCGCCCCCTACAACCGCCCCTTCGAGCGATATCTGGCCCAGCATCAGGTGGAGTGCGAGCCGTTTTTACGTTTGCCCAGCGCCAGCGCCGCACGGGATCTGCTGCTGGCCGGACAGTTTGTTTCGCTGCTGCCATGGTACACCGTAGGGGCGGACGTGGAGGCGGGACGGCTGCGCGTGCTGTCTGTGCCGGAATGGAGCCTGACGCAGTCCATCCAAATCGTGCTGCACCGCAACAAGGTGGTCACACCGCAGATCAGGGGCTTTCTGTCAGAGCTGTGCCGCAGTGTGAACGGACTGTTCCTCTGAGCGGACGGGCGAGCCTTGCAGGACGGCAGCGCCGCCGCAAACGCGATTTGGTTTGTATCATGCCAAAAGGAGCTCCGCCCTCGGGCGGAGCTCCTTTTGGGTATCGGAAAAAAGAGTTACTTGGCGGCCTTGGCAGCCTTGATGGACTCGATCAGCTCGGGAACGACCTTGAACAGATCGCCAACGATACCGTAGTCAGCCACCTCGAAGATAGGAGCGGTGTCGTTCTTGTTCACGGCGATGATGCACTCGGAATCCTGCATACCGGCCTTGTGCTGGATGGCGCCGGA
>CAKTOK010000003.1 GCA_934589835.1 uncultured Oscillospiraceae bacterium | reverse complement strand
ATAAAATACTGTTTTTTATTTTGCGATTTTGCAGGCAGCTTGTCAAAAAAGTCCGAACGGACTTTTTTGACAAGCTGGGGGAGCGGCAACGACCTTGTCGTTGCCGCTTCCTCTGTTCTTTCGGCTCCTCCCAAATTTTTTCCGCGCCATGAAACATTTCCCGCCTCCCGTGTGTATACCAGATGAAGGGCCTTTCAAAACGCAAGGAGAATCACACATGACAGAGCAACAGTTTTCCCCTCTGGCGCAGCGGTATATGGACACGGTGTTTCGGGTGGCATACAGCTATCTGCGCTCCCCCGCCGATGCCGATGATGTGACCCAGGACGTGCTGCTACAGCTGTACAAAACAGACAAGGCGTTCGATGACGACGCCCATGTGAAGAACTGGCTGATCCGCGTCACGGTCAACCGCTGTAAAAACGTGCTCCGCGCCCCGTGGCATAGGGCGGAGGACATCGCCGACTACGAAAACAGCCTCTCCTTCGAGGAGCCTCAGTGCCACGAGCTGTTCGACGCGGTGATGGCGCTGGACCGGCGCTACCGCGTGCCGGTGCTGCTGTACTACTACGAGGGCTACCGGCAGCGGGAGATCGCGGGCCTGCTGGGCGTACCGGAGGAAACGGTCCGCACCCGTCTGGCCCGTGCCAGAGAAAAGCTGAAACACATTTTGACGGAGGTGCCGCAGATATGACGGAGCACGAACTTTTTCACAAGACCTTTTCCCCCCTGCACGCCTCCCCCGACACACTGATGGAGGTTCAGAAGACCATGGAAAACAGCAAAAAGACCCGCCGCGCCCTGAGCCGCGGCGCTGTGATCGCCATTGCCGCCGCCCTGACGCTGACGGTGGCCGTGGCCGCAGGCGTGGTGACGCTCATTCGGGCGGACGTATCCCCTGCCGGCGAGGTGGATGACACCACCCACCACGCCTTTACGGACGACATCGATGCCGCCACGCCTCTGGTGGAGGACGGCAAGGGCAACTACATCACCGTCGCCGACATGGAGCGGATCCCCGGTGACCCCGCCGAGACGGAGCGTCTGGTGGGCGACTATCTCAGCAAGCTGGACGCATCGCTGACCGTGGAGGGCAACACCTACAAAATGGGCACCTTCCTGGTGGACGAGACGGGCAGCGGCATCCTGACCTTCTCCATTGAGAATCCCGACGGCTTCACCTACGGCGACATGGGCTACGGTGAGACGTGGGTGGACTCCGTCCGCGCCGACCTCTCCTTCGGCCGGAGCGCCCCGGAGGACCCCAACGGGCAGGACAGCGGCTATCACTTTGCCGACATGAAGCTCTACGCGGACGAGAGCACCAGCACCGACACCTGCCTGCAAATGGTGGCCTACTTCATCACCGGCAAGGGCTATGAGACCGGCACCAACTTCTACTTCACCGTCCGTGACGAGGCCTATCAGCCCTATTCCATCGCCATCCAGCCCCGCGTCTACCTGCCCGTCAAGACCCTCACCGCCGCCAACGGCGAGACCGTGACCCTCTCCCCGCTGGGCATGACCGTACTGGACACCCTGCACAGCGATACGGAGCTCGGCATGGACGAGCTGCTGATCCACTACCAGGACGGCGCCGACTTCGCCGTGGACAGCGTCTCCCGCAACCTGCGGAACTGGGTGGTGGGCCTGATCTCCGGCAACCGCGACACCGCCGATGCGCTGCGGGACCTGCTGGGCATCACCGATCTCCCGGAGGGCATTCATTACAGCTACGTCTTCAACCGTCTGGTGGACGTGGACGCCGTGACCTCCGTCACGCTGGAGGGCCGTGCCTTCGACTTCACCACCGAGCAAACCGCGCCCGTGCAGCAGACCTACCTCCCCTGACCCCCGCGCATCCCGAAGCGGAGCGGCCTTGCCGCGCCGCTTCGCTTTTTTCTATTTCCCTATTGACAAAGTAGGTTAGCCGTCCTATAATCCCCAGTAGATTGGTAGGTATATCGACAACAGGAGGCTTTACCGAATGAATACACCGCTTCTTACCATAGAAAAGCTGCACGTCTCCGTGGAGGACAAGGAGATCCTCCACGGTGTGGACCTCGCCGTGGGCCGCGACGAGACCCACGTTCTCATGGGCCCCAACGGCACCGGCAAATCCACGCTGGGCTGCGCCATCACCGGCAATCCGGTCTATACCGTCACCGCCGGACGCATCCTGCTGGACGGCCAGGACATCACGGCGCTGCCCGTCAACGAGCGGGCCAGACGCGGCATCTTCCTGTCCTTCCAGAACCCGCTGGAGGTCCCGGGCGTCACCCTCAGCGCCTTCATCCGCACGGCGCTGGAGCAGAAAACCGGCAGCCGCCTGCGGCTGTGGGACTTCAAGAAAAAGCTGAAGGACGCCATGGCCCTGCTGGACATGGACGAGAGCTACGCCGACCGCGACCTGAACGTGGGCTTCTCCGGCGGCGAAAAGAAGAAGGCCGAAATTTTGCAGATGCTGATGCTGGAGCCGCGGCTTGCGATTCTGGACGAGACGGACTCCGGTCTGGACGTGGACGCGGTGCGTACCGTGTCCCGCGGCGTCCGGCTCTATCGGGAGCAGCAGCACGGCTCGCTGCTGATCATCACCCACAGCACCCGCATTCTGGAGGCCCTGCCGGTGGACGCCGCCCACGTCATGGAAAACGGCGTCATCGTGAAAAACGGCGGCGCGGAGCTGGTGGACGCTATCAACGAAAAGGGCTTCACCGGCCTGAGCCTGTGAGCGGAGGTGCCGTCATGCGCGAAAAGACCTATGTGGACGACATCGACCGCAGCATCTACGACATCCGCGACGCGGAGCACGACGCCTACCGCATGGAGGCGGGCCTGACCCCCGCCATTGTGGAAAAGCTGTCGCAGGAGAAGCACGACCCCGTCTGGATGCAGCAGCTCCGGCTCCACGCCCTGCAAATCTACAACGAGACGCCGCTGCCGGACTGGGGCCCGTCTCTGGCGGGCCTGGACATCGACCATATCGCCACCTACGTCCGGCCCAACACCAAAATGCAGAACGACTGGAAAAATGTGCCCCAGGACATCAAGGACACCTTCGAGCGTCTGGGCATCCCCGAGGCGGAGCGCAAGTCGCTGGCCGGCGTGGGCGCCCAGTACGACTCCGAGCTGGTCTATCACAACGTCCGGTCCGAGGTGGCGGCGCAGGGCGTGGTCTACACCGACATGGAGAGCGCCCTTCGCGGCGCGTATGCCGACATGGTCCGCAAATACTTCATGAAGCTGGTGCCCCCCACGGACCACAAGTTCGCCGCGCTTCACGGCGCGGTCTGGTCCGGCGGCTCCTTCGTGTATGTGCCCAAGGGCGTGCAGGTGTCCATCCCCCTCCAGTCCTACTTCCGGCTGAACGCCAAGGGCGCGGGCCAGTTCGAGCACACCCTCATCATCGTGGACGAGGGGGCCAGCCTCCACTTCATCGAGGGCTGCTCCGCCCCCAAGTACAACGTGGCCAACCTCCACGCGGGCTGCGTAGAGCTGTACGTCAAAAAGAATGCCAGGCTGCGTTATTCCACCATCGAGAACTGGTCCAAGAATATGTACAACCTCAACACCAAGCGCGCGCTGGTGGAGGAGGGCGGCGTCATCGAGTGGGTGTCCGGCTCCTTCGGCTCCCACACCGGCTGCCTGTACCCCATGAGCGTCCTGAAGGGCGACAACGCCCGCATGGAGTTCACCGGCGTCACCTTCGCCGGCGCGGGGCAGGAGCTGGACACCGGCGCCAAGGCGGTGCATATCGGGAGGAACACCAGCTCCTATATGAACACCCGCTCCATCAGCAAGAGCGGCGGTGTCAGCACCTTCCGCAGCAGCGTGGTGGTGGAAAAGACCGCCGCGGGCGCCAAGTCCTCGGTGTCCTGCCAGTCCCTGATGCTGGATTCGGAGTCCCGCTCCGACACCATCCCCGTCATGGACGTCCGCACCAGAGACGCCGCCGTCGGCCACGAGGCCCGCATCGGCAGCATCAGCGGCGACGCCGTATTCTACCTGATGAGCCGCGGCCTCTCGGAGGAGGACGCCCGCGCCCTGATCGTCAGCGGCTTTGCCGACAACGTCTCCCGTGAGCTGCCGGTGGAGTACGCCGTGGAGATGAACAACCTCATCCGTCTGGAGATGAAGGGCAGCATCGGCTGAGGGGGAAAGGAGTTTTGACAATGGATACGATTCTTGTAAATAAGCTGCCCACCCGCACCTGGAACCGTCTGGGCGTCAACGGGACGGCTCTCCTCTGGGACGAGGCGGCCACCGTGGACGGCGGCACGGCGCGGCTGTCCGCCGATGACCGGCTGGAGCTGTCCGCCGATGCGCCCTACTGCCGTAAGACCGTGGAGATCACCGCCGCCGCCGGCCGGCAGCTCACCGTGTACGAGACGTTTCGCGGCGGGGACCATCTCCACGTCCGGACGGTGCTGCGCCCCGCGGAGGGCGCGTCCATCCGGCTGGTGCAGGTGCAGGCCATGGACAAGGCCGCCGCGCTGCACAGCGAGGTGACCGCCTCCTGTCCCGCCGGCAGTCGGGTGGAGCTGTTCCGCCTGCTGGCCGGCTCCGGCGACACCTACGCCGACGACCGCATCGTTCTGGCGGGGGACGGCGCATCGCTTCGCGCCGCCATGGGCTATCTGGGCCGCGGACAGCAGGTCATTGACCTGAATCTGGCCGTGGACCATCTGGGCCGGAGCACCCGAAGCGACATCGATGTGTCCGGCGCTCTGAAGGACGGCGCGCGGAAGGTGTTCCGCGGCACCATCGACTTCAAGAACGGCTCTGCCGGCTCTGCCGGCAGTGAGCAGGAGACGGTGCTGCTGCTGGGGGACGACGTGGTGAATCAGACCGTGCCCCTGATCCTCTGCGCCGAGGAGAGCGTGGAGGGCACCCACGGCGCCACCATCGGCGCGCTGGACGATGCCACCCGGTTCTATTTTGAGAGCCGCGGCTTCGATCGCGGCGCGGCGGAGGACCTGATGGCCCGCGCCGCCGTGGAGCGTCTGGCCCACGATCTGGCGGACGGCGCCACCGCCGAAACGGTGAGTGAGCAGCTGAACGGAGGACTGTGATATGAACTGTCGTGAAGATTTTCCCCTGCTGATGCAGCAGGACATCGCCTATCTGGACAACGCGGCCACGGCCCAGCGGCCTCAGTGCGTGCTGGACGCGGAGCGCCGCTTCTACTGCCAGCAGAACGCCAACCCCATGCGGGGCCTGTACCCCCTGAGCATCGCCGCCACCGAGGCCTACGAAAACGCGCGGGAGGCGGTTCGCCGCTTTCTCAACGCCAACAGCGCCTCGGAGATCATTTTCACCCGCAACACCACCGAGGGGCTGAATCTGGCGGCGTACAGCTACGGCCTCAGCCGCCTCAAGGCAGGGGACGAGGTGGTGGTCTCCATTCTGGAGCACCACAGCAACCTCCTGCCGTGGCAGATGGTCTGCCGCCAGACCGGCGCGTCCCTGAAGTTTCTGGACTGCGAGCCGGACGGCAGCCTTGATCTGAACAAGGCGGAGGCCCTGATCACGGACCGGACGCGGCTGCTGGCCGTGACCCACGTCTCCAACGTCATCGGACGCGTCAACCCCATCCGCGCGCTGGCCGACATGGCCCACCGTCACGGCGCGGTCATCGTGGTGGACGGCGCTCAGAGCACCCCCCACATCTCCGTGGACGTGCAGGCGCTGGATGCGGACTTTCTGGCCTTCTCCGGCCATAAGGTCTATGGCCCCATGGGCATCGGCGTCCTGTACGGCAAGCGGGCGCTGCTGGAGGAGATGCCCCCCTTCCTCACCGGCGGCGAGATGATCGAATCCGTCACCCGGGAGGGCGCGGTGTTTGCCGAGCTCCCCCACAAGTTCGAGGCCGGCACCGTCAACGCCGCCGGCGCGGCGGGGCTCCACGCCGCCATCGACTATCTGCAGGCCGTGGGCTATGACGCCATGCACCGGCAGGAGCTGGCGCTGGTGGAGCGGACGCTGCGGGGCATGGCCGCCCTGCCCCATGTCCACGTCATCGGCTCGGACAAGGCCGAGGAGCATACCGGCATCGTCACCTTCACCGTGGACGGCGTCCACCCCCACGATGTCAGCGAGATCCTGGCCTGCGACGGCGTGGCCGTTCGGGCGGGACATCACTGTGCCCAGCCGCTGCTGCGGCATCTGGGCCACAGCGCCACGGTGCGGGCCAGCTTTGCCTTTTACAACACAGAAAACGAGGTGGACCGGCTGCTGGCCAGCCTCTCCACCCTCAGGGAGCGAATGGGCTATGGAGACGAATCGGTTTTATAATGAGATCCTGACGGAGCACAATCTCCATCCGGAGTGGAAGCGTGACCTGCCCGGCGCGGACATCGAGCTGGCGGGCGTGAACCCCAGCTGCGGCGACGAGATCCGGCTGAAGCTGAAGACCGACGGCGATACCATCACCGACGGTGCCTTCGTGGGCAGCGGCTGCGCCGTGTCTCAGGCCTCGGCGGATATCATGCTGGGCATGGTCATTGGCCGGAAGAAGGACGAGGCCCTCCGCCTGTGCGGCCTGTTCCAGCGGATGATCCGCGGCGAGGCCACGGAGCAGGAGATCGACGAGCTGGAGGAGGCCGGCGCCCTGCGGGACGTGGCTCACATGCCCGCCCGCGTCAAGTGCGCCATGCTGGGCTGGCGGACGCTGAGCGAGGTCCTTCACGGCCGGAACGAAAAGGCTTCTTCATGATGAAGTATTCCTCCCCCCAAGGAAACAGGCGGCGGATATGCGTAAAACGCATATCCGCCGCCTGTTTCTCCGCTGTTTTTGTGCTTTGCGCCGGTTTTCCGCACAAAGCAGGGGCATCGGTTCAATTCTTCATCATACCTGCCGCAAACTGCGCCGCCTCCTCCCCGATGTGGGGCAGCTTCACAAGGCTTCCCCGCTCGTTGGCCGTCTCCAGCAGGCAGAAATGAGGCGGCAAAAAGAAGGATTTGTTCATATTCAGCGCCGAAATCAGCTGTCTTGCCAGCAGATCGCCGCCGGAATAGCCGGAAACCACCAGCCCGAACAACCGCTTGTCATAGAACCGGTTCTGCCGGAAAAGCGCCGTCAGCCGGTTGATAAACGCCGTCAAATTTGCGGCCAGGGCGTCGTTATAATTGGCGCAGAGCATCACCAGCGCATCGCAGCGGCGAACGGCGGGATAGACCTCATCTACCATGGGACCGCCGTAAAAGCAGCCGCCCTGCTCGCCGAAGTGGAGGCAGGCGGTGTAGCTGCATCCGTTGCAGTCGGCCATGGTGCCGTTGCGGAGGCAGATCTCCTCCACCGCCACCGTGTCCGGCAGGGCGCCCTTGACCAGCTCCCATAGA
This sequence comes from uncultured Oscillospiraceae bacterium, assembly GCA_934589835.1. Lineage (GTDB taxonomy): Bacteria > Bacillota > Clostridia > Oscillospirales > Oscillospiraceae > Vescimonas. The sequence goes on along the minus strand of CAKTOK010000003.1, from coordinate 70,464 downwards.
GCCAGGGTGTTGGAGGTGCTGCGCTGAGAGGCATGGAGCGCCAGCACATGGCGGATAGGGGCGGGCTTTTCCCAGACGGCCAGTCGACCGATGAGCTCCGCCACGGCGGCGTGGAACGCCGTGACCTCATCGGTGCCGCCGATCTGGGCCTGTGTCCGGAAATTCCGCAGAGAGCCGGTGGCCTCCACCAGCGGACGGCCCAGAAAGGCGCAGCCGGATTGGTTGGCGGCGAACACCATGTCCCGCGCCACATCCTTGGTATAGAACTCGCCCACGCCGGTGACCACCGCCCCCGCCACGCAGCCCTCCAGCAGCGTCAGGCTGCGGCGCAGGCGGGAGAGCATCCGGTAGCAGGCCTCGTTGCAGCCGCCCTCGTCCAGCGCCACGGCAAACAGCAGGCGGCGGCCCCGCAGGCCCTCCAGCCCCTGATCGGGGTCGCGGAAGTCGCTGCCGGCGGGCAGCAGCGGTGTCAGCAGCGCCCGCAGCGGCGGGCTGTACGGGTTTTCCGGCAAAAGCACCGTCAGCATGGCGTTCCCCTCCCTCAATCAATGGCACGCAGCCGCGCCGCCGTCTCCTCGAGCCGCCTCCGCAGCTCGTCCGGCAGCGGCAGCTGCTCCGCCTCGATGACGCCATCGGGCGTCAGGCGGTTGCGGCAGCCCATAAAGATACCGTCCATGTACACGGACGAGTAGTGCCACTGGCCACGCAGCAGCGCCAGCAGACTCAACGCGCCGGAGCTAAGGGCGGGGGCCACATAGGGCTTGTAGCCCAGCCGCCGCATTTCCAGATTGGCGTGGACCGTCAGGTCCGTCAGCTCACGGGACAGGGCATCGTCATAGTGGGTGAGCGAGTTGGCGAGAACCAGATCCTCTCCGTGAGGGCCGAAGGCACGGCCCTCCGTCAGGTAGTCCGCAAAGCGAGGGTCACGGCGGGCAAAGTACAGGGCCCGCGCGTGCATGACGCCCAGGCCGAGGCCCCGCACCTGACAGGGCCGCAGGCCCTGTCCGCCGGTGCTCCGGCTCTCCCACAGCACGGCGCGGCACAGGGGATCCACCGGATCGCTGACCACGCAGAACAGTCCCTGATAGCGCTTTTCCGCCGCCATGCAGGCGTAGGACGCGGCCAGCTCCCGATTCAGGGCGTACTGGGCCATGCGTACATCGCCGCCGGTAACGGAGGTGTCCGGCACCATGCGGGAGGCGCAGAACAGGAACACATCGCCATCGAAAAGCTGCTCCGGTGAGATGATATCCACCGGCGGCAGCGCCGCGCCGGAGGGAGGCTGGATCTGGTTCAGCTCGAGCTCCCAGCGCTGCGCCACGTTGGGGCGCACATCGCAGATGCCGATGCTGCCGATGACATCGCCGCCCAGCAGGCGCAGGCCCACGAGCAGGGTGCTGCCCACGTCGCCCAGCGCCAGCAGGGTCACGCGGGCCTTCTCCGGCAGGCGCAGCGTGCCGCCGGAGACCGTATCAAATGTGAATGGGGTCATGAGGTATCCTCCTTTTCCGTCAATCCGCGGGGCGCATCCGCTTCAGCACCTCGATGTCTCCCTCCAGACAGGCGGAGGCGGCGCGGCTCACGTCGTAGGCGTTGCAGCCGCCCTTATCGGGGCACAGGGGCAGGACCACCGCCTCGCCCAGACGGTTCAGCGTCAGGTTGCGGGCGTACAGGCGGCGGAACTCCGTCTCCAGCGCCAGCAGGATGTCCCGTGCGTTTTCCAGACAGCACAGACTCAGCTCCCACGCGGTGCGGCCATCCATGGGAGCAAACTCCGGCGCGGCGTAGGGCAGGATGCGGTTGACGGAGGGCTGGAGCCCGCCGGGCAGCCGCTCCGCGCGGCGGACGGTGTCGCCGCCGATGAAGGGATAGAGCGTGGATTCCACAAAGCGCATCCGCAGGTTGGGCAGGTAGTAGATGCCGTCCGCCGGATAGCCCAGCTGCTCCATGAGATCGCGGCCCACGCCGGTGAGGTAGCCCACCAGCACCTGATCCACAGGCGTGTGGGTCTCCTCCAGCAGCGGGGCCAGACGGCGGATGCGCTTGCCGTCGTGGAGCATATCGTCCACCAGGATCACGGGCCGGTCGAAGGCGCGGATGGTGCGGACCTGATCGGGCAGCGGGGAATAGTCGGGGTAGGCCTCGATGGAGTAGGCGCTGAGGTCCGCCTCATAGACCTTGTCGGTGCGGAGGGTCTTGGTGACGGTATTGGGTACCGCCACGCCCCGCAGGATCTTTCCGTAGGGCACACAGATGTCGGGGCCCAGCACCCGCGGCGTGGTGGGCTCGGCGGGGACGCCGTTGCGGGCGGTGATGCGCTGGAGCAGGCGGTGGTAAATGACGCCGGCGGACAGGCTCAGCACCAGCGAGCCGGGCTGGAGACGGGTCAGCGCCGCCTGCAGGCGGCGGTGGGCCTCCGCCACGGCGGACAGTACACGGGGCGACGTGCTCAGCGGCGCCTTGATGGCAGTGTCCACGTTGCGGCTGAGCACGATGGGGCAGCGCATATCCACGCCCAGTACGTCATAGCCCTCGCGGTGCTGGACGGGGACGAAGCCCTGCAGCTGCGCCAGCTGGCGGCCATAGCCGGAGGCGGCGCCCTCCAGCGGGCAGTACAGCGCATAGGTGTATTCCCGGCTGAGGGCGGTGGTGAGCACCTCCGTCAGCAGGAGCTGGCCGAGCTCCAGCTGCCGGTCGCCCCGGGGAACGAACAGGCCGCTGAGAAGCAGCGTGCGGCCGCCGGCGTTCTGGCGGACGATGCCGCTGAGGGCGGGGTCGTTCAATCGGGCGAACAGATGCTGGGAATCCAGACACTGATAGGACGCGGCGCCCAGCACGTCGCCGCTGACGCCGTCGCACAGCAGCAGCACCCCATCGCCGCAGGCGGCGAGGCGGCGCAGCAGGGACGCGGCGGCAGGGGCGGGAAAAATGCGCCGCAGCAGCCGCTCCGTCCGGTCCTCCGGCGCGGGGCAGGGGTCGAACGTCAGGTCCTCCGTCCGCAGCACCGGCTTGTCCTGAGGCTCCCGCAGGTACAGGCCCTGCCGGTAGATAAACTCCTGTGCCATGGGGTCGATGAGGTTGGACACGTCGCGGTTGGCATCCACCGCCTCGCGGATGCGGGTGGAGCTGATCTCTTCCAGCTGGGGCGGCAGCGTCAGCTCCAGCACGTGGCCGGCGATGCAGCGGTAGTCCGCCGGCGCGGCATCCGGCTCGGTGCGGCGGAAGATGACGTGGTCAAAGGTATGGATGGAATCCGCCGTGGGCGGCTTCCGGTAGGACGAGGCGTGGGCCACCACATCGCTGCCCACCACGATGGACACGCGCCGGTTTGGAAAAGCCTCCCGCAGCTGCCGGAGGTTGGCGGGGTTGGCGATGTTCACGGGGAAATTCTCAGGAAAGATGTGGACATGGAACTCGTTGGCCACGGACATGGCCGCGATGCGGCGGCGGATGCGGGTGGGCTGGGTGCGCTTGGACCAGGAAAACTCATCGATGGCCAGCAGCACCTCAAAGCCCGCGTCGCGGATGGCGCGGACGATGCCCTTATGGGACAGGGTGAAGGGGTCGAAGGTGCCGGGGAAGAAGGCCAGGGGGCGGGGCGGGCCGAAGTCGAAGCCCTCGCGGAACAGCTGCTCCTCCGTCATGAAGCGGTAGAGGCGGCCCAGCATGGCGGCGCGGTAATAGAAGGTCAAGGGCTCGTCCGGCTCCTCCTCATAGGAGGCCAGCAGCTTGCGGGCCGTCAGCAGGAAAGCGCGGCACTTTTCGTGGTCGCCCAGCTGGCCGGAACCGAAGACCCGGCGGCCCAGCACGAACAGGGCCTCCTGCCGCACGGCGGCGTCGATGCCGTACAGGCCCCGCATCAGCATCCCCAGCAGCCGCTGACGGCGGCGGCGGTAGGCCTCGTCCTCCTCGGGATAGCGGGTACGGTAGGTGTCGTAGGCCTCGTAGATGACGCCAACGGTATCCAGCACCGAGGCGGCCACACGGCTGTCGGAGGCGCTGAGGTTGTCCCACAGGTCGTCCAGCAGCTCGTCCAGCTCGGCAGGGGGCAGCCACAGGGCAAAGCGGCCCAGATAGTCGGGGATGTATTTGGTGAACTCCTGCTGGCCCAGCTCCAGACCGCGGCACAGCTCCACCGCCACCTCGTTGCGCTGGTCCGCCGTCAGGCGGGGCGCCAGCTCCAGCAGGGCGGCGCCGGCGCTGTGGCGGACGGTGACGCGGTCGCTGACCTTGATGAGGTTGGACAGGTGGGTGGCGATATGCAGCGCGGGGCTGCTGCCGCTGCGGGCAAAATCCGTCAGCAGGCGGATGTTGGCCTGCTTGGTGATCCACGGCGTGGCGGTCTTCAGGTTGTCCAGAAAGATCTCGGATACGGCATCGTCCGGCAGGGTGATAGGCGCGCCGCCGGCCAGCACGTCCTGCCGCAGCAGGCGGAGGGTGCTGCTGCCGTCGCAACGGACGCGCTCCACCGCCCGCAGCGCCGCGGACTGGGGGTCGTCCAGCCGGTGCAGCCGGTCCAGCAGCAGCACGGCGGCTGTGCGGACAGGCACGTCCCTCCGCAGGGACAGCGTCTCGGCAAAGCGCAGCAGCAGCGTGATATAGCGGCGGGAGCAGACGGTCTCCGGCAGGGCGGCCGCCGCGTCCAGCAGCTGATAGGCCACGGCGTCGTCCAGCTCCTCCGGATGGCGGTAGTAGGCGAAGAACGGGGCCAGAAACCGCTCCTCCCGTCCGGCACTGTGGTGCAGCAGGGATGTAACGGCGAATTTCAGGGTATAGCCGATCCAGCGGCGGTGCTGGGGCATCAGCTTGTGGTCGGGATAGATGATCTTGTCCAGATACAGCTTCCATTGATCCAGATCGGTGATGGCCCGGGGGTCGGGGCGGCTGCCGGCAGGGCGCTCCTTGGCGTAGCCGGCGTGGAAGCCGCCGATGATCTCCCCCATCAGCGCCGCCGCCTGACGGCGGATGTCGCCCTCACGGTGCATCAGCAGCTCGTAGAGGAACGCCAGCGTCTGGACCTTCTGGGGGATATGCAGGTAGAGGGAGTAGGACTCAAAGACTCCCAGATAGGCCCGAAGGCGGCGCCAGTTGGTCTCGCCCCGGGCCAGCTCCAGCAGCTGGGCAAAGCTGCGCTGGCCGGTGAGGCGGCTCATCAGGGTCATGTTGTGGCCCACGCACTGCATGGTCAGGGCATGGAGGGCCTCGTCATCGGTCATCAGGGCGGTGGGCTTTTCCGGCAGCAGCGGTGCGTCCTGCCCGTGCAGGGTCACGTCCACGCCGCGGTCGGTCATATACTGCTCGAAGTCCCGCAGGCGGGCGTAGACCCGCAGATAGCGGCGGCGCTTGCCGTCGTCCACGCCGTCCAGCTTGGCCAGGATCACGTCGAAGGCCTCGGCCAGCGAGGAGATGCGGGTGATCTCCTCCCCGTTGGGGCCGCGGCTCTGCTTGACGCGGAAATCCGCGTAGATCAGCAGCAGCGACTCCACGGACAGGTAGTCCGGCTCCAGATCCCAGACGGAGTGGTTGGCGGCCACATGGCCGATGTCGGTGATGCGGCGGCGGCGGAACCACTGATCGGTATAGTAATAGTGCAGGTAGGGCACCCGTTCTCCCGGGCGGCAGCCGAATTTGCCGATGTCGTGTCCGGCGGCGCTGCCGGACACCAGCGCCAGATCCATGGGCACGCCGGCGCGGTGCAGGGCGCGGCCCACCGTCACCGCCACGTGGTGGACGCCGGCGATGTGCTCCAGCGTGCGGTAGGGCGTGGCCTCCAGCCCCAAACGCATCAGCTCATAGACGTATTCCCGCTTCCAGCAGCGCAGCATCTGACCGTAGCTGGCGGCGCAGGCGCAGCCGGACAGCTCCTCCTCCGTCAGGAATTGGAAGGTCCATGCGGGGTCCGGCGGCAGCAGCTCCTCCTCGGCGGCAAACAGCACCTGCAGCACCGACAGGAAAAACACGGCGCCGGCGCCCCATGGCGCGGCCACGTCCTTTTCGGGATACAGCAGGCGGCGGGCGAAATCGTAGGTATACGCCAGCCAGCCCTGCTCCGGCTCCCCGCCGCACAGAGCGTCCAGCTCCGGACGGCACAGGGCCAGCATGTCGGCGCAGCGCAGGCGCTGGCCGCAGAACAGCGGAGCGAAGCGCTGCATATAGCCCTCCGCCTCCAGGCGTCTGGCCAGCGGCTCGCTGTCGGGCAGCCAGTCCGCCGCGGGGCGGCCGGACAGGCGGCGGCGCAGGGCGGCGTTCATCTGGCGGATGCGTTTTTTCGTCATGGCGATCCCTCCCGTATCAGGGGCCGCGGCAGCCGGAAGCCGGCGGTGCGGCGGCAGCTTTTCACGGAATATTGTATGCCAAAGGCGCAGGCGCTGTCAATATTTTCGGCCGCAAACTTACACAGGCCTTAAAGCTTTGTTCACAGTTTATTCACATTCAAGGCAGGGCGTCATGCTATGATAAAAATGGCGGTTTGTCGGCGGGATTTTCCGTTTTCCGCGGAACATTTTTCCGCGGGGCGCCGTCATATCTGTATGTGGAGTACTGCGGAGGACCGCAGAGGAAAAGCAAAGGAGATAACACTATGAAGAAAGCTGCTTTCATTCTGGCGCTGGCCATGCTGCTGGGCGTGGCCGCCGGCTGCGGACAGAGCGACGGCGAGGCATCCGTGCAGTCCGTCTCCATGATCTGCGGGCTTGGCTCCGCCGGTCTGACGGATCGGTTTGCCGGCGTGGTCAGCGCGCTGGGCGAGACGAACATCAAGAAGGACGACACCATGACCGTGGGCGAGATCAAGGTCAAGGTGGGCGATCAGGTCAAGGTGGGCGACGTGCTGTTCACCTATGACATGAGCGAATTACAGCTCAGCCTGGAGAAGGCCCAGCTGGATCTGGAGAGCCTGAAATCCCAGGTTGCCTCCAAGGAGGAGGAAAAGTCCCAGACCGAGGATATGCTGGATGAGACGACGGACGATGCCGCCCGCCGCCAGCTGCTGCTGGACATCCGGCAGGCCAACGTGGATATTCTGGAGCTGAACCGCAGCGTGTCGGAAAAGGCCCGGGAGATCGAAAAGCTGCAGAACAACATGAAGAACAGCTCTGTGAAGGCCGAGGTGGCCGGCGAGGTCAAGAGCGTCAACGCCAACGGCGGCACCGACAACAACGGCAACGCGCTGCCCCTGATCTCCATCGTGCAGACCGGCGGCTTCCGTGTGAAGGGCTACGTCAACGAGAGCAACGCGGCGGTGCTGAGCGAGGGCATCTCCGTGATCATCCGCTCCCGCGTCAGCGACCAGACGTGGCAGGGGACCATCACCAACATCGACTGGAACAATCCCGCGCAGAGCAACAGCAACAGCTACGCCTACTATGACAGCAGCACCAGCGACACCGGCAACTCCAGCAAGTATCCGTTCTACGTGGAGCTGAGCAGCAGCGACGGGCTGCTGATGGGGCAGCACGTCTACATCGAGCCGGATCTGGGGCAGGACGACAAGCAGAGCAGCGGCATTGCGCTGCCCGCCAGCTTCATCAACGATGCCGACGGCTCCCCCTGGGTCTGGGCCCAGAGCAGCAGCGGCAAGCTGGAAAAGCGCAGCCTGACGCTGGGCGACTACAACGCCGAGCTGGACACCTATCTGGTGACGGACGGTCTGACGGCGGCGGACTATATCGCCTTCCCCGACGACACGCTGAAGGCCGGCATGACCTGCGTGACCTATGACGAGAGCACCTTCGATCCCGGCGACAGCAGCACGGGCGGCGACGGCGTGATCGACGGCGGCCTCGACGAGAGCGGCATGGTCGGCGGCGACATGGCCGATAACGGCGGCCTTGACGAGGGCGGCATGAACGATAACGGCGGCGCGGCGGATATGCCGACGGCGGACATGCCGGCAGTGGAGGGCTGAGTATGATCCTTGAAATGCGCGACATCTGCAAGGACTATCCCATGGGCAAATCCGTGAACCACATCCTGAAAAATGTGAGTCTGGACGTGGAGGAGGGGGAATACCTTGCGATCATGGGTCCTTCCGGCAGCGGAAAGACCACGCTGATGAACCTGATCGGCTGCCTGGACGTGCCCACCAGCGGCAGCTATCTGCTGAGCGGACAGGACATTACCAAATGCACGCCCAAACAGCTGGCGGAGGTGCGGAACAAGCAGCTGGGCTTTGTGTTCCAGTCCTTCAACCTGCTGCCCAAGCTGACGGCGCTGGAGAACGTGGCGCTGCCCCTGCTGTACGGCGGTGTGAAGAAAGCGGAGCGGCTGGAGCGCGCCCGCGAGGCGCTGGAGACGGTGGGCCTTGCGGACCGCGTGGATCACCGGCCGGATCAGCTGTCCGGCGGCCAGTGCCAGCGCGTGGCCATCGCCCGCGCCATCGTAGGCAAGCCCCAGCTGCTGCTGGCGGACGAACCCACCGGCGCGCTGGACTCCGCCAGCGGCACACAGGTGATGGAGCTGTTCCAGCAGCTGCACGACCACGGCTCCACCATCATCATGATCACACACGATCAGGGCATCGCACAACACGCCCATACCATTATGAACATCCGCGACGGCGTGCTGACGGGAGGTGCGTTCCATGAGTAAATCTCTGAAAAAGGCGCTGCTGGCCGTCGGCATCATCGCGGCGGTCTGCGCCGCCGTATGGGGCGGCCTGACGCTGGCGCGCAACGCCCAGCGCGGCGACATCAATGTGTACGCCGTGTCCGATTTTTCCATGAGCGACTACTGGGGCGACACCGGCAACACCAGCGGCACGGTGAGCACCGATAAATTGCAGAAGCTCTTCATCTCCCAGAACCAGACGGTCAAGGAGATCTATGTCACCGAGGGGCAGAGCGTCAAGAAGGGCGACAGGCTGCTGTCCTACGACACCACGCTGTCGCAGGCGGAGGTAGACCGCGCCGAGATCCAGCTGGAGCGGATGCAGCTGAACGCCAAGACGGCGGAGGAGAATCTGAAGCTGTACCGGCTGGCGGAGAACCGCGAGGCGCTGCAGAAGGAATACGACCAGAAGCTGGCCGAGCTGGAAAAGCTGCGGGCGGCGCAGGATAAAAGCGAGGGCCGCTACGCCCCCGTCAGCGTGGGCCGTCTGGGCAGCAACACCGGCGAGACGCGGGATAAGCCCCTGTATTACCAGTGGCTGGAGGGCAAATTCCTGACGGACGACGTTATCCGGAGCAGCGTGCTGCCCAACGGGCAGACCAGCGCCTATGTGGTGCTGGTGGAGCGGGCCGGCGATGTGCAGAACGGCGCCATCACCTGCTACGGGATGTACATTGTGGCCGACGACACGGAGGAGCCGGCCAAGCTGAAGCTGATGAACAATCTGCCCGGCTATCAGGACAGCTATGAGACGCCTGTGAACGACCAGATCAAGAAGGCGCAGAAGGAGCTGGATAAGCTCCAGAAGATGCTGGACGACTCCCATACCCGTGCGGAGCTGAAGGAGCTGATCGCCAATACGGAGAAGTCGCTGCACGACTATAACCGCTCCGTAAAGCAGGCGCAGATCACGCTGGATCAGAAGAAGAAGGAGCTGGGCGACGGCACCGTATACAGCGAGATCGACGGTGTGGTAAAGGCCGTGCGGACGCCGGAGGACGCCTATAACAACAGTCAGGCTGTGGTGGAGGTCTCCGGCGGCGGCGGGTATTATATCACCGGCTCTCTGGGCGAGCTGGATCTGGGCACCGTGAAGCTTGGCGACACCGTGCAGATCAGCAGCTGGATGACCGGCACCAGCTGCGAGGGCGAGATCGTGGAGATCAGCGATTTCCCCACGGACAACGCCAGCTACTGGGGAGGGGACTCCAACAGCAACGTGTCCTACTATCCCTTCAAGGTGTTTGTCTCCGAGGACGCCAATTTACAGGCCGGCGACTATGTGGATATGTCCTATCAGAAAACCGTGGCCACCGATGGCAATCCCCTGTATCTGCAAAGTATGTTCCTGCGGTCCGAGAACGGCAAGAGCTACGTGATGGTGCGGGGCGAGAACGGTAAGCTGGAGCAGCGCTGGGTCCAGACGGGCCGCGACCTGTGGGGCAGCTACACCCAGATCCGCGGCGGTCTGACCGTGGAGGATTATGTGGCGTTCCCCTACGGGCGGGACGTGAAGGCCGGCGCCAATACGGTGGAGGCCACCGCAGACCAGCTGTACAACGCGATGTAAGGGAGGCGAAGCGATGTTAGAAAATATCAATCTCGCCTTTCAGGGCGTGTGGAGTCACAAGCTGCGGTCGTTTTTGACGATGCTGGGTATCATCATCGGCATTGCGGCCATCATCACCATCGTGTCCACCATTCAGGGCACCAACGAGCAGATCAAGCAGAATCTGATCGGCGCGGGCAACAACGTGGTTCGCGTGCAGCTGACACAGGACGGCAATCAGATCGAGCTTGGCTATATGGAGCTGCCGCAGGGCGTCAGCTGCATCACCGAGGAGATGCGCGGCGAGATGAGCCAGCTGGGCAGCGTGGCCGATGTGTCCCTGTACCATCAGCGCCAGTGGCCTGACGGCGTCTATGTGGGCAACAACTCCTTCAGCGGCAACCTGTACGGCATCGACAGCCGCTATCTGGCTGCGGCGGATTACGCCGTCAACTATGGCCGCGCCTTTGTGGAGGCAGACTTCGCCAACTGCCGCAAGGTGGCGCTGATCGACGCCAAATCGGCCCAGAGCCTGTTCCAGGGCGAAAACCCGCTGGGCGGGACCATCGAGATCTCCGGCGAGCCGTTCACCGTGGTGGGCGTGATCTCCGCCCGCGTGTCCTCCGAGCCGGTCATCAACAGCATCAACGACTACTATATGTACTCCGGCAACACCTCCGGCACGGTGTTTATCCCCGACAGCTGCTGGCCCATCGTTTATCGCTACGACGAGCCGCAGTCTGTGGCGGTGCGGGCCACATCCACCAACGACATGACCACCGCCGGCAACAATGTGGCGGAGTATCTCAACAGCCATGTGATCGCCAGCGATACCTACAAGTACCAATCCAAGGATCTGCTGGAGCAGGCCAGCCAGCTGCAGAGCCTGTCGGAAAGCTCCAACAAGCAGCTGATCTGGATCGCCGCCATCTCTCTGGTGGTGGGCGGTATCGGCGTGATGAACATCATGCTGGTGTCGGTGACGGAGCGTACCCGCGAGATCGGCCTGAAGATCGCCATCGGCGCCCAGCAGAGCCGCATCCGCTGGCAGTTCCTGACGGAGGCCGCCGTGCTCACCAGCATGGGCGGTATTCTGGGCGTGGGCTGCGGCATCGGTCTTGCGGAGATGATGTCCCACGTCATGGGCACGCCGGTAGCCATCAGCGTACCGGCCTGCATCATCGCCGTGGCCTTCTCCATGGTCATCGGCGTGGTGTTCGGCTTTGTGCCGGCGGTGAAGGCCTCCAAGCTCAACCCCATCGAGGCGCTGCGCCGCGAATAAGAGACATAGAAAAAGGGAGGGCCCGCCCGGCAGGTCCTCCCTTTTTGCGTCCGCCTGTCAAAGAGCCCTCTGCGTTCGCCGCTGATATGCAAGAAGCCTTTGCCAAAAAAGAAACCGCGCACCCGAGGGTGCGCGGTTTCTTTTTTGGTAAAGGAGAGAGAATAACAATGTCACTTACGTTCTTCGTGATGCTATCATACACAGCTTCCCCACAGAAGTCAATGCGTTTGTCAGAAGATTCACAAATTGTTCACAAGCCGCCCACAGGCTCCCTCTTGACATTCCCCATGCGCCGTGCTATTATTTAGCGCACTAATATTTAGTATGCGAAATAAGTGGAAAGGAGACACATCGTGAAACCGTGTATAACAGAGCAGCCGGAGCATTTCGGGCCCCTGTTCGGCTACTGCGACCATCAGGTGCAGAAGCTGATGGTCCGAAGGCTGCGGCAGTATGACGTATCGCCCATGCAGTGCCGGACGCTGACCTACCTCCACGAGGCGGAGGGGCCGGTGAACCAGAAGCAGCTGGAGCGCCACCTGATGGTAAAGCCCAGCACCGTCAACGGCATCGTGGACCGGCTGGAGGAAAAGGGCATGGTGAAGCGCACCGCCAGCGCGTCCGACGGGCGGTGCCGCATTCTGGCGCTGACGGCGCAGGGCATGCAGTTTTATGACCGGTTCACCGCCATTGTGCGGGAGGTCAACGACCGTCTGGAAAAGGGCTTTTCGCCGGAGGAGATCCGGCTGCTGACGGCGCTGCTGCTGCGTGTGGCGGAGAATCTTTCGGAGGAGGACGCGCCATGCTGAAAAAGCTTGCTCCCTATACCCGGGGCTATGGGGTATATATCCTGCTGGGCGTGCTGTGCTCCGTGGGCGAGGCCGTGCTGGAGCTGGAGCTGCCCCAGGCCATGAGCGACATCGTGGATGTGGGCATCGCCAATGGAGACAGGAGCTACATCCTGCTCACCGGCCTGAAGATGTTCCTGATGTCCATGGCGGCGCTTGGGTGCGGCGTAGGCGCGGCGGCGCTGGCCGCCAAGGCGGCCATGGGCTTCGGCGCCAACGTGCGGCAGGCGGAGTATGAGCAGGTCCAGCGCTTCTCCTTTGCCAATATCGAGCATTTTTCCACCGCCAGCCTGATCACCCGCCTGACCAACGATGTGGCCTCTGTGCAGATGACGCTGTTCATGGGGATGCGGATGTGCGTCCGCGCGCCGGTGATGCTGGTGACGGCTCTCATCAAGGCCATGGAGATCAGTCTGGATCTGAGTCAGGTGTTTCTGGTGGCAGTGCCGCTGCTGATCGTGGCGGTGGTCATCGTCATCCGCTATGTAGGTCCGTTCTTCACGGCGCTGCAAAGCGCCACGGACGACCTGAATCTGGTGGTGCAGGAGAACCTGAACGCCGTCCGCGTGGTGAAATCCTTCGTCCGCGAGGAGCAGGAGGAGCAGAAGTTCCGCACCCGCAGCGACAAGCTCCGCGACACCGCCGAGCGGGCCTTTGGCTTTGTGGTCATGTTCATGCCCATCATGATCATGATCATGGGCGGCACCATCGTCTCCCTCATGTGGCTGGGCGGCCACGATGTGGCGGCGGGCACCCTGCTGTCCGGCGACCTGATGGCCTTCTTCACCTACGCCAGCGAGATCCTGATGTCCCTGATGATGGTGTCTATGGTGCTGATGATCCTCACCCGCGCCATCGCCTGCGGCCGCCGGATCGTGGAGGTGCTGGACGAACAGCCCGAGATCACCGACGAGCAGGCGGACAGCAGCCTCACCGTGGAAAACGGCGACATCCGGTTCGACCACGTTTTCTTCAAATATCACCCCACGGCGGAGAGCTGGAACCTGACGGACATTGACCTGCACATCGAAAGCGGCATGACCGTGGGCATCCTGGGCGGCACCGGCAGCGCCAAGACCACGCTGGTGAGCATGATCCCCCGCCTGTATGAGGTGAACGAGGGCGTCGTTTCGGTGGGCGGTCACAATGTGAAGGACTACACCATGGCGGCGCTGCGTGACGGCTGCGCCATGGTGCTCCAGAAGAACACTCTGTTCTCCGGCACCATCCGCGAGAACCTGCGCTGGGGGCGGGAGGACGCCACCGATGCGGAGATCGAGGAGGCCTGCCGCATGGCCTGTGCCGACGAGTTCATCCAGCGGATGCCCGACGGCTATGACACCTATATCGAGCAGGGCGGCGCCAACGTCTCCGGCGGCCAGAAGCAGCGCCTGTGCATCGCGCGGGCCATCCTGCGCCGGCCCAGGGTGCTGATCCTGGACGACTCCACCAGCGCGGTGGATACCGCTACCGATGCGAGGATCCGCAGCGCGCTGAAAACGGCGCTGCCCGGTGCCACCAAGCTCATCATCGCCCAGCGCATCACCTCCGTCATGGACGCGGACCTCATTCTGGTGCTGGACGACGGCCGCGTGGTGGGACAGGGGACCCATGCACAGCTGATGGACAGCTGCGCCATCTACCGCGAGGTCTACGAATCTCAGCAGGAGGGGGTGAGCATCGATGGCTGATACGAAACACAATGCCCCCCGCGGCCACGGCCACGGCAGCCACGGCTTCCAGCGCCCCAAGGACATGAAGGGTACGTTCCGGAAGCTCATGGGCTATGTGGGCCGCTATAAGGGCTCGCTGGTGCTGGTGGCGGTGTGCCTCATCGTCAGCTCCGGCGCCAGCGTGGCCACCAGCTACCTGCTCAAGCCGCTGCTGAACAACTATATCATCCCCGGCGACTTCCCGGGCCTTTTCCGGATGCTGCTGCTGATGGGCGGCCTGTTCGCCCTCAGCTCTCTGTGCTCCTACGCCTATGCCCGCATCATGGTCCATGTGGCGCAGCACACCGTGGCCGCCCTGCGGCAGGATCTGTTCGACCGGCTGCAGCAGCTGCCCATCCGCTACTATGACCGGCACCAGTCCGGCGACCTGATGAGCCGCTTTACCAACGATATCGATACCGTGTCGGAGATGCTCAACAGCAGCTTTGCCAGCATCGTCTCCAACGTGCTGACCTTCGTGGGCACCGTGGTGATGATGCTCGTGCTCAACCCGTGGCTGACGCTGATCACCTTCTTGTTTCTGGGACTGATGGGCGTGGTGGTCAAGACCGTCGGCGGCCGCAGCCGCACCAATTTCCAGCGGCAGCAGGCGGCGCTGGGCGCCATGAACGGCTATATTGAGGAGATGATCGAGGGTCAGAAGGTCATCAAGGTCTTCCGCCACGAGGAGCAGGCCATCCGGCGCTTCACCGCCCTCAACGGCGACTACCGCGACGCGGCCACCGCCGCCCAGGCCTACGCCGGTATGATGATGCCCGCCATGGGCAACCTCAGCAAGATCAACTACGCCGTCACCTGCTGCGTCGGCGGCCTGCTGGCCATCGGCGGCGTGTTCGACGTGGGCTCGCTGGGCGCTTACCTGCTGTATGTCAAGCAGGTCAGCCAGCCCGTGGGTCAGATCAGCCAGCAGATCAACACGCTGCTGGCGGCTGCCGCCGGCGCCGAGCGCATCTTCGCCGTCATGGAGGAGCAGCCGGAGACGGACGAGGGCAAGACTGTCATCGTCCGGGTGGAGAAAAACGGCGACATCCTGACGGAGACGGCGGAGCGCACCGGTCACTGGGCGTGGAAAAAGCCGGACGGCACACTGGTGGAGCTGCGGGGCGACGTGCGGTTCGACCACGTGAGCTTCTCCTACGACGGGGAAAAGACCGTGCTGAACGACGTGTCCCTATTCGCCAAGCCTGGCCAGAAGATCGCCTTCGTCGGCTCCACCGGCGCGGGCAAGACCACCATCACCAACCTCATCAACCGCTTTTACGATGTGCAGCAGGGTACCATCACCTATGACGGCATCGACGTGAAGGACATCGCCAAGGATTCCCTCCGCCGCTCGCTGGGCATCGTATTGCAGGACACCCACCTGTTCACCGGCACCGTGGCGGACAACATCCGCTACGGCAAGCTGGACGCCACGGACGAGGAGGTGCGCGCCGCGGCTAAGCTGGCCAACGCCGACGCCTTCATCCGCCACCTGCCCCAGGGCTACGACACCGTCATCACCGGCGACGGCGGCAGCCTCAGTCAGGGCGAGCGGCAGCTGCTGGCTATCGCCCGCGCCGCCGTGTCCGACCCGCCGGTGCTGATCCTGGACGAGGCCACCAGCTCCATCGACACCCGCACCGAGACGCTGATCGAGCGGGGCATGGACTCCCTCATGGAGGGCCGCACCGTCTTCGTCATCGCCCACCGGCTGTCCACCGTCCGCAACAGTCAGGCCATTCTGGTGCTGGAGCAGGGCCGTATCATCGAGCGCGGCGACCACGCCGAGCTGCTGGCCCAGCACGGCAAGTACTACCAGCTCTACACCGGACAGGCGGAGCTGAGCTGATGCATAAAGCTTTCCAAACCGATCAAAATAAGGAGGAATCCCCATGACCGAACAGGCTCTCTGCCAAAAGGCCATCGCCATGCTGGACATGGCCTACGTCCCCTATTCCCACTTCCCCGTGGGCGCGGCCCTGCTGTGCAGGGACGGCACAGTGTTCACCGGCTGCAACATCGAAAACGCCGCCTACGGCGCTACCGTCTGCGCCGAGCGCACCGCCATCTTCAAGGCTGTCAGTGAGGGGCACCGCGACTTCGATACGCTGGTCATCGCCGGACGCAGCGACGATTACTGCGTGCCCTGCGGCACCTGCCGTCAGGTGATGATGGAGTTCGCCCCCGAGCTCACCGTTATCTGCCTGAACAAAAACGGCGGCAGCAAGCGGTTCTCCCTGAAGGAGCTGCTGCCCTACGGCTTTGACCAGAGCTGGCTGTGAAAGTGGACCGGACGAGGGATTTTTCGTCAGAACAGGGCGCGGGAGCACAGGCATACTTTGTGTATGGCAAGCGAGTGCAGCGATCCTTTGACGAAAAAGAGCCGTCCGGCGGGAACAAAACAAAGCGCGGCTGCGTCCTATCCACAGCCGCGCTTTTCTCCCTGCGCGGGAACACTACGAATTTTGGAGGATATGACCATGAAAAAACTGACTGCCCTTGTGCTGGCCGCCCTGCTGACGCTGAGTCTGGCCGCCTGCGGCGACAAGAATAACGCCGGCGGCGGTGACAAGCCCGCAAAGCCCACCAGCGCCCTGAACATACTGGAGACAGTATGGAACACCTTCGGTGAGGACGAGAAGTTTGCCGCGGTGGGCGGCGACTTCTCCGAGGCCAATATGAAGGAGGACGCCCCCGGCGTCTTCGACCTGAAGGACCGTGCGCTGGCGGACAGCGAGCTTGGTCTGCCGGAGACCGCCGCGGTGGACGAGGCCGCGTCCCTGGTCCACATGATGAACGCCAACACCTTCACCGCCGCTGCCTACCACGCCACCGGCGACACCGCTGAGCTGGCACAGCAGCTGCGGGACAATATCATGCAGCGCCAGTGGATGTGCGGCTTCCCCGACAAGCTGACCGTGGCCGTGGTGGATGACTATGTGGTGGCGGTCTACGGCGCCGAGGAGCTGGTGGACCACTTCATGAGCCATCTGAACGGCATCTACGGCGTCACCGCCGCCTACGACGAGGCCATTCTGTGACACGGAGGATGGTGCAGCGGGGCGTGTTCCTGCTGCTGGCGGCGGCACTGCTGACAGGGGCGGCCCGCGTCCCCGCCCACACGGCGGAGCCGTCAGGCTCTGCCGATACGATGTACGTCTATGACGGCTATGCCGCCAAGACGGACGCGGCCTTCGACGCCGCATCGCTGGATCGCGCCGCTTACCGCTTTCAGCATCTGTACGACCTGTACTTCACCGGCCGCACCGTCTATCTGGCGGTGGTGCCGGACAAGGCGCTGTTCACCGTGCCGCCGGCGGGCTATGCCCCCGCCGGCGCGGCGGAGACGGCGGACTGCCTGCGGGACGCGCTGGACTTTCTGACGCCGGTGGATATCACCGCCGGTCTGACGCTGGCGGACTACTACCGCACCGACCCCCACTGGCGGCAGGAGCGGCTGCGCCCTGCGGCGGATGCGCTGCTGACCGCCATGGGCGCGCCGGTGTCCGGCACGCGGGACGAGACGCTGTGCGCGCTGGAGGGGGATTTCCACGGCAGCTACTGGGGAAAGACCGAGGAGCCGCTGGAGCCGGACACGCTGTCCTATCTGACCTCCCCTGTGCTGGAGGGCTGCACCGTCCATAACTACGAGACGGACACCGACGGCGGCGTGTACGATTTCACCGCCGCGCAGGACGCGCCCTACGACCTGTTCCTGTCCGGCAGCCGCTCCCTGCTGCGTATCGACAACCCCAACGCCCTGTCGGACAGGACGCTGGTGGTGTTCCGGGACTCCTTCGGCAGCAGCATCATCCCGCTGCTGGCGGAGAGCTACCGCACGGTGTACGCCGTGGATATCCGGTATCTGGCGTCCGACCGGCTGGGGCGCGTCGTGGACTTCCCCAACGACGCGGACGTGCTGCTTTTATACAGCACCACCGTTCTGCAAAACAGCATCACCCTGAAGTGACCGGCGGCATAGACTGGTATGGACACCTTATGAGGAGGCCGTGCCGCATGACGCAAACACTGGCGCAGCTGTTACCCGGTGAGAGCGGCCGCGTGGCCGCGCTGGACTTTCCGCCCCGGAAGGCCCGCCGCATGGAGGATCTGGGTTTTCTCCCCGGGCAGCGGGTCACCGCGCTGCACACCGCACCTTTTGGCGGGATCACCGCCTATCAGGTGCTGGACACCGTGATCGCCCTGCGGGACACCGATGCCCGCCGCATCACGCTGCAAACGTAAAAAGATGACGCTCCGCCTGTGCGGAACGTCATCTTTTTTATGTTATTGACGATGTGTCCTCAGAAGGACACCATCTCGTTGGCGGGCTTAGCGGCGGCGGTCACGCTGCTGACGTACAGCACGGGGCCCTCGCCCTGATAGGCGTCGCAGTTCTCCTTCTTCACGGTGGCGTGGATCTCCACCCACTCCTTATCCTTGAAGCGCTCCAGCCCCTCGCCCCGGCAGACCAGCGCCAGGAACTGCATATCCTTGTCGCAGCAGACCATGGCGAAGCGGCCGGGACAGTGGACGCCCTTGAACTTCTTGGAGTGGCACATGATGGCCTTGAAGGACACCTCCACCCCCTCGTAGCGGTCGGGGTTGTCCATCATGTCCACATACCAGATGCCGTAGTCGTCATCCGGCACATCCAGCTTGCCGTCGGACAGGTCGAAGGGGGACATCTCCGGCGTCACATACTCCTCACTGGTGCCGTCGGTGTTCTCCAGATAGATATCGGCACGGCGGTTCACCATCCGCAGGTTGCGGCTGCGCAGCTGGGCGCGGAGCTGCTCATTGCAGCGGTTGAAGATCAGCAGGTCGGCGTTGGAGATCTTCTCCATCATCAGCTGCCCCATGTTCCGCACATACGGCTCGAAGGTGTTGGCGTCTACCAGACACATGATCTGATACAGGATCCAGTTGGCGGGCAGCCCCTCCCGGTACAGCGGCTCGATCTGCCACATACCGTTGTACTCGATGATGACCTGCTTGGGGCGGTACTGCTTTTCCAGCTTCTTGAAAAACTCCGGCGTCATCTGCTCCGGCTCGTCGATGGTGTAGGTGAATACGTTGCCCAGCACCTTGGGGTCGTAGGCCGTCTCGCCCTCCTCGCAGCACAGCAGCAGCGTCCGGTCCTCGGCGGCGAAGCCGTCCTGCAAAATGCCGTTGATAAAGCTGGTCTTGCCGGCGTCCAGAAAGCCGGCGATGAGGTAAACAGGAATATCCATACGGTGTACCTCGCGTCTTACAGGCCGAACAGCGCGGCCAGCTTGTCCTCCTTCAGCTGGGAGCCGATGACGCACAGGCGGCCGGTGTAGTCGGCGGCGCCGAAGCGGATCTGATGCTCCTCCGGCACGAAGTCGAAGTGCAGCCACTTGCCGTCCTCGCTGTGGACGATGCCCTTGGCACGGAGGATCGCGCCGTAGTCGCCGCTGTCCAGCGCGGTGAGGATGGTCTCCAGCTCGCTCTCGGTGAATACCTTCACCGTCTCCACACCCCAGCTGGTAAACACCTCGTCGGCGTGATGGTGGTGATGGTGGCAGCTGCAATGGGGATCGTCGCACTCCTCGCCGTCGTGGTGATGATGCTCGTGCTCGTGGTCGTGGCAATGCTCGTCATGGTCATGGTGACAATGTTCGTCCTCGTCGTGGTCGTGGTGACAGCCGTGGTCGTGGTCATCCTCATCATGGTCATGGTGATGATGGTGATGCTCCGCCTCGTCCGCCGCGTGCTCGGCCTGCATCCGCGCCAGCAGCTCATCGGCCAGCGACACCTTCTCGATGGCGCTGAGGATGGTCTTGCCGTCCAGCTCGTCCCACGGCGTGGTGAGGATGGCGGCATCGGGGTTCTTCTCCCGCAGCAGCGCCACGGCGGCCTCCAGCTTCTCCTGACTCAGCTTCTGGGTGCGGGAGAGGATGATGGTGCCCGCAGATTCGATCTGGTTGTTGTAGAACTCGCCGAAGTTCTTCATGTAGACCTTGACCTTGGTGGCGTCGGCCACGGTGACGAAGCTGTTGAGCTTCATGTCCGGCACGTCCTTGACGGTATTCTCCACCGCCACGATCACGTCGCTGAGCTTGCCCACGCCGGACGGCTCAATGAGGATGCGGTCAGGCCCGAACTGCTGGTGCACATCCTTCAGCGCCCTGTTGAAGTCGCCCACCAGCGAGCAGCAGATGCAGCCGGAGGACATCTCGCTGATCTGGACGCCGGACTCCTTCAGGAAGCCGCCGTCGATGCTGATCTCGCCGAATTCGTTTTCGATCAGGACCAGCTTCTCGCCCTGAAACGCCTCTGCCAGCAGCTTTTTGATGAGCGTGGTCTTGCCTGCGCCCAGAAAGCCGGATACGATGTCAATTTTTGTCATAGCAAACCCTTCTTTTCTCTGCCGCCCGCAGCGGCACATATTCTTTCTCTCATATCATATCCCAATTTTCTGAAAATGCAAGTGGGCGCAGGGTGAAAAAAATACGTCCCCCCTGCGCCCACAGGCTCTGTTTACGGCAAAAAAGTCACCAGCTGGTGTTTTCCCCATCGTTGAGGAAGCCATCGCTGTCACGGACATGGCCGTTTTCCAGCATCTGGCGGAACGTGGCGGTGCTCTGTGCGCCCCGCCGCAGGGCGCCGCGGCCCAGCGCGTTGTCCCGAGCGCCCTCCGTGCCGCCGCTGCCGGCGCCGGGCTGAGTGGGCGTGTCGGTGCCGTTCTGCCAGCTGCCGCCGCTGCCGTTATCCTGCGGGGCGTTCTGGCTCCGATTGGTGTTGGGTGTGTTCCGGTCCCCCGCGCCGGCGTTGGTGCGGTCCGTCTCGCCGCAGGCCGTCAGTGCCAGCATAAGAGACAGCGCCGCAAAAAGCGTTGCGATCCGCTTCATCATGAAGAAGCCTCCTTTGTTTCTTGTGCGCGTTGCGCCACCGTTAGTATCCGCCGCCGCGGCGTTCATAGCCCCGAGGAATTCTGGCGAAACATGAAGTTTCTGCCTTTCCCGAGGCCGCCATGATTGCTTTTTACGATGGGATGCGATATAATAAATATTTACCAATGGCAGAAGGCAACTGCAAATCGTAATCAATCGGGCGGAGGCTCCGCCTGTATTCTTTCAGGAGGTCAGACTATGCAGAATCTGGAAAAGCAGTATCATATCCACTGTGTGGAGGGCGACGTGGGCCGCTATGTGATCCTGCCGGGCGACCCGGGCCGCTGCGAGAAGATCGCAGCGCTGTTTGACGACGCGCACTTTGTGGCCAGCAACCGCGAGTACACCGTCTACACCGGCACGCTGCTGGGGGAGAAGGTCTCCGTGTGCTCCACCGGCATCGGCGGCCCCTCGGCCTCCATCGCCATGGAGGAGCTGCACAACATCGGCGCGGACACCTTCCTCCGCGTGGGCACCTGCGGCGGCATCGATCTGGATGTGCGAAGCGGCGACGTAGTGGTGGCCACCGGCGCCATCCGCTTTGAGCATACCAGCCGCGAATATGCGCCCATCGAGTACCCCGCCGTGGCCAACTTTGAGGTGACCACCGCGCTGGTGCAGGCCGCCCGCGCGCTGGGCAAGCGGACGCAGGTGGGCGTGGTGCAGTGCAAGGACGCCTTCTACGGCCAGCACAGCCCCGCCCGTATGCCCGTGTCCTACGAGCTGCTGAACAAGTGGGAGGCGTGGAAGCGGCTGGGCGTCAAGGCCAGCGAGATGGAGTCCGCCGCGCTGTTCGTGGTGGCGGACGCACTGAAATGCCGCTGCGGCTCCTGCTTCCATGTGGTATGGAACCAGGAGCGGGAGGCTGCCGGACTGGATCAGGAGATGAGCGAGGACACCACCTCCGCCGTGCAGGTGGGCGTGGAGGCTCTGAAGCTGCTGATCCAGGCGGACCGCCGGGCGTAAGAGAAAAGGAGAGCCGCGGGGCGCTGCCCCACGGCTCTCCTTTTGCTTACAGCGATTCCTCCAGCGCCTGAAATTCCCGGGCCTCCTGCCGGTAGGCCACGGCGGCCCGCCGGATGTCCTCGATCTCCTGCGGCGTCAGGGGGCGCTTGACTCTGGCGGGAGAGCCAACGGCCATCATCCCGTCGGGAATGACGGCGTTCTGCGTCACCAGCGCGCCGGCGCCGATGAGGCAGTTTTTGCCGATCTGCGCGCCGTTGAGGACGATAGCGCCCATGCCGATGAGCGTCTCATCGCCCACGGTGCAGCTGTGAAGAATGGCGCCATGGCCCACGGTGACGTCCCGCCCCACGGTAACGGGCAGGTCGTACTCCACGTGGACCACACAGTTGTCCTGAATGTTGGTGCCCGCGCCGATAGAGATGGGGGCGCGGTCGCCCCGCAGCACCGCGCCGTAGAACACGCTGCTGCCGGCGGCCAGACGGACGTCGCCGCGGAGGGTGGCGTTGGGGGCCACAAAGACGGAGGGATGGATATCAGGCTGCTTCATAGAAGGGGTCTTCCTTTCCGATGGTTTTCCCTATTGTATCACGCTTTTAAGAAATATCCACCACCTTGCGGGAAATTTCTTAAAAATCGCCCTTACATTTTTTGACACAATGTGGTATCATACTACACAAAGAGAGAGCCGCGCGTCCGAAGGAGAGAGCGGGCGCGGGGCGGTTTTGTGTGTCTGTGTGTAAGGAGCGTGACGAGATGTTTGCAGCGGGTGATCTGGTGGTATACGGCAGCGAGGGCGTTTGTCGGGTGGAACGCATCGGCCCGTCCGGTATGTCCTATGACGATGGGACGCGGCTCTATTATCATCTGACGCCGCTTTACCGCAGCGGTACGGTGCTGACGCCGGTGGACACCGGTGTGCTGATGCGTCCCATCATCTCACGGGAGGAGGCGCTGGCGCTGATCGCGGCGATCCCCTCTCTGCCGCCCTGCAGGCCGGAGCAGACGGGGGTGCGGGCGGCCCGGGATTTCTACCATCAGGTGGTGATGCGCTGCCAGTGCAGCGAGCTGGCGGCCATGATCCACAGCGTGTGCCGCAAGCGGGCGTGGGCCGTGCGCCACGGCAAAAAGGTGAGTCAGATGGACGAGCGTTATCTCAAGCGGGCGGAGGATCAGCTGTACGGTGAGCTGGCCGCCGTGCTGGGGCTGGAGCGGGACGCGGTGGCGGATCTCATCCGTCAGAGCTGGCCCAACTGGCCGGAGAAGCTGCCGGAGCCGGCAGAGGCGTAATATGCAAAAAGAACGGAGGGCGTGAGCGCTCCGTTCTTTTTTGCTCAAAAATGGCGAACGAGACCGGCGATCAGCAGCGTGGGCAGCAGCCACAGCAGCAGGAAGATCACCATGGCCAGCGGCGTCAGCACCGCGAAGTTGCCCACGGAGGTCAGGTAGTAGGCCAACAGCACGCCGCACAGCGCGCCCAGGTAGCTGAGGACCGTGGCGGTCCGGACGGCCCGCACCATACGGCGGCTGCCCACCACCGATTCCGCCAGCGGCAGCAGCCCCTCGCGGCAGACGATGACGTTGGGCGCTTCCCCCTGCTGGGAGGCCAGCTGGGCCAACGCCAGACGAGTGGAGACATCGGGATAGACCGCCTTGGCGTCCACGCCGAATTTGCGCTTGATGAGGCTGGGGGTCACGTTGCTGCTGCGGACGGCCAGCACCGGCGTAATGCGGCTGCGGCGCAGAGCGCGCAGCGCCCACTCCGCGTTGCGGGAGGGCTGGTACTTCACGGCAAATACCGCCGTCAGCACGCCGTCCACCGCCAGAAACAGGCCGGTTTGCAGTCTCAGGTCACGGGGCAGGGCGATATGCCGCTTCTTCATGAAGTAGGCGCTGCCCAGCAGCACCGTCTCCCCGCGGAGGGCCGCCTCCACGCCGCCCTCCTCGCAGAAATGCAGCTCGTCCACCCGCATGGGGTAGCCGCCCTCCGCCGTGAGCTGGCGGTCCAGCAGGGGGGCCAGACTGCTGCCGGCGGCCTTGGCCACCGAGGCGGCGTAGGCCACGGCGCGGCCCCGCTCCTCGCCGTAGACCTTGTAGCCGTTGAGGGTCACGGTGCCGGCGGGGAAGAGATCGTCGTCCGTCAGGAGGATCCGGCCGGAACGGGCCACGGCGCGGGCGCCGGCATAACCGGCGGCCGCCGCGCCGCTGCGCTCCAGACGGCGGGACAGGTAATACAGAGGCAGGGCGCCCGTCAGAGGCAGGGACAGCTGGACGCCGGCGCCGGTGAGGGCGGCCAGTACCCAGGGAAATTCCGCCATGGGGCGGGCGGTGAAGCACACCACGCCGGACAGCACCACCGCCGTGGACAGCAGCAGCGGCAGCACATAATTCTGCCACTGGCGGGCGGGATCGGGCCGCATGGTCATGCGGTAGAAGCCCTCCAGCACGCCACGCTGCTTGCAGGTACCGGCGGGCAGCACGGACACCACATAGGGCGGCACGCCGTTGAGCTCCGCCAGGTGGAAGGCGGCGCGGCGCGTCTCCGCCGTGAGATACAGGCCCAGCTGGCAGCAGAGGATCAGCAGGGCGCCTGCGGCGGCGTAGGGCGTGGACAGGGTGCTGCCGGTGACGGCGCCGCAGACGCAGCACAGCAGGTCGGCCAGCACCGCTACGCCGGCGCACAGCTCGCAGCCCACCCGCCCATCGCGGAGGAGCTGCACCGCCGTCCGCCATACCGGCAGACAGAGAAGCGCCGTCAGCAGCAGTCCGCCGCCCAGTACAGCGCACCGCAGGAGCGCGGCGTCCAGCCACGCGGGGGGCAGCACCTCCAGCTCCTGCAGAACGGCGGCCACCACCAGCAGCAGCGCGGGGAAGGCTCCCAGCACCAGACCGCGGCGCAGCCGGTTGCACCGGCGCTTTTCCTCCCGCAGGGCGTCGTCCATGCGGGGCTCCGGCTCCTCGGGTTCTTCCGGCTCAGGCTCGGCCTCCGGCTCGTCGAACAGCTGCTCCGTCTCTCGGGAAAGGCCCCGCGAGGGGTCCCCACCGCGGTCGGTGAAGCGGTGCAGCAGGGCGGCCAGCCGCTGTCCCAGCGGCACAGGATCGTCAAGGACGCCGTCCTCCTCGTCCGCCAGCACGGCGTCCACCGTCTGGCTCATCACGTCCCGCAGGCTGACGCGGTCCGGCGCATCGGAGACGCGGACGGGCTCCGGCGCGGGGATTTCTTCGGGCTCGGCTTCGGGTTTCCGCGCGGAAGCCGGTTCAGGAGAGGGGGCAGGCTCCGGTGCGGGAGTTGGCACGGGCGCGCCCTCCGCCGGGGCAGGCTGACGCCCGCCCCTGCCGTATTCGGCCAGAATGGCGTCCAGAGAAAGCTCGTCGTCGGGGACGGGCGGGATATGGCGTTGTTCATCGCTGTGCCTGCTCATCATTCAGAAAAAAACGGGTGGCCGTTATCCCCGCTGACGCACCGCCTCGTACAGCAGGATGGCGGCGGCGGCGGAGGCGTTCAGGGAGGAGATGCGGCCCTTCATGGGGATGCTGACAAGGAAATCACAGGTCTCCGAGACCAGTCGGGTCATACCGCTGCCCTCAGAGCCGATGACGATAGCGGCGGGGCCCTTCAGATCCGCGCCGTACAGCGCCGTGGTGCCGTCGGCAGCGGTGCCGAATACCCAGACGCCCTGCTGTTTCAGGTCCTTCAGCAGGGAGGGAATATTGGCCACCCGCGCCACGGGCATATAGCTCACCGCACCGGCGGAGGTCTTGGCCACCACGGCGGTCAGGCCGGCGGAGCGGCGCTTGGGGATAATGACGCCGTGGGCGCCGGCACACTCGGCGGTGCGGAGGATGGCGCCCAGATTGTGGGGGTCGGAGATCTCGTCGCACACCACCAGCAGAGGCGGCTCCCCCTTCTCTGCGGCGGCGGCCAGAATGCTCTCCACCGTGGCGTATTCCCGCACGGCGGCCAGCGCAATGACGCCCTGATGGGCGTGGGTGCGGGACATCCCGTCCAGCTTGCGGCGATCAGCCTCCACCACCACGATGCCCGCGTCACGGGCCTTGGAGGCGATGTGGCCCAGAGTCTTGTCTGTTTCGCCCCTGGCGATATAAATTTTGTCGATGGCGGCGCCCACGCGCAGCGCCTCGATCACCGCGTTGCGGCCCTCGATGACGCCGTCAGCCTCCGCGTCCGGCAGGGGGCGGCGCTGGGTATCCTTCGTGTCTCTCATGGGAATGACCTCGTTCTCTTTGATATCCCGACCAGTATAACACACTATTGCCCCGATAGAAAGGAGCATTCATAGAAATTTTACAGAAAATCCGACAACGTGCCGCTTGTGAGAAAAGGGCAAGTGTGGTATACTGTGCGATAATGCAGAAGTATACCACCCAGTGGTTTTTGACGGAGGATACGCATGGCGAACAACGACCAAAACAACAAAAACGGCAAGGGCCGCAATAATCTGCGAGGCGTCCTGACGCTGGTGGCATGGGCGCTGGTGCTGACGGTGGCATTCAACTATTTCAGCGCCTATAACCGGAACACCGCCAACAAGGCCACCAGCCATGAGATCAAATACAGCGAGATGGTATCCATCATCGAAAGCGGCAAGGCGGAGGAGGTCCTGTTCAAGGACGACGCCATCTATCTCACGCCGGTGGAGGGCTATACCTACACCGAGGAGGCCGATGAGAACAGCGCCACGCCCGCCAAGTCCTACACCCAGTCCAAGGATACAAAGCTGACGCTGTACACCGCCTACCTCAATGACGCGCAGCTGCTGCCCCTGCTGAAGGAGCACAATGTGGCCTACACCGGCTACTATGAGACGCAGATGAATCCGGTGCTGGTGTTCATGGTGCAGTATATCCTGCCCACCATCATCATGGTGGGGCTGCTGATGCTGCTGTTCCGGATGCTGGCCAAAAACAGCGGCGGCGGCTTCGGCGGCATCGGCAGCGTGGGCAAGGCCAACGCCAAGGTGTATATGGAAAAGTCCACCGGCGTTACGTTCAAGGATGTGGCCGGTCAGGACGAGGCCAAGGAGTCGCTGGAGGAGATCATCGACTTCCTCCACAACCCGGGCAAATACACGGCCATCGGCGCCAAGCTCCCCAAGGGCGCGCTGCTGGTAGGCTCCCCGGGCACCGGTAAGACCCTGTTGGCCAAGGCGGTGGCCGGCGAGGCGGGGGTCCCGTTCTTCTCCATCTCCGGCTCCGACTTTGTGGAAATGTTCGTGGGCGTGGGCGCCAGCCGCGTCCGCGACCTGTTCAAGGAGGCCGCCAAGGTGGCCCCGTGCATCATCTTCATCGATGAGATCGACACCATCGGCAAGTCCCGTGACGCCAGCAAGTTCGGCGGCGGCAACGACGAACGCGAGCAGACGCTGAACCAGCTGCTGGCGGAGCTGGACGGCTTCGACCCCAGCAAGGGCGTGATCGTGCTGGGCGCCACCAACCGGCCGGAGGTGCTGGACAAGGCGCTGCTGCGCCCGGGCCGCTTCGACCGGCGCATCACCGTGGACCGTCCCAATCTGGCTGGCCGTCTGGCCACCCTGCAGGTACACACCCGCAACATCCGTCTGGCGGAGGATGTGGATCTGAACAAGATCGCCCAGGCCACCGCCGGCTGCGTCGGCGCGGATCTGGCCAATCTGGTGAACGAGGCGGCGCTGCGCGCCGTCCGCAAGGGCCGCAAGGCCGTGAATCAGAACGACCTGCTGGTGTCCTTCGAGCTGGTGATCGCCGGCAGCGAGAAGAAGGGTACCGTCATTACCGAGGAGGAAAAGCGCATCATCGCCTATCACGAGGTGGGTCACGCGCTGGTGGCGGCCAAGCAGAAGAATGCCCAGCCCGTCAGCAAGATCACCATCGTGCCCCACACCCAGGGCGCGCTGGGCTATACGCTGCACCTGCCGGAGGAGGAGAAGTTCCTCATGTCCCGAGAGGATATTCTGGCGGAGATCCGGACGCTGCTGGCGGGACGGTCCAGCGAGGAGATCGTGTGCAACACCATGACCTCCGGCGCGGCCAACGACATCGAGCGCGCCACGGAGATGGCGCGGAATCTGGTGGCACGGTTCGGTATGTGCGAGGAGTTCGACATGATGGCGCTGGGCACTATCCAGAGCCAGTATCTGGACGGCGGCTACTCCATGACCTGCGCCCAGGAGACGTATGCCGCAGCAGACCGCGCGACCATCCGCATCATCCGCCAGTGCCACGAGGAGGCCAAGCAGCTCCTCAAGGAGAATCGGGAGCTGCTGGACAAGATCGCCGCGTACCTGCTGAAGAAGGAAACCATCACCGGTCAGGAGATGATGGCCATTATCGAGGGCCGCGACCCCGAGACGGCGGACAACTACGGCGCCAGCCGCGAGCCGGAGCAGAAGCTGTTCCGCCCCAGCGTGCCGGAGACCATCGAGGCCCCCGCCAAGCACATCAACATCGTGTCCGAGCCGGTGCCCATGCCGGACTTCGACGCACCGGCGGACAAGCCGGAGGCAAAGCCGGACGGAGAGGACGCCCCCGCGGAGGACGGCGAGCGCAAGGAGTAACGAACAGACTGAGGGAGGACCTGCAAGGCAGGTCCTCCCTTTCTGCGTATGCTGCGGACACGGGAATCGCGGGGAGCGGCGCTTTGTCTGCGGGGATTACCCAACGTCGCCCTGTGCAGGGACGAAGACGCGCCGGGCCATGTCGGCCAGCAGCGGCTCCGCGGCGCCGGTATCTACCGTCAGGCTGTATGCCAGCCCCGGGGCCACGTCCTTCCAGATGACGGCGCCCGCGCCGCCCTCCGTCCAGCGCAGCGCCGCACTGCACCACTGTACGCTGCACTGGGCGGTCCGATCCCCGCCGGTGAGGCCGGAGAGGTCGGGGATGCGGTCCGTCACATCATCTGTGGGGGCCATGCGGTAGCGCCACGTCAGGCCATCGGATCGGAAGGAAACTTCGGTAACGGTCATGCCGTCCAGCTCAAAGAGGTCGTAGTCCAGCACCTCCGCACCCTCCGGCGGGGAGGGAACGGTGTAGCTCTGGGCATCCATCAGGGTGAAGGCTGTCACCAGCGGCGCGCCGCCGCTCTGGGCCACGCAGTACCACTGGATACCCGCGCCGCCGTCGTACCAGCCTACCGCGCCGCCGCCATACAGCAGCAGCGTCAGGCTGCCCACCTGCCAGCTTTCAGAGGGCTGCGCGCCGTCCGGCGCAGGCAGCGGCTCCGCAGTGTAGACCGCGGCGTAGTCGTAGTCGCAGCCGTCCACGGCCACGGTACAGGAGACGGCGGATATCGCGCCGCTGTCATCCAGCAGGGTATCGTAGTCGGTGAGCTGTTGGGCGTCCGCCGGCAGAGCCAAGGTAGCGCTGAGGCGTGCGGCGGTGTCCGCCGTGGGGGCGGAAAGGGCGGCGTCCATGGTCGGGGCCGCGCTGTCCGTTCCGGCTTCTCCGGCGGTGTGCCACGGCTGCCAGACCAGCAGCGCGGCGGCGATGCACAGGCAGGCGGCCAGCGTGCCCCAGCGCCGGGCGGGACGGCGGGCAGGCAGGGGACGCTGGGCCTCCTCCAGCAGGTCGTCGTCGATGGCGTCCATCAGGACGTGCAGCATCGGCTCGTTCACAGGATCCCCTCCTTTTCCAGATGCTGCCGGAGACGGCGGCGGGTGCGGAACAGGGAGGATTTGATCTTCTCCTCTCCGGCGCCGCAGGCGTCGGCGATCTCGCGGATGCTCTCGCCGTACCAGTAACGGCGGATGAAATAGCTGCGGCTCTGGCACGTCAGCTGCCGCAGAAAATCGTTGAGGACGCGGGCAAATTCCTGCCGTTGGAGCTGCGCCGCGGCGGCGTCCTCCGTCGGCAGGATGTCCTCCAGCTCCTCAAAGGCCACGGTCAGATCGCTGCGGCGCTGGGCGGCTTTGTTGTAGTCGCAGCGGTCCAGCGCCACGCGGCGGGTAATGCAGGCGATGTAGGCCGCCAGACTGCGAGGCCGCTCCGGCGGAATGGCGTTCCAGAGGCGGAGCCACACGTCGGAGATACACTCCTCTGCGTCCCGCCGGTCCGGCAGGATGTGGGCCGCCGCGGCCAGACATTTCTTTTCATAGCGGGCCTGCACCGCCTCGATGGCCGTCGGGTCCCGACGGAAAAACAGGTCGATGATCTGTACGTCCTCCAAGACACGCTCCCTCCCCCTGCGTCAGTGTCCGCTCATCATAGCACATGGGGCGGGAAAAAGCCAGTGGCCTGTCAGAATTTGGCCAAAAAGGCGTCAGGCACGGTACAGCCGTCCGGCAAAACCGCCAGCACCACATAGCTGCCGTTGACGGACACGGCGGCGTTGTGCTTCCACAGAGCGGCCTCATCGGGGTACAGGGTATCGTTGGCCATCTCGTCCACACGAGCCTGGAACACATCCCGCAGCTTCTCCGCATCGGCCCTGTCGGCCACCTCCGCCATGGCCACCTCGCAGGAGGTAGCGGTGGGCGAGAGGAAGAACACGGACTGCTTCAGCTTGATGTCCGCAAGGCCCGGGTAGTAGCTGTCCAGCAGCTCCACCGCCGTTTCCTCCAGCAGAACGGGGGCATTGTCGCCCAGCTCCTCGTTGACCTGGGCGATGGCCGCCTCATAGGCGGCGCGCAGGTCCACGGACTGGGTATCGTCGGCGGTACCGGCGCCGCAGGCCGTCATGGTCAGCATCAGCAGGGCCATACAGAAAACAAAGATCCTTTTCATGGGAAACACTCCTTTCCTTCGGGCAGGCAGAACGCCGCCTCTGCTGTCATTGACGGCGCAGGGCGGCGTTTCGTTGCGTTTTCAGCGGACGGTGGGCGGCGGGGCGTTCCAGCCGTCGGGGAAATTGGCCAGCACCCAGCGGCGGGTGTGGTCGATAAAGGCGCGGGTGCTGTTGGACAGAGCATTCCGGTCCTTGACGCAGATGCCGATGTTCCGGTAAAACGGCTGGGGCAGAGAGCAGGACACCAGCGGGTAGGCGCAGCGGTAGAGCATCAGCTCCTCCATGATGCTGATGCCCAGCCCGTTGGACACCATGGCCAGAATGGTCTGGTCCTGCTGGACGGTGTACTGGATTTTGGGGGTGATGCCCAGCGTGTCGAACACGGCCTGGATCTCGTAGTCATCCCCCTCGTCCAGCAGGATCAGGGGATACCGCTCCAGCGCCTCCGGCGGGAAGGGATTCGCACCGGCCAGCGGGTGATTGCAGGGGACGATGACCTTCCACTGATCCCTTTGCAGCAGCCAGCAGTCCAGATATTTCTCGGCGGGGGCCGGCAGGCTGAGGAAGCCGCAGTCCGCCTGCCCGTTGAGGACCCAGTCGCTGATCTCGTTGTTGAAGTTGGAGGGCAGCAGCTCGAACTCGATGCGGGGGTAGTTCTCCTGAAAGGTCTTGAGGATGTTGGGGAGCCACTTCTCTGACACACTGGTGAAGGTAGCCACCTTCACCAGACCTGTCTCCAGTCCCCGCAGGTCGGCGGCCCGCTGCTCCAGCTGGTGCTGCATGGCGCACATCTTCTCAAAATAGGGCAGCAGCTCCCGCCCGTCCGCCGTGGGCGTGACGCCGCCGTGGCTGCGAACCAGCAGGGATACGCCCAGCTCCTCCTCCAGCGAGCCGATGGCGTGGCTGACGCCGGACTGGGTGAAGTTCAGCTCCCGCGCCGCCGCGGTAAAGCTGCCGCACTCCACGGTCTTCAGAAACACCTGATACTTTGCCACGCTCATGCGCTCACGCCCCTTTCCTGTCACGCAGTATACCATACGGCGGCGGGGTGTGCAAAGTTTTTTTCATGATCTTGATGAATATGATGCGTTTTACAAACCTTTCGCGGTGTGGTACATTAAAAGCACGTTAAGGAAACCGACAGGAAAGGAGGCGCTGAAGCATGGGACTGAATATTCTGTTGGCCGCTCTGGCCGCTCTTCTCGTGGTGGTAGGCATCGTCAGCAAGGCCACCAATAAGTAACCTCTCCCTTTTCTTTTCCGCTCTTATTTTTTCTTCTAACCTCCCGCACGACGGCAATTCTCCCCCTGCCGCCGACACGGCCGCCCCCCACGGGGCGGCCGTTTTCTCCGTATGAGGGCGGGCCGCCTTGCTTTTTCCGCGCCGCTGTGGTATAGTGTGCGCCATTGAGAATACTTTTCCGAAAAGAGGAAACGCCCATGACGCAGAAAAAGACCCACGCCCTGTCACTGCTGGCGGCCGTCACCGCCGCTGTGATCTTCGGCATGAGCTTCATGTTTTCCAAGCTGGCGCTGGAGGTGGCGGCGCCCACGGTGCTGCTGGCGTTCCGGTTCACCGTGGCGGTGGCGGCCATGTCGCTGGTCATTCTGGTCAACGCGGCGGTGGGGAGACTGCGGGGACGGCCGCTGTTCGCCTTTTCCCTGCGGGGAAAGCCGGTCTATCAGCTGCTGCTGCTGGGCATCGTGCAGCCGGTGGCATACTTCTTCTTTGAAAATTACGGCATTCTGTACACCTCATCGGCAGTGGCAGGCACCATCATCTCCGCCGTGCCGGTGTGCTGCATCCTGATGGACGTGCTGGTGCTGCATGAGCGGGTAACGGCAAAGCAGGTGGTGTGCGCGCTGGGCGCCATCGGCGGCGTGGCGCTGATCTCCGCCGGCGGCGCGGTAATGGTCTCGGCACTGGGGATGCTGTTTCTGCTGCTGACCATGCTCAGCGACACGCTGTATTACGGCATCAGCCACAGCGCGGCCAAGGTGTTCACGCCCTTTGAAATGACGTATGTGATGTTTGCGGTGGGCATGGCGGTGTTCGTCCCCGTGGCGCTGATTCAGGCGGGCGGGCTCCGCACGCCGCTGATCACCGCGCCCCTCCATGACGGCGGCTTCTGGGTCGCCGTGCTGTATCTGGGGCTGCTGTCCTCGGTGATGGCCTACGGGCTGCTGAACTTCGCCAACAGCCATCTGTCCGTGTCGGAAACGTCCCTGTTCTCCAACGTGACCACGGTGGTATCCGTGCTGGCCGGCGTGGTGCTGCTGAAGGAGCCGTTCAGCGTCTGGCAGATGCTGGGCGTGGCGGTGATCCTCATCTGCGTGTTCGCAGCCAACGTATCCGGTAAGAAAGAAGCGTAAGGAGGTATCACGATGTACAAAAACGAGACGCGCTATGCGCTGATGAACGGCGTCCTGCTGGACGGGACGCCGGATATGACGCCCCAGACGGGGAAGGTCGTGTGCGTGGAGGGCAGCCGGATCGCCGCCGTCACGGAGGGGCCGGTCCCCGCGGGCTACGAGCCGGTGGATCTGCACGGGCAGTATGTGATGCCCGGGCTCATCAATATGCACGTCCACCTGCCGGCCTCCGGCAAGCCGAAAAAGAAGCCCTCCGACCCCAGGAAGCTGGTGAAGCTCATTACGTCCAACGGTCTGACGCGCCGCATTGGCGTCAAGCTGTGCGAGGGCTACGCCAAAACGGAGCTGCTCAGCGGCGTCACCACCATCCGCACCGTGGGCGGTGTGGCGGACTTCGACACCATCATCCGCGAGCTGGCGGCGGCGGGCCGCATCCTTGCGCCCCGTGTGGTGGCGTCCAACATGGCCGTCTCCGTGCCCGGCGGGCACATGGCCGGCTCTCTGGCCTATGAGGCGCGGACCGCCGAGGAGGCGGCAGCGTATGTGGAAAAAATTGCCGCGGAAAAGCCGGACCTCATCAAGCTGATGATCACCGGCGGCGTCATGGACGCCGAGGTGGTGGGCGAGCCAGGCGTGCTGCGGATGCAGCCGGCGCTGGTGAAGGCGGCCTGCGACACGGCCCACCGGCTGGGGATGAAGGCGGCGGCCCATGTGGAGAGTCCGGAGGGCGTTCGCGTGGCGCTGGAAAACGGTGTGGATTCCATTGAGCACGGCGCCATGCCGGATGAGGACATCCTGCGTCTGTTCAAGGAACGGGGCGCGTTCCAGATCTCCACCATCTCGCCGGCGGTGCCCTATGCGCTGTTCGACCGCAGCATCTCCCATGCCACCTATGAGCAGCAGGAGAACGGAAAGGTGGTATTCGAGGGCATTGTGGCGCTGGCGCGGGCCTGTCTGGCCAACGGCATCCCCGTGGGCCTGGGCACCGACACGGGCTGTCCTTACATCACCCACTACGATATGTGGCGGGAGCTGTGCTACTTCGTGAAATACTGCGGCGTGACGCCGGCCTTCGCCCTGTACAGCGCCACGCTGCTGAACGCACGGCTGGCGGGCATCGATGATGTCACCGGCTCCGTGGAGGCGGGCAAGGCGGCGGATCTCATCGTGTGTGCCAGGGACCCGCTGGCGGACCTGACGGCGCTGCGGCAGCTGTCCATGGTCATCAAGGACGGCGTGCGTATCGACCATCCGGCGGTAAAAAAGCTGCCGGAGGTGGAGCGGGAGCTGGATAAATTCCTGTAAGAAGCGACAAAAGAGAGCGGAGACGGCTGTCTCCGCTCTCTTTTCATTTATGCCTTCAGCTCCTTCCACACACCGTGGCACAGGGGATTGGCCGCAAGCACGGAGGAGGGATGCAGCACGTCCAGCGCTCCGCCGTCCAGCGTGGTGACGATGCCGCCGGCCTCGGCGGCGATGAGGCTGCCCGCCGCAAAATCCCACGGGGACAGGCGGCACTCATAAAACAGCTCCACGCGGCCGATGGCCACCTGACACAGGTCCAGAGCCGCCGAGCCGAAGCGGCGGTAGTCCAGCCCCCTGTCGTACAGCTGGCGCAGCAGCGCAAAGTGGCGGTCCGTCAGGCTGCGGTCGTAGATGGTGGAGCCGCAGAGGAACACGGCGTGGTTCATGTCCCGCGTGCTGACGTGGATGGGCAGGCCGTTGCAGAACGCGCCGCAGCCCCGCTGGGCGGAGAACAGCTCGTCCAGCAGCGGCGCATAGATCACGGCGTACTCTACCTGACCGTCCAGCGCCAGCGCCACGGAGATATTGGTGAAGGCAATGCCGCGGACGAAGTTGGTGGTGCCGTCGATAGGGTCCACGATGAAGGTCCACGGGCGGGTCAGCGCCGCGTGATCCCCCTCCTCGCCGAAGAAATCCGCCTCCGGCAGCAGGGCCAGCAGCTCCCGCTTCAAAAAGCCCTGCACGGCGATGTCGTACTTGGTGACGAGATCGGCGGCGCCGGTCTTCTCCGATGTGACCCGCTCCACATCGTGGGCCTCCCGGACCAGCTCGCCGGCCCGGCGGACAATGGCTTCCAATTCCTTCAGCATACTGTTTCCCTCCTGAGTACCGTGCCGGCGCAAGCGCCGGTGAGTGTGTCGTGCAGCAGCGCAGGCTGTCCCGCCACCAGCACGGCGTCCAGACCGGACGCCATCCGGCAGGGGTCCTGATAGCTGCCGTTTTCCCGCAGCGCGGCGGGGTCGAAGACGCAGAGATCCGCGTCCATGCCCACGGCCACCGTGCCCTTTCGCCGCAGCCGCAGGGCACGGGCGGGCAGGGCCGTCATCTTCCGGACGGCCTGCTCCAGCGTCAGCACCCCTCTCTCCCCCACAAAATGCCGGATAAGGCGGGGGAACGTGCCATAGACACGGGGATGGGGCATCCCCTCCGTGGGGTAGGTGGCATCGGAGATCAGGCTGGACAGGTCGCTTTGCAGAATGGCGGCGATGTCCTCCTCCGACGCCATAAAATCGATCATGGTGATCTGGCACTCCTCCCGTACCAGCAGGTCGCAGCAGCAATTAAGGGGGTCCTGCCCCGTCAGGGCTGCGATCTCCGCCAGGCTCTTGCCCAGAAATGGGTGGTCCTCCGGACAATGGAGGCTGGTGAGGTAGATGCCGTCCCAGCCCGCCAGACGGGCGATATCGTCAAAGCCGTCGCCGGATTCGATGCGCTGTGCCAGCTGGCGGCGGACGGCGGGGTCCCGCAGGCGGCGCACCACCGCGTCCATGCCGCCCTCCAGCAGCTCCGGCGGCAGGATATGCAGCAGCTGGGTGGAGCCGGCGGTGTAGGGGTACACGTCGCAGCTGACGTCCATACCCTCCTGCCGCGCCTGCTCTAAAAGCGCCAGCGCACGGGGGATCCTCCGCCCCCAGCTGTCGCGGCCCATGGCCTTCAGGTGGCTGATATGCAGGGGGATCCGGAGGGCGCGGGCCACGGTGAGCATCTCCTCCACGGAGTCGCAGACGCCGGCGCCCTCCTGCCGCATGTGGACGGTGAGGGGAATGTCCTGCCCCCGCAGGGGCGCCAGCGCACGGATCAGCTCCTCCGTGGTGTAGAAGCACTCCGGCGCATAGCCCAGCCCCAGCGAAACGCCCAGCGCGCCGTCAGACAGCGCCCGCTCCATGGCGCGGTGGATGGTGCGGTAATGGCTATCCTCCAGCTGCGCCAGCTCGTAGCCGGCGGCGTCGGCCCGCAGAACGCCCGCGCCCACCAGCATGCCGGTGTGGAGCGGCAGGTCCCGCAGCGCCTCCAGATAGGCCTCCATGGAGCCGGAGGGAAGGGACGGCGGCAGCTGGCCGGTGATGGGCCGCAGATAGGCGCGGATGGCAGCGGCGTGGGCCTCCCCGAAGGGGGCTGCGGACAGGCCGCAGTTGCCGTTGATGATGGCAGTCAGGCCCTGCCGCAGCTCCAGCCGGCCGTAGTCCGGCCGGAAGGCCGCCGCATCGGCATGGCGGTGGATATCGATGAAGCCCGGCGTTACCACGCGGCCGGACGCATCGATGCTTCGGCCTGCCGCCGCGGCAGACAGGTCGCCTATGGCGGCGATGGCGCCGCCGGTAACGCCCACGTCGGCACGGAAGGCGGGACGGCCGGTGCCGTCCACCACCGTGCCGCCGCGGAGAATGGTGTCAAACATGGTATCGCCTCTCTATTTTTCCTGCCGGCAGGGCAGCGTGATGGTAAAGCGGGTGGTGCCCCCGCCGCTGTCGCAGCGGATAGCGCCGTGATGGGCCTCCACGATGGCCTTGGCGATGGCCAGCCCCAGCCCAAAGCTGTCTCCACCGGTGCGGGACTCGTCGGCCCGGTAAAAGCGGTCGAAGATGTGGGGCAGCTGATCGGCGGGGATGTCCGCGCCCTCGTTTTCCACCCACAGGCAGGCGTTTTTCCCCTGCCGCACCGCATCCAGACGGATCTCCGTGTGGGGTGCGGCGTATTTGATGGCATTGTCCAGCAGCACGGCCACCGCCTGCTCCAGCCTCTGCCCATCGCCCCGCACCAGCAGGGCGGGGGCAATGTCGTAGGACAGGGTGCGGCCTGCCTCGTAGGCCACGGACTCGAAGCGCAGGGCGGCATTGGCCGCCGCATCGGACAGGTCCGCCGTGGTGTCCGGCAGCGGCGCATCGCTGCGCTCAATGCGGGACAGGGTGAGCATATCCTCCACCAGCCGCTTCATGCGGCGGGACTCGGCGCGGATGTTGTCCACATACTGCCGCTGGGGCGGCAGAGCGTTCTGCTCCAGCAGCTCCGCCGAGGACAGGATCACCGTCAGAGGCGTTTTCAGCTCGTGGCTGGCGTCGGACAGGAACTGCTTCTGCTGCCGCCATGCCCGATCTACGGGGCGCGTCACCGCGCCGCTCAGCAGATAGCTGCACGCAAACAGCACCGCCAGCGCCGCCAGACCGATGAGCAGGCTGCCGGTCAGCAGGCTGCGGAGAGTGGCCTGCTCCAGCGTGCTGTCGGTGAAGGCAATGCGGGTAGACAGCAGCCCCGTCTGCCGCAGGTAGCGCAGGTGATAGTCCGGCAGCACGCCGGTATCCTCCTGCGCCGACAGAGCGGCGGTGACGATATCCGCCAGCGCCTCCCTGTCTGTCAGGTCGTAATAGCTGTTGCCGGAGATGCGGACCGTGCCGCTGGCGTAGACGTCCGCCACAAAGCAGGGCACGCCGTCCTGCCCGGGCTGGGACAGGTCGTAGCCGCTGCCGGCCTGGAGCGCCTGCGACAGCTGCTGCTGCACACTGCGGGCGATGACGGCGCGGGAGGAGAAGTACACGGCGGCAAACACCGCCAGCAGCACGCAGAACGCCATGCCCATATTCAGGCCGATCACCTTCCAGCGAAGACGGCGGATCATGGCGTCACCTCCTCCAGACAATACCCCACCATCCGCAGCGTCCTGATACGCACGGCGGAGTGCAGATGGGTCAGCTTCCGCCGCAGGAAGGAGATGTAGACCTCCACGTTGTTGTCCTCGGCGGCGGAGTCGTAGCCCCACACCTTCAGCAGCAGCTGCTCCTTGGACACGATCTGGCTGCCGTTTTTCATCAGCAGCTCCATCAGGTCGTATTCCCGCCGGCTCAGCCGGACGGACCGCTGGCCGCAGGACAGCTGGAACGTGGACATCTGAAGGCGCAGGTCGCCGAAGCGCGTCTCGTCGCTGTCCGCCGTCTCGCCGCCCCGCCGCAGCAGGGAACGGATGCAGGCCAGCAGCTCCTCCGTCTCAAAGGGCTTTGTCAGGTAGTAATCGGCGCCGCAGTCCAGGCCCCTCACGCGGTCGCTGAGATCGCTGCGGGCCGTGAGCATCAGCACCGGCACGGCGTCGCCGCCGGCGCGCAGCTGCTGCAAAAGGGAGAAGCCGTCCAGCTCCGGCAGCATGGCATCCAGCAGGATCAGGTCGTAAATGCCGCTGCGGGCGTTGTCCAGACCGGAGACGCCGTCGTAGCACACGTCCACGGCGTAGCCCCGCCGGTGCAGCAGCTCCGCCAGCGTACCGGCCAGCCGCCTTTCATCCTCCACGATCAGAATACGCATACACAGACCTCCCCTCTGTTTGGTCGTTTCCTCTTATACCACAAAAAGGTGCGTTTGGCAACGCACCTTTTTGTATTCAGTTCAGACCTGTCTCCGCCAGCGTCAGCAGCTGCACCAGAGACGTCTCCTCCATCCGGTAGATGCTGGCGTCGCCGCTGAGCGTCACATAGCGCCCGCCGTTGCCGATGGGCGCGCCCACCGTCAGCGTCAGCGTCTCTTCCTTGCCGCCGGCGGCGTAGGTCACGGTCAGCACCGCGTCCGGTGCGTCCAATCCGCACACGGCGGCGGCGCCCTCGGCGGGGTCATAATCCACGCAGGCCGTCACTGCCAGCTGGGACAGCTCTGTCACCAGCGCGGCGGTCTGAGCCGTTACATCCCGCGTGCCCACCTTGCGTGCGCCGTCCACCGTGCGGATGTGGATGGGATCCCCGGCGGCGCCCTGAATGGTGGCGATCCGCAGGGTATCCGATGTGACGGCGGGCAGCTGAGGCAGCACCGCCAGGTCGTAGACGCTGCCGTCCAGCAGCTGGAATACCTTCACGGCGTTGTCGGACACCATCCGCACCGATTCGTCCTCGGCGCAGCGGAGATACCAGTCTCCGGAGGCAGCCTGATCGCCGCGGGTAAAGGTCAGCGTTTCACCGTCCGCCGTGACAGACAGGCTGGTCTGCGCGTCGTCCAGCCCGTAGGCCGACAGGTCCTGCGGGTCCTGCACCGGCGCGGCGGCGGTCATGGCGGCCGCCGCCTCCAGCAGCGCGGGCATGGCAGACTGGTCCAGCGGGAATGTCTCATCGTCCTGCCAGTACCATGTCTCGCCATCGCGGCGGAAGCGCATCACCTGCCTGTCGTCGGACAGAGACAGCGCTGTGATGCCCTCAGCGGGCAGAGCCGTCTGCGCCTGCTGGCCGTCCGTATCAGACGCCGCCTGCTGGCCGCAGCCGGCCAGCAGCGCGGCCAGCAGCAGCAATGCGGCCAGTCGGAGCAAGCGTTTCATCCTGTGATTCATGTGATCTCCCCTTTCTGTCTGGAAGCCACGCCAGTATAGCAGTTTTGCGGGACAAATGGAAGAACAAAACGTAAACAATCGGCATGGGGGCGGGAAAAAACTGTTGCCAAGCGGCAGGTTTTGTAGTAGAATACTTTGGTGAACTCGTCCTCCGCCGATAGCTGCGGGGCCGGTCTCGCGCAATGGATACCCACGAATCATGTCAGGCGGGGAACCGAGCAGCATTAAGAGGGATCATCCATGTGCCGCGGGGACGCCGGCTTCGCGGCTATGGGCGGAGGACTGTTTTATTTTCCGTGTGAGGAGGTGTGCCCGTGTATCAGGCTCTGTACCGCAAGTACCGTCCCAAGACCTTTTCCGAGGTGGTGGGACAATCCCATATCACCGATACGCTCCAGCGGCAGGTGGCGGAGGGCCGCGTGGGCCACGCCTACCTGTTCACCGGCACCCGCGGTACCGGCAAGACCACCTGCGCCCGCATTCTGGCCAAGGCGGTCAACTGCGAGCATCCGGTGGATGGCGCCCCCTGCTGCCAGTGCAGCAGCTGCACGGGCATCGATGCCGGTACGCTGCTGGATGTAACGGAGCTGGACGCCGCCTCCAACGGCAGCGTCAACGACGCCCGCACCCTGCGGGAGGAGGCGGTCTATCCCCCCTCCGTGCTGAAAAAGCGGGTATACATCATCGACGAGGTCCACATGCTCTCCCGCGACGCGTTCAACGCGCTGCTGAAGATCATGGAGGAGCCGCCGGAGCATCTGCTGTTTATTCTGGCCACCACCGAGCTGCATAAGGTGCCGGCCACCATCCTGTCCCGCTGCCAGCGGTTCTCCTTCAAGCGCATCCTGCCCCGCGACATGGAGCAGCAGCTGCTGAAAATTGCGGCGGCGGAGGACATCGCCCTGACGGCGGACGGCGCGGAGATCCTGGCCCGCATGGCCAACGGCGCCCTGCGCGATGCGTTGAGCCTGCTGGATCAGTGCCGCGCGGCGGAGGGCGACATCGACAGCCGCACTGTGCTGGACACGCTGGGTCTGGCGGGCAGCACCCAGACGCTGCAGCTCATGCGCTGTCTGGTGGCGCGGAACGCCGCCGATGCGCTGGCGCTGTTCGACCAGCTGTACCGCGGCGGCAAGGACGTGGCCGCCCTGCTGGGCGAGCTCAGCGATCTGGCCCGGGACATGACCGTGATGAAGGCTGCACCGGAGGGCGGCGCCGCCCTGCTGTCCGGCATCTATGACCGCAAGACCCTCTCGGAGCTGGGCAAGGAGCTGCCCATGCACCGTTTTCTCTACATGGCCGACACCCTGCAAAGCTGCTGCGCCGCGCTGGCCGACAGCATTCGTCCCCGCACGGCGGCGGAGCTGTGCCTGCTGCGTCTGTGCGACGAGAGCCTGTCCGGCGACCTGACCGCCCTTGACCAGCGGCTGGCCCGACTGGAGCAGGCGGTGCAGCGGGGGGGCGTGCCGTCCCAGCGCCCTGCGCCGAAGCGGGAGACCCCGCCGGTGCATCCTGCGGCCCAGCCCGTCTATGAAGCACCGCCGCTGCCGGAAGAGCCTCCCCTGCCGGAGGAGCCTCCGCTGCCGGAGGAGGCCGTACGGGATTTCGGCCTGCCGGAGGAGCCGCCTGCCCGTCCGGTACGGCAGCCCGCCGCCCCCGCAGCCGATGCGCCGTCCGGCGGCGACGGTACGGTGTGGAAGCGGCTGCTGGACCAGTACAAGGGCCGCCTGCCCGTGAACGTGCGGGTCATGCTGAACATGGTGTCCGGCATCGTGGAGGGCGACTGCCTGAGGGTGCTGTGCCGCGATGATTTCACCCTGAAGCAGCTGGACAAGCCGGAGATCGTGGCCGTGCTGCGGGAGGTCACCGGCAGCCATCTGGGCCGCGAGGTCCGCGTGGCACTGGAGCTCGGGCAGGCCGCACCGGCAGCCAGACGGCCCGCGCCGCCCCGTACACAGAATACGCCCCGTCCTGCACCGCGCCCCGCGCCGCAGGAGCCTCCGCAGGCCGCGCCCGCCGATCCCCCGCCGTGGGAGCCGCCTGCCGCGCCCGCCGGCGACAAGCTCAACGAGCTGCTGCAAAACGGGAAGCAGCTGGACCATTTCACCATCAAATAAACTGACGAGATAAAGGAGAACCGACTATGGCAAAGGGATACAGCGCCCGCAAGGGCTTTTCCGGCGGCGCCGGCATGATGCAGCAGCAGGCCCAGATGCAGCAGAAGCTGATGAAGATGCAGCAGGAGATGGCCAAGGCGCAGGAGGACGTGGAGAACCGCTCGTTCACCGCCTCCGTGGGCGGCGGCGCGGTGACCGCCGTTGTCACCGGCAAGAAGGAGCTGACCGCCCTGACCATCAAGCCGGACGTGGTGGACCCCGAGGACGTGGAGATGCTGCAGGATCTGGTGATCTCCGCCGTCAACGAGGCGCTGCGGCAGGCAGAGGAGACCATGAGCGCCTCCATGAGCGCTCTGACCGGCGGTCTGAACCTCCCTGGGCTTGGTCTGTGACCGTCCCAGCTGAAAAAAAGAGCCATGTGCCTTAGGGCACATGGCTCTTCCGTTTTCTTACGCGGCATCGAAATACGTCACCAGCAGATCTGTCACCATGCCGTAGCTGCGGACGCCGTTGGCGTCCCCGTTGGTCTTGAGAAACACATCGTACACGCTCTCCGATGCCTGCGACACCGGCCCCTGAAACTGTGACCAGTAGGCGGCGTCCGCCCGCAGATCGGCCCGCACCGTCTCCGGCAGGGCGCTGCGGATGGCAAGGCACCGCTCGGGATCGGCGCGGTACAGCGCGTTGGACAGATGGGCGTAGCCCTCCAGCCAGCCGGCGTAGCGGTACGCCGCATCGTCACACCGGATAGCCGCCAGAATGCCCACGAAGTTGCATTCCTGCTCCGACACAATGCCCCGCTGGTGGGCCATCTCGTGGCACACGGTAGCGGGCAGATAGGCGGCGGGGCTGTCCATATTCACGTTGGCCTCGCCGGTAAAGGGAAAATAGAAGCCGGTGAACCGCAGCACACTGAGGGCCCGGGAGCATCCGAAGGGCTTCACCCGCCCCGTCTCCAGCCGCAGGAACGGGAATTCCCCGTACAGCCCGTCGTAGGCGCGGTCGGCGGCGGCCAGCACGGCCTTCCGGTCCGTGGCGCACACGCCGTCCCCGTCCCGGGGCACACCGTCCGCCGCATCGGCCAGCTGTCCGGTGAAATATACCGTCACCCGCTCCAGCGCCTCCACAGAGACGGGCTGGGCCGTGATGCCGCTTTTCTCCTGAAACCCATCGGTGTGGTAGGCCGCGCCCCACAGCAGGCAGAAGCCTGCGTACACCGTCAGCGCCAGACAGGCGGCGGTCAGCAGAAGGTCCGCCAGCACTGCGGCGCGGTGAGGCCCCGCCAGCAGGCGGCGCACCGCGCAGGCCAGCCAGATCAACCCCGCCCACACCGCCGTCAGGATCAGCACCTCCCCCACCGAGCCGTCGAACCCGTCGCACAGACGGGAGATACGGCGCATGACGGGGAAAACCACGCTGCCGCACAGCCAGTTCATGGCCGTGCGGCTGGTGTGCAGGGAAAAGTAGGCGGTAAAAAACAGCGCCAGCACCGCCAGCCACCGCAGCAGCGGGCGGCGCCGGTACAGATACGCCCTCATAGGGGCAGCGGACGGCCGGTGAAGCTCATGACGCAGTGCGCCTGCACGATCACCCTGCCCGTCTCGTCCGTGACCTCCGCCGAGCAGAACGCCAGCTTGCCGCCGAGGCGGTCCACCCTCCCCACGGCGGTGAGGGTGCTGCCCGCTGCCGCGGCGGAAAGATAGTCGATGCCGGCGTTCACCGTTACCACCATCTCCTGCCGCAGGGTCATGATGGCCATCCCCATGGCCACGTCGCACAGGGCGAACAGGATGCCGCCGTGGGCGCCGCCCCAGCGGTTCAGGCTCTCGCGGCACATGGGCAGCAGCACCGTAGCCGTGCCGTCAGCCATATCGGCAGTGTACATATGATTATGGGTCAGAAACGGCTCTCTGTTGTTGCCGAAATCCAACAGCTTCTCCTTCAACTGCTCAGTCATGGCGTTCCTCCGGTACGTGCTGTGTCGGAGCCTCCGCTCCTGCCTCCCTTGCCCGATCCACATAGGCATAGGCCTCCGTGGGCATATCGCGGCGGCGCAGCCGCCGGTCCAGCAGGTACTTGACCAGCTCCTGCACGCAGGCGAAGATGGGCACGCCCAAAAACATACCCAGCACGCCGCCGAAGCCGCCGCCCACCAGAATGGCCACGATCACCCAGAAGCTGGAGATCCCTGTGGCGTCGCCCAGGATCTTGGGGCCGAGGATATTGCCGTCGAACTGCTGGAGCACCACGATGAAGATCACGAAGATCAGGCACTGCTTGGGGCTGACCAGCAGGATCAAAAACGCCGACGGGATCGCCCCCAGGAAGGGCCCGAAGAACGGGATGATGTTGGTAACGCCCACCACCACGCTGACCAGCGGCGTGTAGGGCATCTTCAGGATGCTGCACCCCACGAAGCACAGCGCGCCGATGATGAGGGAATCCAGCAGCTTGCCGCGGACAAAGCCTGAGAAAATGCGGTCTACCTGACGGGTGCCGTGGATCACGGCGTTGGCCTTCTTCTCATCGAACAG
This sequence comes from uncultured Oscillospiraceae bacterium, assembly GCA_934589835.1. Lineage (GTDB taxonomy): Bacteria > Bacillota > Clostridia > Oscillospirales > Oscillospiraceae > Vescimonas. The sequence goes on along the minus strand of CAKTOK010000003.1, from coordinate 26,239 downwards.
GGCGTATACCGCCTTGCAGCAGCGGGCCAGGCTCTTTTCCTTCATGGTCATCAGATAGATGGACACGATGATGCCCACGATCAGGTCCGTGGCAAAGCTGACCACGCTCCAGATGCCGCTCCAGATGCCGCCGGTGAGCTTGCCCACCGTGGTCTGCGCCCAGGGCAGGATGTGATCCTTCAGCAGCGTCACGCCGTCGTTGTAGTATTTTGTCACGAAGTCCGCCACCCAGACGGCCACCTCATTTTCGCTGTCCAGCAGGGCGTCCGCCCAGTTGTACACCTTGTAGTAATATGCCTCTGCGTTGTTGATGAGCATGGTCACACTGTCGATGAGCTGAGGGATCAGAACGCTCATCAGCAGATACACCAGCAGAATGGCCACCGACTCCGCCAGCAGGATGCTGACAAAGCGCAGGATACCCGCAGCGTTTTTCACCTGCCGCTTGGGCAGCAGCTTCTGCCACGCCCTGTGGATGGCTCTCTCGATCCAGTTCATCACCGGCGTCAGCAGGTAGGCAATCACGCAGCCGTACAGCACCGGCGCCAGCACGGTAAACAGCTTGTTGACAAAACGCTGGAGCGTTGCGCCCATGTAAAACGTATCGTAAAAGACCATCACGGCGCAGACGGTACAGAACGCCGTCAGCCCCCATTTTACATATTGGTTCCGTCTTTTCATCCGCACCACTCCTTTCCCTTTATCATAGCCGACCGCGCCCCGATTTGCAAGATTTTTTCGCCCGCCCTGCACGGTCCGTCCCCTGTCTGCCGACGGCAGACAGGGCAGACACGCCTGTGGCTCTGCCTGTTGCTTTTCCCGCTGTTTTATGGCATAATGGGCGGACGTACTGCACACCGCAGTTCACTCATCGCCACGCAAGAGGAGGAGAGCCATGAAAAAGCTCCTGTTCATTGTCAACCCACGGGCGGGCAAAACAAAATCCAGCGCCCCCCTATTCGATGCGGTGGCCGCCTTTTCCCGCGCCGGCTATCTGGTGCGGGTCTTTCTCACGGAGGCCGGCGGCGACGCCCGCGCTATCGCGGCCAAGTGGGGGCCGCTGTATGATGTGGTGGTCTGCGCCGGCGGCGACGGTACGCTGAACGAGACCATCTCCGGTCTGATGACGCTGGCGCAGCGGCCGCTGCTGGGCTATCTGCCCAACGGCAGCACCAACGATTTCGCCGCCAGCCTGCATCTGTCCTCCGACCCCCGTCTGGCGGCGCTGGACATCGCCAACGGACGCCCCCGCAAGCTGGACATCGGGCGGCACAACGACCGCTATTTCGCCTATGTCGCGTCCTTCGGCGCCTTCACTCGCTCCTCCTACTCTGCCTCGCAGGCGGCGAAAAACGCGCTGGGCCACTTTGCCTACATTCTGGAGGGGCTGGGCGATCTGGATTCCCTGCGTCCTTACAGCTGCCGCATCGAGGCGGACAGCGAGGTATTCGAGGGCGATTTTATCTTCGGCGCCGTGTGCAACAGCACCTCTCTGGGCGGGCTGGTAAAGCTGGACTCCGCCCGCGTAAAAATGGACGACGGCCGGTTCGAGCTGCTGCTTCTGCGGATGCCCAAAACGGCGCTGGATCTGCAAAACCTCATCGCCGCCATGACACGGATGCAGTATGACTGCCCCGGCGTCATCTTCCGCCATGTGCAGCGCGTGACGCTCACCACACAGAGCCACATCTCCTGGTCGCTGGACGGGGAGTACGCCCCCAGCGCCGCGCGGGTGGAGATCGAAAATCTCCCCGGTGCGGTGGAGCTGCTGCGCTGACCGTTCCGGCTCGTCCCGCACAAAACCGCACCGCCGCGCACACCTCCGGCCGTCGTCTTCGCTGCCGCCATAAACCCGTTTTTGCCGCAGGCGGCGTGCGCGCCTCATAGGCAGGCTGCCGCCTATGCGCGCCCCGCACCCCCCCTATCGGCAGTTCTTATCATTCAGATCAGGGAGCTTCCGGCGGCTTTCCGGCAGACTGAGACAACAGAAAAAGCGGGGCATACGCCCCGCTTCAGACTGTCAAAAAACCTGCCAAGTCACAAGTATCGGAGGGAAGGATCGTGTGAAAGGGAACCATCAGGGTTCCCTTTCGCGTCCAATCACCCGCCGCAGCGACCAAAATCGCAAAATAAAATACGGTTTTTTATTTTGCGATTTTGCAGGCAGCTTGTCAAAAAAGTCCGTTCGGACTTTTTTGACAAGCTGCCTGCCGCTATATTACATAATTGCCGCCCTGCGGCGTGTTCATCAGATCCGCCAGCGTGATACCGGAGAAATAGGACCTCGTTGCATCGTAGTAGCCTTGCCAGACCGGCAGGGTGCGGCACTCCGCCGCCCGCTGGCAGGGCGGGGCGTTCTGCTGGAGGCAGGAGACGGGGGCCAGATCGCCCTCCGCCAGCGTCAGGATCTCCCAGAGCGTGTAATCCTCCGGCTCGCGGGTCAGGCGGTAGCCGCCGCCGGCGCCGTGAACACTGTCGATCAGGCCCGCCGCCTTCAGCGCGGGCATCAGGCGCTCGATGTATTTCAGGGAAATTTCCTGCCGCGCGGCCACCTCCTTCATGGGGATATAGCCGCCGCCGCGGTGCTCCGCCAGGTCCAGCAGGATGCGGACGGAGTAGCGGCCCTTTGTGGAGATCATGGGAAGGCCTCCTTTCGTATGATGGATGCGCCTATTATACCACCGGAGAGGTAGGAAATGCAAGAGCAGTTGACAGCGGCGGCGGTCCGGTCTATGATGCAGGTAAGCATAACAGGAGGGCAGGCCATGGAGCAGCGATTTTCAGCGTCCGGACGGGTGGAGCTGGGCGGCAACCACACCGATCACCAGCACGGGTGCGTGCTGGCAGCCGCCATTGATCTGGCAATGCAGGCGGAGGCGTCGCCCAACGGCAGCGGCGTGCTGCGGGTCTTTTCCGAGGGCTATGAGCCGGTGGCGATACCGCTGGGCGCGTGGGACCCCCGGGAGGAGGAGCGGAACACCACGGCGGCGCTGGTGCGCGGCATGGCAGCGCAGTTCGCCGGCCGCGGCGCGGCGCTGTCCGGCGCGGATATCCATGTGACCTCCCATGTGCCGGTGGGGTCGGGACTCTCCAGCTCTGCGGCGCTGGAGGTGCTGCTGGGCCGCGTGTATAACGGCCTGTTCTGCGGCGGCGCCGTGTCCGATGAGGACATCGCGCGCATGGGACAGGCGGCGGAGCGGGACTATTTCGGCAAGCCCTGCGGGCTGATGGATCAGATGGCCTCCAGCGTGGAGGGCCTGGTGTATATGGACTTCGCCGATCCGGCGCATCCGGCGGTGGAGCGCATCGACTGCGACCTCCGCCGCAGCGGCCACGCCCTGTGCATCGTGGACAGCGGCGCGGATCACACGACGCTGACGGCAGACTATGCCGCCATCCCCGACGAGCTGGGGCAGGTATGCCGCGTATTCGGCAAGACATACCTGCGGGAGGTGGACGAGGCCGCGTTCTACCGCGCCATCCCCCGCGTGCGGGCCGCCGCAGGGGATCGGGCGGTGCTGCGGGCCATCCACGTGTTTGATGAGAACCGGCGGGCGGCCGCAGAGGCGGACGCCCTGCGCCGCTGCGATTTTGCGGCGTTTCTGGCGCTGGTCAACGCCTCCGGCGTCTCCTCGTGGCAGTATTTGCAGAACGTGGCGGCAGGCGAGCCGCGCCATCAGGCGCTGGCGGTAACGCTGGCCCTGTGCCGCCGCGCGCTGGGCGGGCAGGGCGCCGTCCGCGTCCACGGCGGCGGCTTTGCCGGTACGGCGCTGGCGCTGGTACCGGATCACCTGCAGCAGTCGTTCCGGCATCAGCTCGAGCAGGCGCTGGGAGTAGGCAAATGCCGGTTTTTGTCCGTCAAGAATCCACTTGCCGCCAGAGGCACAGACTGTTAAAATAAAGGCACGGCCAAACGCTTTCCCGCGTTGGAAAGGAGTTCATAAAAATGAGAAAGACCAAGATCGTATGTACGCTGGGACCGGCCACCGATGGGGAGGGTGTGCTGCGGGACATGATGCTCTCCGGCATGAATGTGGCCCGCTTCAACTTCTCCCACGGCACCCATCCCGAGCACAAGGCGCGGCTGGACGCGGTGAAGGCCCTGCGGGAGGAGCTGGGACTGCCGGTGGCGGCCATGCTGGACACCAAGGGGCCGGAGGTACGCCTCCGCAATTTCAAGGGCGGCTCCGTAGAGCTGACGGCAGGGCAGGAGTTCACGCTGACCACGGAGGACGTGGACGGCGATGAGACGCGCTGCGCCATCACCTACGCCGAGCTGCCCCAGGACGTGGCAGTGGGGAACACCATCCTGCTGGACGACGGACTGGTGCGGCTGACGGTGCTGGAGACCACGGCGAAGACCATCCGCTGCCGCGTGGAGAACAGCGGCGTCATGAAGAACCACAAGGGCGTCAACGTGCCCGGCGTGTCACTGTCCATGCCCTATATGAGCCAGCAGGACAAGGACGATATCCTGTTCGGCGTGGAGCAGGGCTTCGACTTCATCGCGGCCAGCTTCGTCCGCTGCGCCGCGGACGTGCGGGAGATCCGGCGGGTGCTGGACAGCCGGCACTCCCGCATCCGCATCATCGCCAAGATCGAAAATCAGGAGGGCGTCAGCAACCTGCGGGAGATCCTGGCGGAGGCCGACGGCGTCATGGTGGCCCGCGGCGACATGGGCGTGGAGATCGACTTCACGGAGATCCCCGCCATCCAGAAGGACATGATCGCCCAGTGCGTGGCCTGCGGCAAGCCGGTCATCACGGCCACCCAGATGCTGGACTCCATGATCGAAAATCCCCGCCCCACCCGTGCGGAGATCACCGACGTGGCCAATGCCATCTATGACGGCACCAGTGCCATCATGCTCTCCGGCGAGACGGCGGCGGGCAAATACCCCGTAGAGGCGGTGCGGACCATGGACGCCATCGCCCGCAAGACCGAGAGCAATATCGACTGCTCCCGCGTGGCGATGCTGCCGGCCCGCACCCACCTGTCCGTCACGGCAGCCACGGCCCATGCCGCCTGCACCACGGCGGCGGATATCGGCGCGGACGCCATTCTCACCGTCAGTCAGGGGGGCGTCACCGCCCAGATGGTCAGCCGGTTCCGGCCTGAGGCCACGGTGGTGGCGCTGCTGCTGGACCCGCAGATCCAGCGGCAGATGGCGCTATACTGGGGACTGGAGCCCATCATGATGGAGCGGGCGGACAGCACCGACGAGCTGGTGCGCTCCGCCATCGACACGGCGCAGCAGGCAGGGCTGGTGAAGCACGGCGATCTGGTGGTGGTCACCGCCGGCGTGCCGGTAGGCGTGTCCGGCACCACCAACATGATCCGCATTGAGCAGGTGGGCGGCGCACTGGTGAACGCCACGGGCATCGGCGACCAGACGGCGGCCGGTCCCCTGTGCGTGTGCCGCACGCCGGAGGAGATCCCGGAGAAGTTCCATGCCGGCGACGTGCTGGTGGTGCCCTATACCAACAACGAGGTGCTGCCCTACATGAGGGAGGCGGCCGCCGTCATCAGCGAGGAGATCAGCGCCGAGGGCCATACGGCCACGGTGGGTCTGCTGCTGCACAAGCCGGTGATCATCGGCGCGGTGCAGGCCACGCGGCGTCTTCGCGACGGTGTGCAGGTATCGGTGGACTGTGCGCGGGGCATCGTGCAGGTCATGCCGCAGTGACAAGGGAGGAGACGGAGATGACCATTGGATTTATCGGGCTGGGCAACATGGCCTCCGCCATCGTGCGGGGCATCGCGGCATCCGACATGGACGCCGCGCTCTGCGGCTATAACCCCCATCCGGAGAAGGCGCAGGCGCTGGCGGACAGCTGCGGCCTGCGGGTGTGCGCGTCCAACGCGGAGGTGGTGGACAGCAGCGATGTGGTGGTGCTGGGCGTGAAGCCGCAGGTGCTGGAGCCGGTGCTGGCGGAGATCGCGCCGCAGGCGGCGGGCAAGCTGTTTGTATCCGTAGCGGCGGGAAAGGAGCTGGCGTGGCTGGGCCAGCGGCTGGGCGGCGCATCCATCGTCCGCGCCATGCCCAACATCAACGCCAAGATCGGCGCGTCCGTCACCGGTTGGTGCGCCAACGAGGCGGCGGCGCCGGAGGAAAAGGCGCTGGCGGCCCGTATTCTGAGCACCATCGGTACGGCGGTGGAGGTGCCGGAGAAGTTTATCGGCATCGTCAGCGCCATCGGCGGCGCGGCGCCGGCCTATACCTATCTCTATATCAACGCACTGGCGGAGGCGGCAGTACAGGCCGGTATGCCCAAGAGCATGGCGCTGGAGATCGCCGCCGCCATGGTGGAGGGCAGCGGACGCATGGCGCGGCTGTCCGGCCAGCATCCGTGGACGCTGATCGATCAGGTCACATCGCCGGGCGGCACCACGGTGGAGGGCCTGCTGGCCCTGCAGCGGCTGGGCTTTGAGCCGGCGGTCCACGCGGCGGTACAGGCCGTGCTGGAAAAGGACAAGCGGATGTGAGAAAAAAGCCCCACGGCGAGTTTTTCTCTCGCCGCGGGGCATACTGTGAAAAAGCAAAGGGGGCGGCGCCATGTGTACGGCGGCCACATATCAGACAAAGGATTTCTACTTCGGACGGAATCTGGACTATGAGCGGTCCTTTGGGGAGAGCGTGGTGGTCACGCCCCGCCGCTGGCCGCTGGCCCTGCGGCACGGGGAGACGCTGACGCAGCACTACGCCATGATCGGCATGGCCCATATACAGGACGGCTTCCCCCTATACTATGACGCCGTCAACGAAAAGGGTCTGTGCATCGCAGGGCTGAACTTCGTGCAAAGCGGGGTCTACGGTCCGCCGGAGGCGGGAAAGGAGAATGTGGCTCAGTTCGAGCTGATCCCATGGCTGCTGGGAAGGTGCGCGACGCTGGATGAGGCGCGGCGTCTGCTGGCGCAGACACGCATCACCGATACGCCGTTCTGCCCGGGGCTGCCGGCGGCGCGGCTCCACTGGCTGGTGGCAGACCGCAGCGGCGCCGTGGCGGTGGAATCCACGGCGGAGGGGCTCCGCATCTACGACGATCCGGCAGGTGTGCTGACCAATGAGCCGCCCTTTCCCATGCAGCTGTTTGCCCTGAACAATTACGCGCACCTGTCGCCGGAGCCGCCGGTGAATCGGTTTGCGCCGTCCCTGCCGTTGACGGCGTATAGCCGCGGAATGGGGGCCATGGGCCTGCCCGGAGATCTGTCGTCCCAGTCCCGCTTTGTGCGGGCGGCGTTCGTGCGTATGAACGCCATGTCCGGCGACAGCGAGGCGGAGAGCCTGAGCCAGCTGTTCCACATCCTCGGCTCAGTGGAGCAGCAGCGGGGCTGCTGCCGTCTGGACGGCGGCGAATGCGAGCTGACGCTGTACACCGGCTGCTGCAACGCGGACCGCGGCGTGTACTACTACACCACCTACGACAACAGGCAGATCACCGCGGTGGATATGCATCGGGAGGCGCTGGACGGCGCGGAGCCGGTGAGCTATCCGCTGGCCACGGAGATGCGCCTCCGGTGGGAAAACTGAAAAAAGAGACCTCCGGCCTCGGCCGGAGGTCTCTTTTTTCAGGCGCGGGTAAGCTGGGCGCACAGCAGACGGCTGACGGCGTCAGCCAGCCAACCGGCGGTGGGGATGCGCTCCACCGCCGCACCATAAATGCGGTGGGCGCTGCTCAGCTCCTGATCGCTGCCGGTGAAGATGCACACGGGGGCGATGCCCTGACGGCGCAGGACCGATGCCTCAGCGGCGGTGTCCTCCACGCCCCGCTTGCCGGTGTAGCTGTGGCCGCCCAGCGGCAGTGAGCCGATGGGGATGCGCTGGTCGTCGTTGGGACTGGCGTCGGACAGCAGCAACAGCAGCCGGTGCTGCTGGGTGCTGCGGCGCATGAGCCAGCCCATGGCCCGCAGGGCCAGCCCGTCGCGGTTCCAGCCGGCAGCGGTATAGTCGAAGCAGGCGTCGTTCTCCTCCGGATGGCCGAAGTCCCGCAGAATGCGAAGGACCGTACAGCCGCTGACAGAGCAGAAAAAGCTGACGCGCACAGGGATATGGCAGCGGGTCAGGCTCTCGGCGATGAGATAGGCCTGGGTGGCCAGCTTCTCCTGCTGGAGATTCTGAGAGGCGGAGCCGTCCAGCAGAATCTCCACGGACAGCTCGTCCGGCTGATCCGGCCGGCGGCGGAGGAACACCTGCTCATCCTCCAGCGCCGCGGCCCGCCAGGCCAGCTGAGGCTGGAGCCGACCGGCCCGCGCACCGCTGCCGCCGTCGTCCTGCCGCAGCAGCAAAACGTTTTGCAGCTTCTGGGTGAGCTGGTGCAGCGTCATCTGGTTCTGGGCCAGATGGGCCTGATAGTAGGCGCGGTTTTTGGCCCGCTGCCGCCGGAAATGCTCCGCGTCCCACGCAGCGGCGGAGCTGGGCGGATGATCCGGCGGCGTGCCCTTCGTAAAATGCAGGCGACAGTTCTGGTGGGCGCCGGTACACAGCAGGCGCTCCGCCTCCGCCAGCTCCGACGGCGTCAGCATGGACACGCCGAAGCAATCCTCCACATAGCGGCGCAGGATCGGCTCCGGCGTGCGGCCCTGCAAAAACGACAGGAGCTTCGGCGCTTGTCCTGCACCGCCGCCGCTGTCCGTGTGGGACAGCGCCCGCAGGGCGTTGGGGCGGATCAGGCGGATGCCGCCGCCCTTGGTGAGGGACCGTCCGGCCCACGCGGCCCACTGCCGGTCGGTGACGCTGCGGCGGGCGCGGTGGAAATAGCGGTACAGCAGCTCCTCTGTCCGGCGGACCAGCTCCTGCTCGTCCCACGCGGGAGAGAAGGCCAGCGCGTCCAGCAGGGCGGCCTGCTGCGGGTCCTCCGGCGGGGGCGCGCCCAGCAGGCGGGCGGCCCACAGGCGGCGCAGCGCCGCCGTCTGGTCTCCTGCGGCGGCAGGCTCCGCCAGCAGGCGGCGGGCCTCCTCCTGCCGCAGCGCCGCCAGCACCGGACGGGCGGGAGCCTCCTTCTCGTAGAGGGCGTGCTCCAGTCCCAGCCAGAACACATCGGTGTACAGCGCGCCCTGGGGCTGCTGCTGAAAGGCGTGAAGCATGGGCTGGAAGCGAGAGAAGTCGTAAACGCGGTAGGCAAGGCCGATGATGGTGTTCAGGTACAGCCGCGGGTCGCCCTCGCGGTCAAAGGCGGCCTGCTCCGGCTGCACGTCATAGCGCGCGGCGCCGTTCCAGATCTGGTTGGCGGCACGGCGGCTCTGCAGCTCCTCGCGGTCCATATCAGGCTCCAAACAGCTGGCTGCGCCCGATGTCCTGCGGAATGCGGGCCCACACCGTGTCGGCGGCCAGCTGCCGCTCAAACGGCTCGAACGCCTTATTGATGATGCCCAGGCGCAGGGCCTGTCCCGAGGGAATGCCCGTCTCCATGAGCCGCAGAGCTGCCAGCAGGCCCCGCAGGTCCAGCGTCTTGGTGGAGATCTCGCCGCTGTCGCACTTCTGCCGCAGGTCGCGGAACAGCAGCGCGAACTGCTCAGCCCATTTGGGGGACAGGGCTGGAAACGTGCGGCGCAGCAGCTTTTGCAGATCCGCATCGGAGATGACGGGCATATCCAGCACCGCGAAGCGGGATACCAGCGCCTCGTTGAGCTCCCGCGTGCCGGCGTAGCCGTAGTTCATGGTGCCGATGAAGCGGGCGGCATCGTCCAGCGTGATGCGCTCATAGCCGGGCACATCAATGACGCGGCGATGGTCCAGCGTAGCGTGGAGCACGGCCAGCGCCTCGTTTTTCGCCATATTCACCTCATCCAGCACACCGAAGCCGCCCATACGGGCACAGCGGCAGATGGGGCCCTCGCGGAAGACCACCTCGCCCTTTTGCAGGGTGTCCGCCCCAATGAGGGCAGCGGCGTCCACATTGACGTACATGGACACATCCCAGACGGGACGGCCGAACACGGCGGCCAGATTCTCCGCCAGCACATTTTTGCCGGTGGCCTTGGGACCGGCCAGCAGCAGATGCTGCCCGCACAGCAGAGCAGCCGCCGCGCTCTCCCAGACCTCCTTCCCATAATAGAGGCACTGAGGATCGGGAATGCGTGCCGCCGCCTCCGGCGGTACCGGATGGGCCTGACGGAACTGCGCGATCTCCTCCAGCAGGGCGGGGTCTATGCCCTCGGCCTGTAATTCCTTCCAAATATCCAAATGATCGCCCCGTTTCACCTTTTGATGCTGTATTATACGCCCATTGGACGTTAAAGGCACGTTAAGGATATAGCGGTGCAAAAACAGAGGGCCGTCTGTGGGACGGCCCTCTGTTTGGGAGACGGGGTCTGCGCCGGATCAATGCTCCTCGTTGGGACGCTGGAAGACACGCTCCTCACGAGGCTGGGCATGGCCCGGCAGCAGAGAGGCGGCCAGACCGAAGGCAGCGGCGGGAATCAGCCAGCTCAGGCCCAGCTCGTACAGAGGCAGGCTGGCGACGAAGGGGATGCTGACGCCGTGGGCGGTCAGGGTGCAGAGAACGCTGGTGATAAGAGCGCCGATGACGGCGCCGCGGCTGACGCGATCCGGCACGCGGGGGATCAGCAGGGAGATGAAGATCAGCACCAGCGTGGGGGGATAGACCACATCCAGCACGGGAGCGGCCACAGCCACAATGGTGTCCAGCCCCAGATTGGAGACAACGGCGCTGAACACACAGATGGCGATGACAAACGCCTGATAGGGCACCTTGCCGCGGCACAGCTCGGAAAAGTAGGCAGCGGCAGAGCTGGTGAGGGCGATGGCGGTGGTGACGCAGGCCAGCCCCACCACCACGCCGAACAGGACCATGCCGGCCTTGCCCATCAGGGCCTCTACAATGGCCATGATCAGCTGGGCGCGGCCGATGGCGCCGGTGTACTGGGCGGACACAGTGGCGCCCAGATAGGCAAGGCCCATATACACGGCCAGCAGCAGGATACCGGCCAGCACGGCGGAGCCGCCCACCACCTGAAACTGTCTTTTGCTGCTGTCATAGCCCTTGGCGGTGACGCTCTGAAGCACGATGATGCCAAAGGGCAGGGCGGCCAGCGCGTCCATGGTCTGATAACCGGCCTTGATGCCGGTGACGGCTACATTGGCGATCTGGGGCAGGGCGGCGATCTCACCCAGCGGGGTGACGATGCCCTTGATGATGATGGCGAACAGCCCCAGCAGCAGCAGCGGCGTCAGGATCTTGCCCACGATGTCCACCACGGCGGACTCCTTGATGCACAGGGCCAGGATCACCGCGAAGAACAGGGCGGAAAACAGGATGGGGGACACGCTGGGCAGGTTGGGCGCGATGGCCATTTCAAATGTGGTGGCGGAGGTGCGGGGGATGGCCACCATGGGGCCGATGCACAGGATGATGGCGCACATCAGAAGCTCTGCGGGGACCTTGCCCACGCGGCGGATGACCGCCTCGCTGCTGCCGACCCGCAGCAGGGCGAACATGCCCAGCAGCGCCAGACCGATGTCGGCGATGAAGTAGGCGGAGAAGCCCGTCAGCCACTGGGGGCCGGACTCCATGCCCAGATAGGGCGGGAAAATCACGTTGCCGGCGCCGAAGAACATGGAAAACAGGGCAAATCCCACAACGACCATTTCCCGAATGCTATGGCTTTTCTTCTGCATTTTTCTTTCTCTCCTCTTTTGTTCCCGATTTTGCTGAACAGGGTCATGCAAAATATAAATATAGGGTATCATTTTTTTCATGACCGCGGAACTGAGCAAATTTGATGGGGGCATGAAAAAAACTGATGGCATGAAAAATGTGAGCATGCTGTTCGGCAAAATTGGCGGATAATTCACAAAGACGCGGTTGAAAACGGTACAGCGTTGTGATATATTGAAAATTAACTCTGAAAAAATTGTGCAGAATGTCGAAAGTGAGGTTCCTATGGATGATCGTAAGCTGCGGGCGCTGCTGACGGCGGTACAGTGCGGCAGCTTTGGAAAGGCAGCGGCGCAGCTGGGCTACACCCAGTCGGCCATGACCCATCTGGTCAGCAAGCTGGAGGCGGAGCTGGGCTGCACGCTGCTGCTTCGCAGCAGTCGGGGCGTCCGCCTGTCGGAGGAAGGGGAGCAGCTGCTGCCCTATATCCACGGGGTGATCGACGCCTGCGACGCCCTGCGGCAGCAGGCGGAGGAGCAGGGGAAGGTCTACGGCCGCACCCTACGCATCGGCTGCTTCGCCAGCATCGCCCGGGCACGTTTGCCCCAGCTGCTGCAAAAATTCCGCAAGCAGCATCCGGAGATCAAGGTGGACGTGCTGGTGCAGGGCAACGAGCTGGCGGAGGCGCTGGAGGAGGATCGCATCCAGCTTGCCATCGTGGACGAAACCTGCGGCCACGGCTTCCAGTGGACGCCCCTGACGGCCGCGCCGCTGGTGGCGGTAACGCCGCCGGACTTCCCGTGGACGGACAGCAGCATCTCCCTTGCCCGTTTGCTGCAGGAGCCGTTCCTATCCAGTCCGGAGCAGTATGTGGAGCAGTACCTGCCGGCGGACACGCCGCGGCTGGAGGTGACGGCCTCCGATGACGGCGCTATCTTGTCCATGGTGGCTGCCGGTCTGGGGGTGTCCGTGCTGTCGGCGTTCTCGCTGTCGGGCTATGAAAAGCAGGTGAAGGTGATCCCGCTGGATCAGCCGCTGTCCCGCCGTCTGGGCGTGGCGGTAAAGGCCATGCCTGCGGCCAATTCGGCGGCCCGCCTGTTTCTGTCATTTTTGAAGCGGCAGTATCAGAGCGCGCCGTCTCAGACGCAATAAAGCAAAACAGCCGCCCTCCGGCCTTTGCCGGAGGGCGGCTGCGGCTGTATCGCTGTTGCGTAAGGGTACAGGAAAGGGCAGGTCAGGGTGCCTCATGGCGCAGCTCGACGGGACACGCACCCCGCCTTCTCGCTTCATCACGTCGCCTTCCTTCCGAAAAGCCGCAAGGGCGTTCACACCGCGAGGACAGATGCCTCAGTGGAGCGAACGCCCTTGCGCATCTTGAGCCGGTAAGGCAGCACAGCGTTTTCACAAAGTCAAGCGGCAGATTTGTGGTAAAATGTGTGAAAAACGGCGATTGACAAAGGAATCACAATGGCCTATAATGTCGCACATCGAAGGCAAAGGCGTCTTGGAGAGTGATCTCCCAGACGCTTTTTTTCTTTTTATTTTTTTGCAGAGGAGTGATCCCATGTCTACCGTACCGGAATATTTCGGCAGTCTGGTCTTTGATGACCGTGTGATGAAGGCGCGTCTTCCGTATGAGGTATATACCTCGCTGAAGAAGACCATCGACGAGGGCGGCATCCTGAATGAGCAGGTGGCCAACGCTGTGGCCGATGCCATGAAGGATTGGGCCGTAGAGCATGGCGCCACCCACTTTACCCACTGGTTCCAGCCCCTGACCGGCATCACCGCGGAGAAGCACGACAGCTTCATCGCTCCGTCCCCCGACGGCGGCGTGATCATGGAGTTCTCCGGCAAGGAGCTGATCCAGGGCGAGCCGGATGCCTCCAGCTTTCCCTCCGGCGGCCTGCGGGCCACCTTCGAGGCCCGGGGCTACACCGCGTGGGACCCCACCTCCTACGCCTTTATCAAGGATAAGGCCCTCTGTATCCCCACGGCCTTCTGCTCCTACGGCGGCGAGGCGCTGGACAAGAAGACGCCGCTGCTGCGGTCCATGCAGGCCCTGAACAAGCAGGCCATGCGCGTCCTGCGGCTGTTCGGCGATGAGGATGTAAAGTGCGTCCGTACCTCTGTGGGACCGGAGCAGGAGTACTTTCTGGTAGACCGCGGCCTGTTCGATAAGCGGCATGACCTGATCTTCTGCGGCCGGACGCTGTTCGGCGCCATGCCCCCCAAGGGGCAGGAGATGGACGACCACTATTTCGGGGCCATCAAGCCCCGGGTGGCAGCCTACATGGCGGATCTCAACGAGGAGCTGTGGAAGCTGGGCATACTGGCCAAGACGGAGCACAATGAGGTGGCGCCCTCCCAGCACGAGCTGGCGCCCATCTATACCACCACCAACGTAGCCACCGACCACAACCAGCTGACCATGGAGATCATGCAGAAGGTGGCCGCCCGCCACGGTCTGGTGTGCCTGCTGCACGAGAAGCCCTTTGCCGGCGTGAACGGCTCCGGCAAGCACAATAACTGGTCCATTTCCACCGACACGGGGGTGAACCTGCTGAAGCCCGGCGACACGCCGTACCAGAACGCGCGGTTCCTGCTGTTCCTGTGCGCCGTCATTCAGGCGGTGGACGATTATCAGGATCTGCTGCGTCTGTCGGTGGCCACGGCCGGCAACGATCACCGTCTGGGCGCCAATGAAGCGCCGCCGGCCGTGGTATCCATCTTCCTGGGCGACGAGCTGACGGCGGTGCTGGACGCCATCGAGACGGACGCGCCGTACAGCGGCGCGGAGAAGACGGTACTGAAGCTGGGAGCCCATGTGCTGCCGCGCTTTGTCCGCGATACCACGGACCGTAACCGCACCTCGCCCTTTGCCTTCACCGGCAACAAGTTCGAGTTCCGGATGCTGGGCTCCGCCAACTCCATCGCCTGCTGCAATATCATGCTGAACACGGCGGTGGCCGAATCCCTGCGGCAGTACGCCGATGAGCTGGAGCAGGCGTCGGATCTCGACGCCGCCCTCCATGCCCTGCTCCAGCGGACCGTCAAGGCCCACAAGCGCATTCTCTTCAACGGCAACGGCTACGACGACGCCTGGATCAGGGAGGCCACGGAGAAGCGGGGTCTGCTGAATCTGCGGACCACGCCGGACGCGGTGCCCTGCCTGTTGGAAAAGAAGAACATAGCGCTGCTCACCGGTCACCATGTAATGTCCGAGGCGGAGCTCCGCTCCCGCTATGAGATCACGTTGGATAACTATTGTAAGACCGTGCATATCGAGGCCCGCACCATGGTGGACATGGCCCGCCGCCAGATCCTGCCGGCGGTGGAGGCCTATACCGCGCAGCTGGCGTCGGCGGTTGCGGCCAAGCAGGCGGTGGTGCCGTCCAGCGGCGGCTGCGAGATCCGTCAGATCGAAGCGCTCTCCGACCTGACGGAGCAGATCAGCGATGCGGTGGACGCGCTGGCCTCGTCGCTGGCCGTGTACCGCGGCATCGAGGATATCACGGAGGCGGCGGATCTCATCCGCGATCAGGTACTGCCGCGGATGGCAGCCCTGCGCGCCCCCTGCGACGAGGCGGAGACCTATATGCCGTCTGACCGCTGGCCGTTCCCCACCTATGGGGATCTGCTGTTCAGCGAATAAACCCGGCAAACACCAAAATCTGACAAAGGAGGCATCTATCATGCGTACGATCATGGGCTTCTGCGGAAGCTGTACCGACATCACAATGTTTACGAAGGGCCTGATGCAGGCAGCACCGTTCGGACCTGCCGACAGCCGTATCGTGGATCTGGGCTGCGGCCTGCTGGGCTATCACCGGCGGGCCTCGGTGGACCGCCCCGCCGATGAGATGCAGCCTCTGTCTCTGGACGGCAGCTACGCCGTATGCAGCGGGAATTTCATCGGCTACGGCGGCCTGCGGGCCGGCCTGCTGGCCCGAGGCTATCGCTTCCGCAGCCGCTGCGACTGCGAGCTGCTGCTGCCGCTGTACCGCGAGTACGGCGTAGGGATGTTCAAAATGCTGTCCGGCCAGTTCTCGCTGATCCTGTTTGACCGCGTGTCCGGTCAGTTCATCGCCGCCCGCGACAGCAGCGGCGGACGCCCTCTGTATTACGGCTTCACCGACACCGGCGAAACGGTATTCGCCAGCGAGCCGGAGAGCCTGACGGGCCTGTGCGTCAGGGTACTGCCGTTCCCGCCGGGACATTACTATAAGGACGGTCGATTTGTCCGCTACGATGACAACGTGGATGTTGCCTGAATCTTCTTATCTGTCAGTTTCTCTCCTTAAATAAAGCACGAGGCCGCACGCCCTTCGGGGAGTGCGGCTTCGTGCGTCCGCGCATTTTCAGTGGCGCGGCGGCGGCGCGTGTGCTATACTGCGGAGGAGAGGAGGGATACCCGTGAAAAAATATGTGCCGTCCCTGCTGCTGTTGCTGGTGTTCGAGACGGTGGCGGTGACGCTGTGGCTCACGAAGGACAATCTGTTCTATCTGCTGAACTTCACCTACATCGGCGGCTGCCTCGCCGCGGGCACGGCGCTGTTCACTGCTGGAAAGCGGTACGCCCGCCGGTTCGTGCAGCTGGCGGTGGGGACGTATATGCTGGTTTATCTGGGCCTTCTGTGCGGCGAGAATATGCAGCTGGAGGGCTTCTGGTACTATCTGTTTCTGGGAGTGTTCGAGGCGGCCACTATTCACTACGCCGTGGCCAAGATCTTCGGCCCGCTGCTGTTCGGGCGGGGCTGGTGCGGCTACGCCTGCTGGACGGCCATGGTGCTGGACCTGCTGCCCTACAAGCACCCCGCCGCACCCCGCAGGGAGAAGCTGGGGCGGCTGCGGTATGTGCTGTTCGCGCTGTCGCTGGCGTTGGTAGCGGGACTGTTTCTGGTGCGGGCCGCCCATCTGGAGCGCATCATGTTCTGGCTGTTCGTGGGCGGAAACGCGCTGTATTACGGGGCGGGGATCGCGCTGGCCTTTGCCCTGCGGGACAACCGCGCGTTCTGCAAGTACCTCTGCCCCGTCACGGTATTCCTCAAGCCCATGAGCTATTTCGCACTGCTGCGGGTCCACTGTGACGAGTCGGCCTGCATCCATTGCGGCCGGTGCCTGCGGGCCTGCCCCATGGATGTGGAGGTCAATCGCGAATCGCGGCGGCGGAAAAACGCCACGGAGTGCATCCTCTGCTACGAGTGCGTGAAGGTCTGCCCCACCAAAGCGCTGCGGTAGGGCAAACCCCGTCATAACCGGCCGTCCGCGCCCATATACATATCCCAGCAACAGTATGGGAGTGGTGCTCTATCCGAGACGATCTGGAACGGCGGGCCGAGGAGCTGGCCCTTTACCTCATAGAGAACAGGACCACGGTTCGCGCTGCCGCCAAAAGGTTCGGCGTCAGCAAGTCCACGGTACATAAGGACCTGTCGGAGCGTCTGCCGCTGTATGACCGCGCGCTCTACACGCAGGTGAAGGCGGTGCTGGAGGAAAACAAGGCGCAGCGCCACATTCGCGGCGGATTGGCCACGCGGAAAAAGTACAAGGGCGCATAAAGAGAGCGCCCCGTCCCAGAGGACGGGGCGCTCTCTTTGCCTGCCGGTCATTTTGCCTCCTTGGGCACCTGCTTCATGGACAGGCTGATGCGGTGCTTTTTTTCGTCCACCTCCAGCACCACCACCTTCACCACGTCTCCCACGGCCACGATCTCCGAGGGGTGCTTGATGAACCGATTGCACACCTGAGAGATGTGGACCAGACCATCCTGATGGACGCCGATATCCACAAATACGCCGAAATCGATGACATTCCGCACGGTGCCTGTCAGCACCATACCGGTCTTCAGATCCTTGATGTCCAGTACATCGGTTCGCAGGATGGGCGCGGGCAGGTCATCGCGCACGTCGCGGCCCGGCCTCGTCAGCTCCTTCACCAGATCCCGCAGGGTGGGTACGCCCACTCCCAGCTGCTGCGCCGCCTTCTCCTCGCCCAGCAGCTTCACCTTCTGGGCCAGCAGCGCTGCGCCGCCCTGCCTCACATCCTCCAGTGTGTAGCCGCACAGGGCCAGCAGCGCCTCCGCCGCGCCGTAGCTCTCCGGATGGACGCCGGTGTTGTCCAGCACCAGACGGCTCTCCGGCACCCGCAGGAAGCCGGCGCACTGCTCAAAGGCCTTGGGCCCCAGCTTCGGCACCTTCAGAAGCCGCCGCCGGTCGGGGAAGATCCCGTTCTCCTCACGGTATTTCACGATGTTCTTCGCCGTGGCGGCGGTGAGGCCGGCCACACGGCCCAGGAGGCTGGCCGAGGCGGTGTTCACATCCACGCCCACGGCGTTGACGCAGTCCTCCACCACGCCGGACAGCGCCTCATCCAGCCGCTTCTGGGGCATATCGTGCTGGTACTGTCCCACACCGATGGCCTTGGGATCGATCTTCACCAGCTCCGCCAGCGGATCCTGCATCCGGCGGGCGATGGACACGGCGCTACGCAGATTCACGTCGTAGTCGGGAAACTCCTCCGCCGCCAGCCTGCTGGCGGAGTACACGGATGCGCCGGCCTCGTTGACGATCATATAGCTGACGCCGGGCAGACCGCGGAGCATCTCCACCGTCATCTGCTCCGTCTCGCGGCTGGCGGTGCCGTTGCCGATGGCGATGTGCTCCACGCCGCAGCGGCGGGCCATGGCCGTCAGCCTGGCAATGGCCTCCTTCTTCTGGCGCTCGCCGTAGGTGGGATAGACCACCGTGGTATCCAGCACCTTGCCGGTGCCGTCGATCACCGCCACCTTGCAGCCGTGGGCATAGCCCGGGTCCAGTCCCATGGTGACGTGTCCCTTCACCGGCGGCTGCATCAGCAGCGGCTTCAGGTTCAGGGCGAACATGGCGATAGCCCCCTCACAGGCGCCGTCCGTCAGGGTGCTGCGGGCCTCCCGCTCCAGCGAGGGGTAGATCAGCCGGTCATAGGCGTCCTCGCAGGCCGCCGCCACAAAGGCGGACGCCGCCGAGCGGGGCTTTACGACTGCGCGGCGCAGGGTGTCCAGCGCCGCCCCGCGATCCAGCAGCACGGCAACGGTGAGCCAGCCCTCCTTTTCCCCGCGGTTGATGGCCAGTATCTGGTGACCGGCCAGCTTGGGCAGCGGCTGGTCGAAATCGTAGTACAGCCGATAGACGCTGTCCTCCTCCCTGGCGGCAAGGCTGTGCAGATGCCCCTGCCGCAGCAGCAGGCCCCGCAGAGCCTTCCGCAGATCGGCATCGTCCGACAGGAGCTCCGCAATGATGTCATTGGCCCCCTGCAGAGCGTCGGCCAGCGTCTCCACGCCCTTTTCGGCGTCGAGGTACGCCGCGGCGGCCTCCTCCGGCGCGGGGCAATCCGCCCCCTGCGCCAGCAGCAGCACAGCCAGCGGCTCCAGCCCCTTTTCCCGGGCGATAGTGGCGCGGGTACGCCGCTTCTGCTTATAGGGACGGTACAGATCCTCCACCTCCGCCAGCGTAGCGGCGGTGTCGATGGCGGCGGCCAGCTCCTCCGTCAGCTTTTCCTGGGCGGCAATGGCGGCCTTGACCTCCTCCCGCCGCTGGGCCAGGCTTCGCAGATAGCGCAGCCGGTCCTCCAGCTTACGCAGGGCGGTGTCGTCCATGGAGCCGTGCTGCTCCTTGCGGTAGCGGGCGATGAACGGGATGGTGTTGCCCTCGTCCAGCAGGGCGATGACGTTTTCGATGTACGGCTGGGGCTTGTCCAGCTCCTTGGCCAGTATCTGGGGAATGGTCTGCATAAAGGCTCCTTTCAGAAAGCTGTGACCGCGCACAGCGCGGTCACAGAAGCGGAATTACTTGTGATACAGGGATTTGATCTCGTACTTCGGCTCGCAGCTGACATTGATGCCCAGCCGCTTGTAGAGCTTGGCGTCCTCCTCCGAGAGAATGACGGAGAAGTGGGCATCGCAGCCACGGAGGGTCTTCAGCTGCTCCTGCACCATGGCAGCCAGCGGGTTGGTGAGGCCGGAGATCGCCAGCGCGATCAGCACCTCGTCCGAGTGGAGCCGCGGGTTGCGGTGGCCCAGACAGTTGGTCTTCATGGCGCTGATCGGCTCAATGACGGAGGAGGGGATCAGGTCCAGCTTGTGGTCGATACCGGCCATGTGCTTCAGCGCATTGAGCAGCAGCGCGGCGGACGCGCCCAGCAGAGGAGAGGTCTTACCGGTGACCACGCTGCCGTCCGGCAGCACCATAGCGCCGGCAGGCTTGCCGGTCTGTGCCTCCCTCACCAGCGACGCCGCCACGGCGGGACACAGCTCAGGGGTGACGCCTGCCTGCTGCATCACCAGCTCCAGCTTCCGCACCACGCACTCGTCCGCCTGTCCCTTGACCCGCTCCACGCATCCGGCGTAGTAGCGGCGCAGGATCTCCATGCGGCTGGCCTCCTGACAGGCCTCGTCGTCCACGATGGCAAAGCCCGCCATGTTCACGCCCATATCCGTGGGGGACTTGTAGGGGCACTCGCCCTGGATCTTGCGGAACATGGCGGCCAGCACGGGGAAGATCTCCACATCGCGGTTGTAGTTGACGGTGGTGATGCCGTAGGCCTCCAGATGGAAGGGGTCGATCATGTTCACGTCGTTGAGGTCGGCGGTGGCGGCCTCGTACGCCAGATTGACCGGGTGCTTCAGGGGCAGGTTCCAGATGGGGAATGTCTCGTACTTGGCGTAGCCGGCGGGGATGCCGCGGCGGTTGTCGTGATAGAGCTGGCTCAGGCAGGTGGCCATCTTGCCGCTGCCCGGCCCCGGGGCCGTCACCACGATGAGGGGGCGGGTGGTCTCGATGTAGTCGTTGCGGCCCAGCCCCTCATCGGACACGATGTGGGCCACATCGGAGGGATATCCGGCGATGGGATAGTGCCTGTAGCTGCGGACGCCCAACGCGCCCAGCCGCTTGATGAAGGCGTCTGCCGCCGGCTGACCGGCGTACTGGGTAATGACCACAGAGCCCACATAGAAGCCCAGCCCGCGGAACACGTCGATGAGCCGCAGCACGTCGGCATCGTAGCTGATGCCCAGATCGCCCCGCATCTTGTTCTTCTCAATATCGCCGGCACAGATGGCCACCACGATCTCCACATCGTCCTTCAGCGTCCGCAGCATCCGGATCTTGCTGTCCGGCTGGAATCCGGGCAGCACACGGGACGCGTGGTAATCGTCGAACAGCTTGCCGCCGAACTCCAGATACAGCTTGCCGCCGAACTGGGCGCGCCGCGCCGTGATGTGCTCCGCCTGCAGCCGCAGGTACTTGTCGTTGTCAAAACCGATCTTCATCTCCCTGACCCCCGTTACATCAAAAACTCGACTCATTATACAACATCCTGTGGCTGTGGGAAAGCAGAAATCCCCTTTTTGTGCAGGGAAAAATAGCCGAAGTTGCCCGTTCTTTTTTGGCAAAACCCACCGTTGCAATTTGCCCTGCGGGAGGGTATACTGAAAAATACACCCCTATTTTGCAGGAGGAGCACCCATGCGCTTTCATGTTGTCTGGCGCAAGAGCCACGAGCCGGAATCGGCCTATCGCGACTTTTTCGAAACGAACGACATTGGCGAGGCCAAGGATTTTGCCATGCGTCTGGCGTTCGACGAGACGAATCTGGTCTATGTGCGGGACGAAAAGCGGGACGAGATCGTTCGGGATTTCGATGCCGAGGTCTACCGCTGAGTCTGCCTCAGGTCTAAAGAGAGAAATTGCCCGCCTCCGGCCATACTAAGGCCGGAGGTGATTTTCATGCCCAAAAAGAGCAGCGGCTTCCCCTACGACGCCACGCCGGACGTCCATCAGTTCCGTGGCGTGCCGGAGAGCTGCTTTGATCTGGTGAATCGGTACGGCACCTATAACATCCAGCCCACCAGCGACACGGAGAACCTGTTCCCGCTGGTGGGGCCGGCGCTTCCCCGGCGCTGGAGAGGGCTGCACATCGGCAAGGCGGAGATCGAGGATCTTCCGTGACCGCGTCCGAGCACGCAGAAGCACCGCTCCCCGCGCCAAATGGCGCGGGGAGCGGTGCTTCTTCTCATTTTTTCACGCTTCGCCGCGGAAATAGACCCGCGTCTCGTCGATGTTGGCCTGTATCTGCTGCCGCAGCTCCTCCAGCGAGGGGAATTTCCGCTCACTCCGCAGGCGGCGGCAGAAGTCCAGCCGGATGGTCTGTCCGTACAGATCGCCGTCGAAGTCCAGCAGATACGTCTCCACCGATACGGCGGCGCTGTCGGACACCGTGGGCCGTGTGCCCACATTGGTCACCCCCGCGAAGCTCCGGCCATCCGGCAGATACACCCGCGTGATGTACACGCCGTGGGCCGGCGCCAGCACATGGGGCGGCATGGTCAGGTTCACCGTGGGGATGCCGATGGTGCGGCCAATGCGCTGCCCGTGCTCCACCGTGCGGCTGAGACAGTGGCGGTGACCCAGGAACTCGGCGGCCCGTTCCACATCTCCCGCCTCCACCAGCGTGCGGATATAGGTGGAGCTGACGGTGATGCCGTCATACGTCACCTCAGGAATGATGTCGCAGCCCAGCCCCAGCTGGGCGCATTTCTCCCGCAGGAGCTGGGCGTTTCCGGCGTTCCGGTGGCCGAAGCGGTGGTCATGTCCCGCCACCAGATGGACGGCGCCGCAGCGCTCCGCCAGCAGCTTTGTGACGAAATCCTCCCACGACATGGTCATCATCTCATGGTCAAAGGGGGCCAGAATGACCCGCTCAATGCCGTAAAGGCGGCGGATCAGGCCCTGCCGGTCCTCCGCCGAATTGATGAGGTACACCGGCTGACCGGTGACCACCTCCTTGGGCGGCCGGTCAAAGGTGAAAACCACCGGCTCCGCGCCCAGCTCGCCGGCACGCTGCACTGTTTTTTGCAGCAGCGCGCCGTGGCCGCGGTGTACGCCGTCGAAAAAGCCCAGGGCTATCACAGTTCGTTCCAAAATGTTCACGCTCCGAAAAAGTTTTTCTGTGAGGTCAGGACGCCGTGCGCCATGCGGCTCAGGCACAAAAACGTGCCGTCCCGCCCGTATACGCGGTACAGTCCGTCCGCCAGCCCCTTCACCTCCAGAGGGTTGCCGCACCGGCAGCGCCGCTCCGCCTCCTCCGAGGCCACGGTATAGGCGGGGTACTGCCGGAACAGGGAATCCGTGGGTGCCAGCAGGGCCTCGCCCCGGGCCTGCACCTCCTCAATGGTATGGCTGTCCGCCAGCGTAAAGCCGGCGGCCATGGTGCGCCGCAGGGCGCTCATGCATCCGCCGCAGCCCAGCGCCTGTCCTATGTCGTGACACAGCGTCCGGACATAGGTACCCTTGGAGCACAGCACCCGCAGCAGCCAGTCGCCCTGCGCGTCCTGCCCCAGCAGCTCCAGCTCATAGACGGTCACGGTGCGGGCGGGGCGCTGGACCTCCTGCCCCCTCCGCGCCAGCTCGTACAGCTTCTGCCCGTTGATCTTGATGGCGGAGTACATAGGCGGCACCTGCCGCACCTCGCCGGTGAAGCGGGGCAGCACCGCCGCCAGCTGCTCCGCCGTCACCTCCGCCGGATGCTGCTCCAGCACGCGGCCGGAGGTGTCCTGCGTATCGGTGACGCAGCCCAGACGCAGCCCCGCCACATATTCCTTGCGTCCCGCCTCGGCAAAGGACACGGCGCGGGTGGCCTGCCCCACAAACACCGGCAGCACGCCGGTGGCCATGGGGTCCAGCGTACCGGCGTGGCCCACCCGCCGGGTTTTCAGAAGGCTCCGCAACTTGCCGCATACGTCCATGCTGGTCCAGCCTGCGGGCTTGTCGATGATCACGATGCCGTTGGCCATACCTTACCCCACGACCTCCCGATAGGCGCGGAGCACGGCGTCGCGGGCCTCGTCCAGCGTGCCGTGCACCGTGGCCCCCGCCGCAGCCCTGTGGCCGCCGCCGCCCAGTCTCTGGCACACGGCGCAGGCATCCACCCGCGGGCCGGTGCGTAGGGAGACCTTGACCACGCCGCTTCTCAGCTCCCGCAGGGTCACGCCGCAGTCAGTGCCCTCCACCAGTGCCGCCAGACTGCTGAGCTCCTCGATGTCCGCCTCCGTGGCGTGCATCTCCTGCCGCAGCGCCAGCGGGATGGTCATGATCACCACGCGGTCCTCGTCGAGCAGCGTCATGTCCGCCACCATTCGGGCCTCCATGGCCAGACGGGTCCTGCTCTTGGTGCGGAACAGCGCCTTGTTCACCGGCCCCGCATCGATGCCCGTCTCCAGCAGCGCCGCGGCGATGCGGTGGGTGCGGGCGGTGGTGTTACTGTAAACGAAGCAGCCGGTGTCCGTGGCGATGGCCACGTACAGCAGCATGGCGATCTCCGGCGTCACCGCCGTCAGCCGGCGGATGATATCATACACGATCTCGCCGCAGGCGGCGGCGTCCGCGTCCAGACAGACGCGGGGCGCGAAAAACCCGTGGGAGCCGTGGTGGTCGATGGCCAGCTCGATGCGCGGGGCGTAGGCCGCCGCATTGTCCGGCAGCAGATTCAGTGCCGCGATATCTGTGGAGATCACGTGATCCGGCGCGAAGCCCTCCGGCGCCCAATAGGCCGCAGCGTAGGGCGCATAGGTGTCCGTGATGCCCGGATTTGCCAACAGGTACGCGGTCCTGCCCATGTCCCGCAGCGCCTGGCACAGGGCGGCGGCGCAGCCGATGGTGTCCCCGTCGGGCCGCACGTGGGTCAGCAGCAGCACATTGTCCAGCCCCCGCAGATACGCCGCCGTCTCCTGCGCGGTAAGCCGCGGGCCGCTCATTCCCGATCCTCCGGCAGCACAATGTCCGCGTTGGCGGGGTTGGCGGGCTTTACATGGTGCAGAAGATCCAGAATGTGGGCGCCGTGGGCGATGGAATCGTCCAGAATGAATTGCAGCTCCGGCGTGTAGCGCAGATCCACCTTCTGCCCCAGCTCGTGGCGCAGATAGCCGGACGCGGACTTCAGTCCCTTCATCAGGCCCTTCTCGTCCTGACAGTTCAGGGCGCTGATATAGACCCGGGCATAGCGCAGGTCGCTGGTGGTGTCCACATGGGTGATGGTCAGCATACTCTCCGTCACACGGGGGTCCTTCACGGTACGCAGCAGACCGGCCAGCGCCTCGCGGATGGCCTCGTTGATGCGGCCGATGCGGTTGGATGCCATATCGCTCGCTCCTTTCCGAAAAACAGGGGGTGGGCGCCTGCCCACCCCCTCGTCAGTTACACTTCGATCTGCTCCATGGTGAAGGCCTCCACCACGTCGCCTTCCTTGATGTCGTTGAATTTCTCGATGCTCAGGCCGCACTCATAGCCGGCGGGCACCTCCTTGACGGAGTCCTTGAACCGCTGCAGGGAGGCCAGCACGCCCTCGTGGACCACGATGCCGTCGCGGACCAGACGGACCTGGCAATCCTTGCGCTGCAGCTTGCCGTCCTGCACATAGCAGCCGGCCACCGTGCCCACGCCGGACACCTTGTAGGTCTGGCGCACCTCGGCGTGGCCCAGCAGCACCTCGCGGAACTTGGGGGCCAGCATACCCTTCATGGCGGCCTCGATCTCGTTGATGGCGTCGTAGATCACGCGGTACATCCGCATATCCACATTGGCGCGGGCGGCGCTGTCGCGGGCGGCGGCGTCCGGCCGGACGTTGAAGCCCACGATGATGGCCTGCGAGGTGGAAGCCAGCATCACGTCGGACTCGTTGATGGCGCCGACGCCGCCGTGGATCACGCGGACGCGGACCTCCTCGTTGCTCAGCTTCTCCAGCGAGGCCTTCACGGCCTCCACGCTGCCCTGCACGTCGGCCTTGACGATCAGGTTCAGGTTCTTCATCTCGCCGGCCTGGATCTGGCTGAACAGATCCTCCAGCGATACCTTGGTGATGGGGGCGTTGGCCTTGGCCTTCTCCTCGGCCTTGCGCTGCTCCACCAGCTCGCGGGCCAGCTTTTCGTCGGCCACGGCGTTGAAGGTAGCGCCGGCGGAGGGTGCCTCGCTCAGACCCGTGATCTCCACGGGCACGCTGGGTCCGGCCTCGGTGATGCGCTGGCCCTTGTCACTGACCATGGCACGCACGCGGCCCACAGAGGTACCGGCGATGATGATGTCGCCCTGATGCAGCGTGCCGTTCTGTACCAGCAGCGTGGCCACGGGGCCGCGGCCCTTGTCCAGCCGCGCCTCGATCACAGTGCCCTGCGCCGCGCGGTTGGGGTTGGCCTTCAGCTCGCCCACCTCGGCGGTCAGCGTCAGCATCTCCAGCAGATTGTCCACGCCCATGCCGGTCTTGGCGGAGATGGGGCACACGATGGTGTCGCCGCCCCACTCCTCGCACACCAGGCCGTACTCGGTGAGCTGCTGCTTGATGCGCTCGGGATTGGCCTCGGGCTTATCCATCTTGTTGATGGCCACGATGATGGGGATGCCCGCGGCCTTGGCGTGGTTGATGGACTCCACGGTCTGGGGCATGATGCCGTCCTCGGCGGCCACCACCAGAATAGCGATGTCCGTCACCATGGCGCCGCGGGCGCGCATGGAGGTAAAGGCCTCGTGGCCCGGGGTGTCCAGGAACGTAATGGGCTTGCCGTGGATCTCCACCTGATAGGCGCCGATATGCTG